>NZ_JQFL01000003.1:0-140827 GCF_000764215.1 Pseudoalteromonas sp. ND6B
TGAATCGCCCCGTGTTTGCCAGAGACTCAATAACTTGAGAAACTGGAACTATGAAAAAATCAAATCGCTATACATCAGAATTTCGTGAACGTGCAATTAGGCTTGTTACCACACAACAGCATGAATACCCTTCTCTTTGGGCTGCGCTAGTATCGATTTCAGATAAACTGGGATGTACCCCAGAAACACTTAGAGCATGGGTCAAGAAATCTCAAGCTCAACCGTCTAAACCCTCTTCTAATACGCAATCAACTGAAGAACGCCTTGCCGTCTTAGAGCGCGAGAATAAAGAGCTCAAGCGAACGAATGATATCCTGAGGCAAGCTGCCGCTTTTTTCGCCCAAGCGGAGCTCGACCGCAAACAGAAGTAATAGTGGATTTTATTGATGCTTGCAGAGAGCATTACGGTGTCGAGTCAATTTGCAAGGAATTGCCGATTGCACCATCAACGTATTATTCTCATAAACAGATACAAAGAGAGCCTGAGCGACTGTCTAACCGCAAAAAGCGTGATGCTGAGCTGATAATACTCATTCGCGAAGTGTGGGAGGATAATATGTCAGTTTATGGTGCAAGAAAAATATGGAAGCAGCTACAGCTTGACGACCATCAAGTCGCCCGCTGTACAGTCGAACGATTGATGCGAGTTATGGGAATTCAAGGTGTTCGTCGGGGTAAAGCACATAAGACAACGATACCTGACGAGCAACAAGATAAGCCACTTGATTTAGTTAATCGTCAATTTACTGCTGAGCAGCCAAATCAACTTTGGGTAGCTGACATCACCTATGTTGCCACATGGAGTGGGTTTGTTTATGTCGCTTTCGTGATAGATGTTTTTTCACGATACATTGTAGGTTGGCGTGTATCAACGACAATGCACACAGAGCTTATTCTTGATGCGTTAGAGCAAGCTATTTGGCATCGTGGCAACCCCGAAGGGTTAATTCACCACAGCGACAGAGGCAGCCAATATTTGTCTATACGATACACTGAGCGACTTGCTGAAGCTGGAATTCAAGCGTCTGTAGGCAGTGTGGGTGACTCTTATGACAATGCATTGGCTGAAACAATAAATGGATTATTTAAAACAGAGATTATTCGCAGAAATGGCCCGTGGAAGAATGTTGATGCTGTTGAATACGCAACGTTAGAGTGGGTCAATTGGTTTAATAATCAACGCTTATTATCTTCAATTGGGTATATTTCACCAGCTCAATATGAAACAGACTACTATGATAATTTAAACGAGTCAGGTAAAGTGGCCTGACTTAAACAAACTGGTCTCCGATGAACTCGGGGCGATTCACGCTCTGCAAACCATATTGCATGAGCCTGTGCTTGTTCGCTGTATGCGCTTGATATTGAAGTGACTAATGCCATGCAGGCGAAAGGTAATATTTTCATTTTTTTCTCTAAATTTTAGGAGGTATTTATTTTTCGATGTTGAATACGTTTAACTCAAAAATAAAAACAACCCCTAATAACTTTGTAAAATTTGTTGCTGTAGGGTAGCTCTTTTTATTCTGCTTGTATATTATTGCAAATAACAATTATTACCATTTGTATTTCGTGCTTGTTTAATCGGCTCTAGTTAAAAATTTTTTTAGTGAAAACTTAACCGATTAAGCTTGTATGATATCTAAGAGATAGAATGAACTTAATAAATCGATACCAAATATCAGCCCTAACAATTGCTATAAGTACCATTTTAGCGCCTTCTGTATACGCAGCTTCAGCATCAGATAACATTGAGAAAATAGCGGTTTCGGGGGTTAGACAAGCTTTTCGTGGCGATGTGCCTTTAAGCGAGCAACCACAAAGTATTGAGTTTATATCAGCAGAAAACCTCGATGACGCAGGAGTGACTACACTCACCGATATATTTGATTTAACGCCGAGTATTTCTGAACAAAATGATTTTGGTGGATTGTGGGAAAGCTTTGCAATACGTGGGTTAGTAGGCGATGAGAATATTCCTTCAGGCTTTTTAATTAATGGTTTTTCATCGGGTCGAAGTTTTAGTGGTACCCGCGATACTAGCAATATTGATTATGTAGAAGTGATGAAAGGGCCTGGCTCAGCTCTTTATGGCCGTTCTGAGCCTGGCGGTACTATTAATATCATCACTAAAAAGCCACAGTTTGAAGAGCAGGGTTCTTTGAAAGTAACAGCCGGTAGCTGGCAAAGTTATCGCGCTGAAGGCGACTACACTAATGCAATTAATGATCAAGTTGCTTTTAGAATAAACGGTGCAATTGAAGACGGTGAGGGTTTTAGAGACTACCACGAAAATAAAAAAACGGTGATCACACCTTCAATTCTTTGGTTAATATCCGACACAACAAAATTAAATTATGAACTAGAGTATGTTGATCAGAGTGTGACGTTTGACCGTGGTATTGTTGCTCTAGATGGGAAGATAGACGCATTACCTATTGAAACGTTTTTAGGTGAGCCAAGCGACAAACCAACAGAGGTTGATGCGATTTCTCATCAACTGACCTTTGAGCATCAAATAGGGCAATGGTCACTTTTAAATGGGCTTAGCTATAGCGATTCTAAATTTATAAGCGAATCGAGTGATGCTGAACTCGCCCCTAGCAGGCAGCTTTATTTTACTGATGGCGAAACCTTAAGTCGGCAACATAACGAGCGTGATTTTCAAACTAAAAACATCTCAGCGCGCACTGAGCTAAGTGGTAGCGTTACTGCTGCTGGGTTTACCCATCACTTATTAATTGGCGCAGATGCCAGCAAGTTTGATTTTGATAAACTCTGGTACAGATACCGCCCTACGCTTGAAGATACGCGCTATGCAATCAATATGTATAACCCCGTGTATGGGCAAACGGCACCCGAAGGCTCACTTTTATTTAACAGCACTGAAGTACAGCACAGTTACGGGGTTTATATTCAAGATCAAATCGACATCACTGAGCAGTGGAAAGTACAAGTAGGCGGTCGTTATGATTGGTTTGATCAGCAAATAGATAATCACATTAATCAAAGTCAGTCTAAAAGCAATCAGAGTACATTTAGCCCACGAGTAGGCTTGGTGTATGCTTACTCAGACGACATACAGTATTACAGCAGTTACTCGGAAGGTTTTAGGCCAAACAGTGGTTACGATATAAATGGTGATGCATTTGAGCCAGAATCGACAACCTCTATTGAGGCGGGTGTTAAATTTAGCACCGATACCCTAAATGGTAGCTTTACAGTATTTAGCGCCGAAAAAAGCAATATGTTGACCACAGATTTGCAAGCAGGCGTGTCGACGGCGTTAGGCGAGGTAACTAGCGAAGGCGTTGAGTTTGATTTACACGGTTATATTACAGAGCGCACCTCATTTGATTTTGCCTATACCTACACCGATGCAAAAACAGCAAACGACACGGTTAATACAGATTGGTGGGTAAAATTACCAAAAGGTAGCCCTTTACTTAATATTCCTAAACACAGTGCAAATGCGCGTATTAAAAGAGAATTAAATGATTTAATCGATTTAAATGCACGCGTTGGTATAGCTGTTCAGTATGAGGGGGAGCGCTTAGGTGAAACCATAGACCCTACGTATTACTTACCTTCGTATACGCTGGTGAATTTGTTCGCAACTTACAACGTTAATGAAGATGTGATGGTACAACTGAACATTAATAACGTGCTTGATAAAGAATATTACTCAAATTCTTACTCTGCAATTTGGACTCAACCCGGTGAGCCAGTTAATTATAAGCTGAGCTTAAAATATAGCTTTTAATTTATCCTTGGGGCAGGCTTAACGATGCTTGCCCCATCACTTTATTCAGGCTGTGCACCTGTTCCAAGTAAAGTGTCAATATAAGCGAGCTCTTCGCTAAAAATACCACTAAAGAATGCAGATTGTTCAATTATTACAGCGTCATTAGGCTGGGCTTTGTAGCTTTGCTGGCACCTGGCAAGTTCACGGGTTAACCAGGAGCACTCATTACTTGCAGTGTTTATAGCTGCTTTTAAAAAAGAGGGCCATTTGATTTTTTGTAAATTAAAGCGATAGAGCATTACAGCGATACAGCCATAGGCTTGTTGTTCTTGTGATGGTGGGTTATCACTCGTTACTACGTCGCTGTTTAACAGTTTACTGTTGAACAGTGCTTGTTGCAGTGCGACCTGTTGTGATTGACTTAAAAAGCTTGTTGTCATAATGCGTGAGTAGCCCTGGTTACAATAGAAAATAGCATTTTGTATTAAAGGCTAAGCAAGGCGTTTTATGACTCATGCAGCACCGAAAAAATGCAACAACAGTGATAACAAAATTGGCCTGACTCTTTACTGAATTATTAAAATACAATTGTAATTGATTGGATAGTTTTGAAGTATATTAGCATCAATATTTTAATATCAATGCAGCGCATAACTGAGTTAGGTAATTGACTAAATAATCACTATTAGATGCGTTTTTAAAGGAATAAAGATGTTTTTATCATTTTTTAAAAATCTTTTATATTGTTTATATAGTAATTTAATCGGTCAAATCTATCACTCATCCGCAGAGACAGATGTTATTGCTTAAGGTGCTTTATCAGTTGAGTTATCAATCTGCGCTAGGTGTTACTGAGAAATAAGAGTTATATACTTTATCAAGGTGTGGGCGTTATGCAGTAAGCCGTTTAAAGAAACTATGCCCAGATAAAGCGAGTAAATTTTTATTACCTAAACTGACATGTACAAAAGCAGAACGCTATTTTAAATAAGAATAAAGCCGAGTAACATTTACGTTCAAACCTTTCTGCGCCCTCAATAAAGACAAAGTCCTCACTAAATCTATCATTGTAAAAATACAGTAATAATGAAAATAAGAATAAGCTGATTGCTTAGTAATTGAATAAAATGATGCTCTGAGGAAAGCTTACATTAGTTGTGTAATTTTTATAGTTTGTATTGGTAAAATATTTTCATTTCTTTCTTAGTTATTGATTTTAAAGCTATTTAGATATGGTCTTTTTTTTGCTTGGTTGTTGTTTTTTAACCCTTTAAAAATATAGAAATCAAAAAATCATTTAAGGAAGAAAAGTTATGGCAGAGTCATTTAAGTACGCAAATAATAAAGGACATGCAGGAGAGCTTCATCAAAAAGCTAATGAAGACCACCCCGTAATGACAACCGCACAAGGTTGCCCTATTAGTGATAATCAAAATTCATTAAAAGCTGGTCAACGCGGACCAGGACTATTGGAAGATCATGTGTTACGAGAAAAGTTGTTTCACTTTGATCACGAGCGAATTCCTGAGCGAGTTGTTCACGCAAGAGGGTATGGAGCACATGGTTACTTTGAAACGTATGATGCTTTAGATGATTTGACCTCTGCTGATATTTTTCAACGTAAAGGTGAAAAAACCCCTGTTTTTGCACGTTTTTCAACAGTGGCGGGTAATCAGGGCTCGCCTGATTTAGCACGTGATGTGCGAGGTTTTGCCGTTAAGTTTTATACGCAGGAAGGTAATTGGGATCTGGTAGGCAATAATATCCCAGTTTTTTTCATTCAAGACGCGATGAAGTTTCCCGACCTTATACATAGCGCAAAAGCAGAACCAGATCGTGGTTTTCCACAAGCGCAAACAGCCCACGATAATTTTTGGGATTTTGTAAGTTTGTCGCCAGAATCCATGCACATGGTTATGTGGGCAATGTCAGATAGAGCTATCCCGCGCTCATTAAGGTTTATGGAAGGGTTTGGCGTTCATACTTTTAAGTTTATTAATGCACAAGGTGAAGAAAAATTTGTTAAGTTCCACTGGAAACCTAAAGGCGGTATGCAGTCAGTGGTTTGGAATGAGGCATTGAAATTAAATGGCGCTGATCCTGATTTTCATCGTCGTGATATGTGGGAATCAATTAATAATGGTGACTATCCGGAATGGGAGCTGGGCATTCAAGTATTTGATCAAAAATTTGCTGAAGAGTTCGAGTTCGATGTTTTTGATGCCACTAAACTGATACCCGAAGAGCAAGTACCAGTTAAAATTATTGGTAAAATGGTGCTCAATCGAGTCGTAGACAACTTCTTCGCAGAAACCGAACAGGTTGCATTTTGCACACAGAATATAGTACCAGGACTTGATTTTACTCCTGATCCTTTATTGCAAGGCCGTAATTTTTCTTACCTAGATACACAAACCAAACGCCTAGGTGGGCCTAATTTCACACAAATTCCTATTAATGCAGCAAAATGCCCGATGAGACATTTTCTTCAAGATGGCCACATGGCAATGCAGAACCCTAAAGGCCGGGTTAATTACGAACCGAATTCATTCAGCGGGGGTGAAAACAACCCGCGAGAGTGCCCTGTACACGGATTCAAAAGCTCAGAATCTGAAACTGACGGTGGTAAATTACGCTATCGCTCAGAAACATTTAGTGATCACTATAGCCAAGCACGACAATTTTATTTAAGTCAAACCGACGTTGAGCAAACGCATATTCAAGACGCTTTAATTTTTGAGTTATCTAAAGTAGAGCATTTACGTATTAGAGAGCGCGTGGTTTCTCATCTGTTAAACATTGATAACAAGCTTGCTGAGAAAGTTGCATTGGGTTTAGGTTTACAAACTATGCCAGATGCGGCAGAAGCGGCGCTTGATACCCGTCAAGATTTACCAGTATCTGATGCGCTAAGCATTTTAAAAAATGCGCCAAATACATTTAAAGGCAGGAAGCTTGGTATATTAGTAAGTGATGGTTTTGATGCTGAAACCTTTAATTTATTAATACAAAGCCTTAAAGAGGAAGGTGCAAGCCATGAAGTTATTGCGGCTCAAGTTGGTGGTGCTAAAAATAGTAAGGGCGAGATTGTTGAGGCCTATCAGGTGATTAACGGCGGACCTTCGGTGCTTTACGACGCAATAGCTCTGCTTACCACTAATGAAGGCGCCAAAAAGCTTGCTGAAATACCGGAGGCGAAAGATTTTGTCAGTGATGCTTATGCACATATGAAGTATATCGGCTTTAGTGATAAAGCAGCTCCTTTAATCGAGGCTACTGGTTTAAATGGACAACTTGATGATGGCTGGTTGGATTTAAATAAAATTTCCGCAAGTGAGTTTGTCTCAAAAATTCGTAACCTTAGGTATTGGAGTCGATAAATCGTATAACAAGGGCTAGTGAGAACTAGCTCTTGTTATTGATGGCACCGTTTTATTTGAGGATTACAAAAATTTAAAGGAATAAAATGAAACTAATTTATGTCGATGATAACTTGCCGGGCATTACTCGAAAGAGGCATGAAAACCAATGGGTTTATTATGATCCTGCAGGAAAGAAAATACATGATAAAGATGAAGTAGAGCGGTTAGACAGCCTCGCTTTTCCCCCCGCATACAAAGATGTATGGTTATGTCCAGAGGAAAATGGGCATATTTTAGCTACTGGCTACGACAGCAAAGGCCGCAAGCAATACTTTTATCATCCCGAGTTTAGGGAGCAGCAAGAGCTTAAAAAGTTTGAAGCATGTGCTTTATTTGGAAATAAACTGCCTTTGTTAAGAGCAAAACTATCGGAATATTTGCGAGGTAATGAGCTTGATTACCAGCGCACAATTGCAGCCGTTGTACGTTTAATGGATCTTGGAGCCCTGCGCGTTGGCTCTAAAAAAAATGCCAAACATAATAATAGTTTTGGTGCTACAACATTGCGTAGCCGGCATGCAAAACTAACGGGTAAAAATATTCGCTTAAAGTATAAAGCAAAATCCGGTAAGCAAAGAGAAGTGAACATAACAGATAAAGTGCTTAGCTCTATCATACAGCAGTTGCAAGATTTGCCTGGGCAGAGCTTATTCCAATATATCGATGAAGGCGAGTATTGTGATATTACCTCCAAAGAGGTGAATGAGTTTATTCAAAGTGTTATGGGCGAGCAGTTTAGTGCAAAACATTTTAGAACATGGCGGGCCAGTGTTTTGGCATTTGAAGTCTTACATAAATCAAACGGCCAGCTTTCGCTTAAAGATATGTTAGATAGCGTTTCAAGTAATTTAGGGAATACCCCAGCAATAGCTCGTAATTCATATATTCATCCAAAGTTGATTGAGCTGTGTAAAGGAGGCAAGGAAGCTCTAAAGGACTTTAATAACTTAGACAAACTACCCCGTAAGACTAAGTACCTGAGTCGCTATGAACGTGGGTTGTTGATGTTTTTAGAAGAACAATGCTAATAACGTTAGTCTCTTTGTAATTCTACTCATATTTCAATCGCTTGAATGATACCTATGTGTGTGAACTTTTTACAACTTCTAGCAACTTTTACTTTAAAGCCTAGAGTTTCACTCTGCTTTTTTATTTATCTAGCTGATTTTAAAGGATTAAAACTTTGGTTTGAATGTTGCTAATTACTAAGCGTACTTTCTTAAACAAATAAAGGAGTTATTATGAGTACTGTTATTACTGGGTTATTCGATAATGCATCACAAGCAACATTAGCAATTTATAGATTAGAAGCTTTAGGTGTAAGTGAGGCGGATATAAGCATTGTCGCTAACGACTCGTATACAAAGGAAGACTTTGCTGTAGATGAAGGGACCAAAGCTACAGAGGGCGGTTTGTTGGGCGCTGCATCTGGTGGCGTGTTAGCGGCAATTATTGGTGGTTTTACCGCTGTTGGAGCAGTCGCTTCGGGTGGTGCCGGTTTATTAGTTGCAGGTCCTTTGGTTTCAGCACTTGCAGCTGGTGGCGCAGGTGCTGCCGTTGGTGGGACTTTAGGCGCAGCAATTGGCGCATTTATTCCAGAACATGAAATTAAGTATTATGAAGACGCAATTGAGAAGGGTTCAATACTCGTCGGTGTTAAATATAACAGCGATAACAAAAATAGTGTTGAAGAAATTCTTGATAATGCTGGTGCAAGCAAGGTTTCAAAAGCGTAATATTTTAGAATGCGCTATCAGTATCTAAAATGTATAAAGGTGGAACTGCGTTCCATCTTTTTACGTGTTTGAATTTAAAACTATCTGAGTTTGGTATATTAATCTATATTGGCAACCAATGAATTACTTAGCCCACCTTTATTTAGCACAGCCTACGGCTGATTCTCATTTTGGCAATTTGCTGGGAGATTTTGGTGGCCAACGACAGGTAACGCATCTACCTACAACTGTAAAAAGTGCGCTAGATAACCATTATTTAGTGGATAAATTTACTGATATACATCCTCTAGTAAAAGAAGCTAAGCAGCTTTTTTCAGCCAAGCGCAGGCGCTTTGCAGGAGTGGCAGTTGATGTGGTGTTTGATCATTTTCTTATTGCGCATTGGCAGCAGTTTAATAACCAATCACTAATTGATTTTAAGCACACCAGTTATGATCTTTTGGACAGGCGTATACCTGTAATGCCACAGAAAATGCAGCGTGTAGTAACCAGTATGACGAAAAACGATTGGTTTAAGGAGTACGAAAGCATTGATGGGGTGGGGCGGGCGCTTGATAATATTGCTAAACGTATTCGCTTTACTAATAATTTTGCAGGTACCGCTGAAGATATAATCCGCCATTATAGTGAGCTAGATGAGCTCTTTTTAGCGTTTTTCCCTGAGCTGATTAAGCACGTTAATGAGTTTAATTTGGAAAGCGCACCAAAGTAGAGTGCGCTTACAAAATAAGTGGTTTAGTCGTCTGGTCCTTTTAGGGTAAATACTAAATGTTTGCGCATATCTTTTAAAATTACGCCTTTTTTGAGCATGGCACCGCTTAAGCGTTTTTGCCACTTTAGTAGCTCTGGCTCTGCGGCTGTAAGTGCTTGTTGGTTTTCAAATTGAAAACACATTAGTAAAGAACCTGGAAATAAATGATATTCCACATCAAACCAGCATTGCAGCATACCTGGGATTTCAGCACGGCCTTGCTCTTCTATTTTGTCAGCAACATTGAGAACGAGAGCTTGTTGTTTTACTTGCACAGCAGATAGTTTTTTCATGTGGAGATCCAATTTAGAGGCTAAAAATACAGCCGGAATATTGCATTATACCCAAGCTTTCAGGGTGATAACAATGTTAGCCATACTTTAAATTAGATGGCTCACTGTGAATATTGATTGTGGTTAGTTTGGTAGTACAACCAGTTTGAATACACTATTTATCAAAGGAAATTATGAATTATATAGCTGTTTGTTTCGTTATTATTTTTATGTTGTCAGGGTGCTCTGAAGAGCAAGTTTCTGAGCAAAAATTAAAACCTGTTTCTGTCATAGAGTTAAATAAAACTAAATCGTTTGATAGTCGTATTTTATCAGGTGTTATCCAACCTGCTAACACAGCCACTTTAATGTTTGAGGTTAGCGGAAAGGTCGAAGACGTTTTTTTTGAAATTGGTGAGGCTTTTGAAAAAGGTGAGCCGTTAGCTAGGCTGGAACAAACAAAGTATTTATTGGCGGTGCAAGAGGGCGAAGGGCAGGTCTCTAATGCGAAGGCTATGCTGCTAAATGTTAAGCAAGATTTTGAGCGCAAAGCATCACTGGTTGATGATGGCGCTGTGTCACGCGCGCAATACGATGTAGCAAAGTCGCAATATGAGAGTGCCAAAGATAAAGTCGAGATTGCTAAAGTTCGACTAGCGATGGCAAAAGAAGAGTTACAAGATACCACGCTAATTGCGCCCTATGCAGGGAATATTTCAAAACGTAATATTGAACCTTCACAACAGGTAAGCCCAAATACGTCTGCATTTATAATTCAAGGTAAAGAAAATTTTGAAGTCTCTACCCTTGCCCCTGAAGCGATTCTCTCCTCATTAGCTATTGATAAGCCTGCTAAAGTGACTATTTCAGCGTTAGATAAAACGTTGAATGCCAAAATTAAAGAAATTGGCACAGCTGCTCAAGGCGCGAATGCGTTTCCTGTTATTTTAAAGATATCTGAAAATGATGTTGCAGACATTAGAACGGGTATGAGTGCTGAAGTACAATTTAAACAACAGCAGGAAGCCACAGATGCTTTTGTAGTACCTGTAAGTGCCATTATGGCGCAAGAAAATAATCAGCATTTTGTTTTTAAGCTGGTACCTACAGCGCAAGCTGAATCACAACAAGCAGGTTATGTTTTACAAAAAATAACCGTGGACGTAGTAACGTTTTTTGCGCAGAAAGCGCAAATTAAAGGCGATTTAAAAGAAGGGGAGCGAATTGTTAATGCGGGAATGGCTTTTTTACACGATGGGCAAAAAGTGACGCTTATCGAGGGTGAAATCAAGCGCTTTAATCCATAACCCGTGACGGAGATTTAAACGATGAAAATCCCTACTATTTCAGAGCTTGCTCTTGATCATAATCGCTTGATGCTGGCCATCGTCTTTGGCCTTATGCTATTTGGCGCATTTAGTTATTATCAACTACCCAAACAAGAAGATCCTAAAATAAAAATTCGTGAGGCGGTTGTAACAACCGCTTACCCTGGCATGAGCGCAAAAAAAGTAGAGCTGTTGATCACTAAAACACTCGAAGAAGCGATACGTGAAATGCCCAGTATTGCCGAAATTCGCTCAGTATCTATTCCAGGCCGCTCTATTATTCACGCAGAGCTCAAGCAAAGTGTTGAGCAAAGTGAGTTTGATCAGCAGTGGGATATCCTGCGCGACCAAATTAACGCGGTTCGAGGCGAGCTACCCAGTGGTACTTTACCTTATGTAATTAATGATGATTTTGGTGATGTTGCCGTTTTAACGGTGGCACTTATTGCAGATCCCGCTTATAGCATGGGGGATCGCCAAGATGTGGCGCAACATATTGCTGATATGATGCATCAAGTCGAAGGCACAAAAAAAATTGATATTTTGGGTATTCAACAAGAGCGTATTTTTATTGAAACTAAAAACGCTAAGCTCGCTCAATTAGGGATTGCACCCACACAATTGATTGCGGCTTTAAAAAATCAAAATATTATACGTCCCAGTGGCATTATTGATGCCGATGGTGAAAACTTTATTATCCAGCCTTCTGGGAATTATCAAAGCCTAGCTGATATACGCAATACGCTGATCACTGTTCCCAATCAATCACAAACCATCTTATTACGTGATATTGCCAAAATAAGCCGTGAAGTGATCGACCCCCCATCAAGAACAAGTTACTACAATGGCCGTCAAGCCATTATTTTTGCAATCTCTAAGGATGAACAAGCGGATGTGCTGAAGTTCACTCCTAAAATGGAAGCGATGATAGCTCAAATTAATCAAACTATACCTGCGGGCTATCAATTAAAAAATATTACCCGACAAGCTGATGTGGTTGCCGATGCTGTATTTGGTGTGAGCTTTAGTGTGTTACAAACCATTGTTGTTGTCTCTATTGTGGTTATTATGTTTTTAGGTCTACGCACTGGCTTGATTGTGGGTTCGATTGTACCTGCAGCTATTCTAATCACGCTTTCAATTATGAACTTCATGGGTATTCCGCTGGAGCGTATGTCGCTTGCCACGTTAATTATAGCGCTTGGGCTACTGGTTGATGATGGCATAATAATGGCTGAAGATTTTAAAAAGCGTATAGAAGAGGGCGAAACGCGTGACGAAGCTATTCGTAATACCTCGGGTACGCTTGCGATACCCTCTTTAACCTCATCGTTGACTACTATTCT
Organism: Pseudoalteromonas sp. ND6B; assembly: GCF_000764215.1. Classification (NCBI taxonomy): domain Bacteria; kingdom Pseudomonadati; phylum Pseudomonadota; class Gammaproteobacteria; order Alteromonadales; family Pseudoalteromonadaceae; genus Pseudoalteromonas; species Pseudoalteromonas sp. ND6B. Next base: position 12,601 of record NZ_JQFL01000003.1, read on the forward strand.
TGTGTTTTTGCCATTGATGTTGGCGCAAAGTAGTGCGGGTGAATATACACGCTCTATTTCGCTGGTGGTGTTAATTGCATTGCTTATTTCATGGGCGTTGAGCCTAACCTTTACTACTTACTTGTGTCATCGCTTTGTGAAAAAGGAAACGAGGCAAAAGCAAAATATTATTCGCCGTAAAATTAATGGATTTTTCGATAGCCTTAGTCCGCTTTATGAAAAAGTATTAAGACGAATTATGCGCGCTCGCATAATTTTTGTTGTTGTTATATTAGGGCTGTTTTTTGTTGGTGGTTGGGCTATGAGTTTAGTGCCTGCTAAGTTTTTTCCAGACTCCGACCGCGCGCAAATTTTAGTGTATTTAGATATGCCAGCCGGCACGTCAATGCGTAAAACTGATGCAACGATACAAGCCATTTTAAAAAAATTGGATGATAAAGCGCGTTTTCCGCATATTAAAAAATATGCTGCTTATGGTGGATTTGGCGGGCCACGGTTTGTTTTGTCACTCACACCGATTGATCCTGAGCCTTCAAAAGCATTCTTTATGATTGATGTTGGAGAGCGAAAACTAGCTGAGCCAACAATAAATAGCGTGCGCGACATGTTTGCTCAAGACTTTCCTGAAGTTATGGGGCGCGCTACTAAAATGTTTTTAGGGCCATCAGATTCTTCACTGATAGAGATTCAAATTAAAGGCCCAGATAGTAATTATATTTATTCTATTGGCGAGGAAATTAAAACCTTATTGCGCAATACAGACGGCGCATTCGATATTAAAAGTGATTGGGAAAACCGCATTACTACACTTAAAGTTGAGGTTAACCAGCAAAATGCTCGTCGTGCTGGGGTTAGTTCAAGCGATGTTGCCCAAGCATTAGAAACCTACTTTTCGGGACGCACAATCTCTGAGTTTCGTGAAGGTGATGACATATTCCCCATTGTGTTAAGGGCACAAAACAGTGAACGTTACGATCTGGACCGTATTAACAGCGTAAATGTTTATTCTTCGGCTCGAGGCGTTAATGTACCTTTAATGCAAGTGGCCGACATTCGATATGAAACGCAATTTGCGCGTATTGCGCGTGAAAATTTATTTCGTACTGTAACAGTACAAGCTAAAAACCAGATTATGTCGGCGCAAAGTATGGTGCCATTAATTGAAGGAAAGCTTGATAAAATAAGAGAAAAATTACCCCCTGGTTATGAAATAGAATATGACGGTGTAATTGGAGACTCTGCGGAATCGCAAGCGTCAATTTTAGCTAACTTACCGCTGTGTATTGCCATTATGGTGTTTATTATTATTGCGCAATTTCGCTCTTACCGTGCAACTAGTATTGTATTTTTGACTGTGCCATTGATCATCATTGGTGCTGCTTTTGGTTTGTTGATTATGCAGGCAAACTTTGGGTTTATGGTTATTTTAGGTCTATATGCGCTTGCCGGAATTATCATTAATAATGCGGTTATATTAATTGACCGTATTAATATTGAACGTAAACAAATTGAGCACAGTGAACAACAAACCGCTGAGCAGTATAATCAGCAAAATTATGAGGCGGTGATCAGCGCTTCTTTAAGACGTTTACGACCTATATTAATGTCTACTTGTACAACAATAATAGGCTTAATGCCGCTCATTTTATCTAAAGATGTTTTGTTTTATGGCCAAGCAAGCACTATTGCGTTTGGTCTTGCAATGGGAACAATTTTAACATTAGGCTTTGTTCCGGTTGTGTATACTTTTTTCTTTAAAATAAAGCCGGTTAAAGCAGATAAACAACAAACCCAGCGTGAGTTAGAGCAGGCTTAATACGAAGGGCTGATAATAGTTTTATCCCTATTTAGTGGTAATTTTAGCCACTAAATAGGGCTGTTTTATTCATGCTTTATTTGTTTAGATAAAAACAAGTTAGTAACGTCTGCGACTTTGATTAACGACTTTTTATCAGCTTGACTCCAAGTTACCTTTGAGCCCACACTTTCACAACAAATGACACCTAACGGTTTGCTATTAAGTGTATAAATGTAATCAAGTAAAGAATAAATATCGAGTGGCTCAAAGTAAGAGTGAGAGAACGGCTTGGTTACTTCGTTATTTCTGGCATCAGAAGCGTCGAGTACTTGGTTAGCTAAAATATAGTTGAAATAAGCAGGGGAGTTTTCTGTGTATAGAACAGTTCCACTTGACACGTCATTATTTTCATCAAGGCAAATTAAGCAATTTAATGTACTGTATTCCTTATTAAATAACCAAAGGCTCACTCGATTAGCATTGGGAATAAGCGCTTTTAACTCTTTGCATATTTGCTTTAGCTTCCGGTCGCTAGAAACATTAGGATCGCTAATTTTTACTGCTAAGTTTTTTAGGTTGAGGTTTTTAGGATTATAAACATTGAGTAAGCTATTGATCTTAGCTTTATCAAACGGTTTAGTTAAGTAGCCATCTATACCAATATCTAAATAATGCTCAATGTCTTGTTTTAGGGTATTTGCTGTCATAGCTATAATCGGAACGGTTTTACCTGTAGGAAGCGCTCTAATAGCTTGCGTAGCTTTTATGCCATCCATTTCAGGCATTTGTATATCCATGAAAATTAAGTCTACCGAGTGCTCCTTGAAGTACTTAACGCATTCTTTACCGTCCTCTGCGATAATTAAATTAGCATTATGTGCTTTGAGCATTTTAACAATAATAAGCTGATTTATTTTATTATCTTCGGCAATTAAAACAGTACTACCTTGAAGGTTTGTTATATCAGTGCACTGCTTCGAGGTTGGTGGCAATAAAGCAATCTCAAAGCTTTGCTCATAGGTAAACGTGGAGCCCTTATCTATTTTGCTGGTAAAGCTAAGGTGCCCCTGCATTAACTCACTTAAACGAGCGCAAATTGATAAGCCTAAACCTGTGCCTCCATATTTCCTTGAGGTTGATGAGTCGGCCTGATGAAATTCTTTAAATAAATGCTCTTGAACAGTCTCATTAACACCAAGGCCTGTATCAATAACTTCAAAAGTGAGTACTTGTGTTTGCAATGTACTATTTTTAACACTTATCTTCAGTTCTACTTGGCCAAAGTTGGTAAATTTAATCGCATTTGAGCACAGGTTATTTAAAATTTGCGAAATTCGAAGAGGATCGCCTTTTAAATTGTCTGCTATTTTTGGGTCTATCGATGTAATCAGCTTTATGCCTTTAGCAGATGCCTGCTGTAACAGGGGTTTTATTACATCGCTAATAACCTCATTAAGACTGAAGTTGATATGTTCAATTTCTAATTTGCCAGCCTCAATTTTAGAAAAGTCTAAAATATCGTTAACAATATTTGATAAGTAATGTGCTGACTTTAATATGCTTTTTAAGGTGCTGTTTTTTTCCTCTGTGGTGGTCTCTGAGATAGCAAACTCAGCTAAATTTAAAATTCCATGTAATGGGGTTCTCAGTTCATGAGTCATATTTGCCAAAAATTTACTCTTTGTGTTATTGGCGATATCCGCGGCTTCTTTTAACTTTTCTAGCTCTTTATTGTGTTCTTTTTGTTTTTCTAACGCCATAAACAGCTTTTTATTATTAAGCCGAAGCTCTAATTGCGCAATGACCTCTTTGCTCAAAACCGTGAGTGCATTTATTTGTTTGCTTGAAAGCTTTTTTGGTTTATCGCTAATAACACATAACGTACCTATAGCGTTTCCTCTTGGTGTGATCAGAGGTGCACCTGCATAAAAGCGAATATTTGGGTCGTTTGTAACTAAGGGATTATCGTGAAAGCGGGTGTCAGTAAGTGCATTTTGAACTTCGAATACTTGGTTTTCTAGAATTGCGTGAGAACAAAACGAAATATCTCGTGCGGTTTCGGCTACATCAATACCATGCTTTGACTTAAACCATTGCCTGTCAGGATCAACAAGACTTATTAGTGAGATTGGCGTTTCGCAAATATCAGATGCAAGCTGGGTTAAATCGTCAAAGGATTTTTCAGCTTCAGTGTCTAAAACGTCATACTCATATAAGTCTTTTAGCCGTGATAGTTCATCCTCAGGTGTTAACGCTTTTATCATTATGTAACCTTGTTTTTGTTATGCTTAACAATGAGTAATAGAATAAAAATAATAACGCATTGGCTAGTATAAAATGAAAAAATACGCGTTTAATGTCAATTTGCTTAAAGTGTATTTTTATTTACGAATTTATCTACTGTTGAAAACTTAAGCTAAATTATTGTGCTTAAGTATTTAGCTTATATGACCTTTTAAATTTTTACGAATTGATTTAAAACAATCCGTCTTATAGCGAGTCAATCAACTATTTTATTTCGACCACTATTTTTTGCCTCGTATAAATAGTCATCAACGTATTTTAAGCTGCTTTGTAGGCTAATTGTGCCATCGTGGGTAAGCAGTCCAATACTGACAGTAAAGCTAATATTTTTATTACGATAGTAAACTTTATGTTCATTCACTGCGTTTTTAATACGCTCAGCGGCTTGCTTAGCTTCGGCTTTGTTTGTGTTAGGCATAATAATTAAAAACTCTTCACCGCCAAGGCGAAATACGGCGTCATTTTTTCTGGTGAGGCCATGTAAAATATTAGCGAGTTCTTTTAAACCCTTATCTCCAGCTTCGTGGCCGTAGTTATCATTTATGGCTTTAAAGTGATCTATATCGAGCATTAATAATGAAATATAGGTATTTTCATCTTGTGTTTTTAATAGCTCATCGGTAAGAAACCTGTATAAGGTTCGCCTATTTAAACATCCTGTAAGTGGGTCTACATTAGCCTGTTTTTCTAACTCTTTGTTAAGTGTAAATAGTTCTTGAGTGCGTGCCTGTATTCGTTGCTCTAAACTGGTATTAAGGGCTATGAGTTTGTGTTCTATGTTTATTTCTTTGCTTACATCGTTTTGCACCGCAAAGTAATAAGCGATTTTTCCATCTCTATAAATCGGCGATATTGCCAACTCATTCCAATAGGGTTCCCCACTTTTGGTGTAGTTTAAAATTCGGGTGCTTATAGGTAGCCCTTTTTTGAGATGAGTTTTAAGTTTAGCTATCGTTTTTAAATCAGTGTTTTCACCTTGTAAAATAGAGCCGAGCTTTTTGCCTTCGACTTCAAAAAGGCTATACCCTGTCATTTTTTCGAATGATCTATTAACCCAAATAACATGCTTATTTTTATCGGCAATGACCATTCCTACCGTAGTTTCTTTGAGTGCGGTAACTAAAAAGTCTCGTTCAAGGGCTATTTTTTCACTTCCTGTTATATCCTGAAAAATGCCGTATAGCTTAGTAATTTCACCATTTTTATTTCTTGATACGTTACCGCTTGATATCACAGTGCGTTCTTGTTGGTCGTCATCTACAACACGTAATTTTATACAACTCCACTCTTGCCCCGTTAAAAGCGCATTTTCGACAGCGCTGGCTATTTTGGACTTATCATCTGCATGATAAAAGTTTATTGCAGTATCTAACTGTGGTGAATAGCGACTAGGGGAAACACCATGGATAGTGTAAATTTCATCGGTCCAAAATAATTGGTTGCTATTACAGTCGAGCTGCCAATAACCTACTTTTAAAACTTCGCCTGCGTTTTCTATGATGGTTTGTAATTCGTTATTACTAATAACAGAGGACACTTGGGCAAAATGCTGGTTAAAAACTAAAACCATATATTGATGTTGGTTTTGATCCACATTATGTAAGCAGCAATTCAGTTTAATAGAGTAATCGGTTGCAAATGTGAGCTCAATATCAAATTGGTCTAACTCATTATGTTGCGATTTTAGTGCGAGAATTTGTTGCTGTAATAGTGTTTTGCTTTCAGTTGTACAACAGGCATACAGGCTTTCAATGGTTGGCATGTTTTTGGTTGTAATATTTAGCTCTGACCACCCATCTGAGAGATAACTGAGCTGATCATGGTTATCAAATACCATTAAAAGAAAGTTGCATTTTTCTAGCAGTGCAATATTTATGTCTTTAATATCCATAAGCTCCCTACATATGAAAAGTATTACAACAATATTGTTGAGTATAGACATCTTTTTTATTTTTTCCGTTTGAAGACAGTGTAAATAGTGAACAGAATTTTTACTAAAAACGTATTTCAGGTTTGTTTTTGTGACTTTCCTGATAAGGTATTGGTTGTTTAACAATATTTTAACGTTACTTCGTTGCTGTTAACGAAAAGCGAATCATTGGAGATTTTCATGAGCATATTTCGATTGAGTGTTATTACCTCGATTTTTTTAGCCGCAAATTTTTGCGCCAGCAATGCACAAGCCAATACTAAAGTGATTCATGCGGGAGAGCTATTAAGCGTCCCTGGCGAAAAATCACAGCAAAAACAAACTGTAGTAATAGAAAATGGCAAAATAGTGTCTGTATCCGCTGGTTTTTTACCGGCCTCTCGATTTGGTGATGATGCCCAATTAATCGATTTATCGACCAGCTTTGTTATGCCAGGGCTTATGGATATGCATGTGCATTTACAAGGTGAGCTTGGGCCAGATAATAAAAAAGAACTGGTTGAAATGTCTGATGCAGATGTAGCAATGCGCAGTGTTCATTTTGCTAATAAAACCCTAATGGCGGGATTTACCACCGTGCGTGATGTAGGTAGTCAAAGCGAGCAAATGTACGCATTACGAAAAGGGGTGGCGAATGGTTGGGTTAATGGTCCGCGTATTATTGCCGGTGCTGGAGTTACTATTACTGGTGGGCATTTAGATGTTGATGGTATGAGTCCTGATTTACTCACCATAAAAACACCACCAACAGTGTGTGATGGCGCAGTTGAGTGCCGTAAAAAAACACGTTATGCAATTAAGTATGGGGCCGATTTAATTAAAGTGGCCTCTACCGGTGGTGTGCTTTCTGATACCACCACGGGGACGGGTCAACAAATGGAAGACGATGAGCTCAAAGCCATTGTAAAAACCGCACATGGGTTAGGGCGAAAAGTAGCAAGCCATGCCCATGCTGCACAAGGTATTAATGCCGCACTTCGTGCAGGGGTTGATAGCATTGAGCACGGAAGTTACACCGATGAAGAGGGCATTAAGCTCTTTAAAGAAACCGGCGCTTACCTTGTACCAACGTTATTAGCTGGCGATACTGTGGTTAATATGGCAAAAAATTCAGATTTTATGTCTGCACCTATTAAGGCTAAAGCAACGAGAGTGGGGGGCGATATGCTCAACAACTTTACTAAGGCTTACAAAGCCGGCGTTAAAATTGCCTTTGGCACGGACAGTGGCGTATCAAAGCACGGTATTAACGCAAAAGAAGCCGTATTGATGTATGAAGCCGGTATGAGTACCTCCGATATTTTAAAGTCGGCAACCGTCAATGCTGCTGATTTAATTGATATGAGCCAGAGCTTAGGCACTATAGAGCCTGGTAAGTTTGCCGATATTATTGCCTTAGATTCCAGCCCACTTAGCGATATTAGCGCTTTAATGGATGTTGATTTTGTGATGAAAGAAGGCGTAATTTTCAAACAACAATAAACACTATATTTATTTTATTATGAATGACGTTATAACGCTGGTAGGCCGTACAACAGAATGTTTGTAGACGATTGACCAGCGTTATTTTGTTATACCGTTTTTGGATAAAAAAGGAAGTAGTTTATTTTGAAGAGCTTAGTGGTTTTATTTTTTAGTGTATGGCCTTTGTTAGCAAATAGTGCCTCGCAGCAACCAGTTCAATTTCCTGATGTTGAAAATGATGTAGCTTATGCAAAAGTGGCTTCATTGGGATTTAACTTAGCCGATGAAAAAATAGCCTACGGCAGTGATGAGTCACAGTACGCATTACTTTGGCGCGCAAAGCAAGCACTGGTGCAAACGCCGTTAGTTATTTTACTCCATGGTGGCTGTTGGCTTAGTGAGTACGATATTAAACACACGTATGCGTTAAGTACGGGGCTTGCACAAGCTGGCTTTAACGTGTGGTCATTAGAGTATCGAAGAAGTGGTACAAGCGGTGGTGGCTGGCCTGTCACATTTAATGATATAAAAGCCGGTATTTTAGCGGCAAGTACTTACAATAATGGCGAGTTTAAATTAGCTGACTCGGTTGCTGTAGGGCACTCTGCTGGTGGACATTTAGCACTGCTTGCAGGTGGTGAAATAAGCCAGCTTAAAGGCGTTATTGGCTTAGCCCCTATTACTGATATAAAAGCATATGCACGTGGTAATAACAGCTGTCAAAAAGTGACAAAAGATTTTATGCAAGGTATGCCAACTGATAAACCTAAGGCTTACACGCAAGCTAACCCGAGTGAGCAGCCACTTCATCCCCAAAGCATTATTTTACAAGGTGACAAAGACGCCATTGTCCCCGCTTTTAATTTAGCGCAGCTTAAACGCCCGGTGGTGATGCTCGAAGGCGTGGGGCATTTTGATTGGATCCACCCAGGAACTGAGGCATTTAGTACACTAATAAAAAATTTAAATGAGATATAAAAATGAATTTTAATGAGATTGTAGCGCTTGATAAAGCCGACCCGCTGGCTAATAAACGCGATGAATTTGATTTACCCGCAGACACTATTTATCTCGATGGTAATTCACTAGGTGCCTTGCCTAAAGCCGTTAAGTCGCGCGTGGCAGAGGTGGTAAATCAACAATGGGGTAGTCACTTAATTAGAAGTTGGAATGATCACCAATGGATTGATTTACCCACTCAGGTAGGAGATAAAATAGCGCCGATTATTGGTGCTGCAAAAGGCCAAGTGATTTGTTGTGACTCTATTTCAGTTAACTTGTTCAAGCTGTTAAGTAGTGCGTTATCGTTAAACCCTGGCCGAAATGTGGTGTTATCCACGCAAGATAACTTTCCAACCGACTTATACATGGTACAAGGGTTAAGTGACTTATTAGGCCCTGACCTATGTCAGCTTAAATTAGTAGCAGAGCAACACATTGAACAAAGCCTTAGCGATTCAGTGGCGGTGCTGCTATTAACGCAGGTAAACTTTAGAACCGGGCAGCTATTAGATATGCAAAAGCTGACCAAGCTTGCCCACGAAAAAGGCATTTTAGTGATATGGGATTTAGCCCACAGCGCGGGTGCTTTACCGGTTGAGCTCGATAACTGTAATGCTGATTTTGCCGTTGGCTGTGGCTATAAATACTTAAACGGTGGCCCGGGCTCGCCTGCATTTTTATATGTGGCAAAACGTCATCAGGCTAGTGTAAAGCAGCCACTATCAGGCTGGATGGGTCATGCTAAACCGTTTGCTTTTAATGCTGAATATCAGGGCGCTGATAATATAAATCAGTATTTATGTGGCACACCCAGTGTGATTGCTATGAGTGCGTTAGATGCCGCCCTTGATGTATGGCAAAACGTAGACATTTCTCAAATAAGAGAAAAGTCGATTGCACTTGCCGAGGTATTTATTAAATTGCTACAAACACATTCATGCTTAAGTGATTTGCGTTTATGCTCTACTGAAAATGCCTGTCAAAGAGGTAGCCAATTGGCGTTTTCACATACAGACGCGTTCGCTATATGCCAAGCGTTAATTGAAAAAGGGGTTATTGCTGATTTTCGTGCGCCCAATATATTACGATTTGGTTTTACACCTCTTTATACCTCATTTGAAGATATATGGAATGCGGTCACGATTTTGGCTGAGGTGGTTAAAACCCAGCTATATACTCAGCCACGTTTTAATTTAGCAGGTAAAGTAACGTAACGTCATGATGAGCCATTATTCAATAATGGCTCATTGAATTACTTAAGTTAAAAAAGCATCGTGTTAGCAAAATAACTTGCAGTGCTTTTAGTCTATTGTTGCTCTTTTTTTAGATTAAAGTAATTGAGTTGCACTCTCATCTCGGTAGCTTGTTCTGCCATTTGACGTGCTGCCGCCATTGTTTCTTCTGTAATAGCCGAGTTTGCCTGGGTTAAACCGGTTAAACGTTGTACAACAAGGTTAACCTCTTTAATCGCTTGCTCTTGTGCGGAGGTTGAATGCGCTATATGTATGATATTTTTATTAACATCGCTAACAGCTTGCATTATGTGTTTTAATTTCTTCCCTGAGGTGTCTGCTAATTCCGTCCCAAGCGCTATTTTTTGATTACTATTTACAATAATACTTTTTATTTGCTTTGCCGATTTAGCACTACGCCCCGCTAAATCACCTACTTCATTAGCAACTACGGCAAAGCCCCTTCCGTGGTCGCCAGCCCTAGCAGCTTCCACGGCGGCATTAAGTGATAGCAAGTTTGTTTGAAAAGCGAGGTTGTCAATAACCGTAAGTATTTCGTTAATGTCTTTACTGGCTTCATTCACGTCATCAATCGCGCTAACGGTTTGTATTGATAAGCGATTTCCTTCTTCAGCAATTTGCTCTGCATTGCTTGCCAATGCCACGGCACTTTTTGATTGTTCAGATACTTTAGTTAGCTCATCTAGCATTTGCTCAGTACTTGAGCTTGCCTCTTCAAGGTTGGCTGCTTGTTCCTCTGTGCGTTTGCTTATCTCAGTATTACTTGAAGCTATTTCACCCGCATTTTGCATAACTTGACTAGCCGATACTTGAATTTCTTGAATGACATTAGTTAATTTCTCGATAGTTGCGTTGGTGTCGCTTTTTAGGGTATCGAATACGCCTTGATATTGTCCCTCAATATTTTTGGTAAGGTCACCTTTAGCTAAGTTTGATAAAACGCTACTGACTTCATTTATAGCCAATGAAACTAATGAGGTAGACTCATTAACATTATTTTTTAAATCTTCCAACTGGCCTTGTAATGGCTGTTTTAATTGATGAGAAAAATCGCCGTTTGCCATCGCAGCCATTACTTGGTTGAGGTCGTTTATGACACGTTCGAGGTTAGTTACCGAATGGTTTATATCTGTTTTTAAACTATTTAGTTGGCCTGTCATAGCCGATGAAATAGTATGATCAAAACGCCCCTGACTAATTGCTAGCATGACTGATGAAATCTCAGTTAAAGCAGTATCAATAGCAGTGATTGATGTATTGATGTTACTTTTTAACTGCTCAAGTTGACCGCTGGCTTCACCTTTTATCATCTTTTTAAAGTCACCTTGACTAACAAAGGTCATGACTTCACCTATTTCATTCATTACATTATTTAAATTAGCCATACTGGAATTAATATCTTGTTTTAAAATATCAAGCTGGCCAGCTAAGGGGGCCTCTAATTGCGCAGAAAACTGGCCTTGTCGTAATGCACTCATAACGTCACTAATTCCATCTATGGCAATACTTAAACTACTAACTGAGTTATTGACGCTGTCTTTTAGTTGCGCAAGTTTTCCTTTCGCTGGATAGGTGATTTGTTCTTTAAAATTACCTTGTTCTACGTTAGCCATAATATCGACGATACTATTCATTGTGTTATTTATTGAAGAAAGCGATTCGTTAATATTACTTTTTAAGGTGCCTAACTCGCCTGACATTGAGGCATTAATTTGAATATCAAATTGACCATCAGCCATAGCAATCGCAATGGTATTTAATTCGTTTATTGCTCCGTTTAGTGAACTTGCGCAATCGTTGGTTGCTTGTTTTAACGTATCTAATTCCCCTCGACATGGCGCTTCAATACGTTGATCAAATTTACCCGCAGCCATTTGATTCATAACACGGTTTGTTTCACTAATTGATAGCTGTAGTGCATTTAAAAGAGTATTAAATGCTTGAGTGCTGACTCCTATTTCATCATTTGAATAGACAGTTGCTCGTAATGAAAAGTCACCTTGTTGCTCCACTTTTTTCATTGTATCAGCCAGTGCATGTACAGGCTTTGTTAGTGTTCTCGCAAACCAATATGCGGCAATAGTAACAATAAAAATAGTGATAAAAAGAATAACAATGAGTTGTTGGGAAAGTGTTGTTATCGACTCAAAAGCTTCTTGTTCGTCCATTTCTGCTATGAGTGCCCAGCGAACATTAAATACATTTACAGGTGCAAATGCAGATAGCACCATTTCATTGTTATAATCATTTATAACATGTTGTCCTTTTTCATTTCTCAGTGCTTTGATTACAGATAAGGTATTTACTGTGCCTTTATTTGGGTTTCTAAATGAGCTTTCTACAGAATGATTTTTCGGGTCAATATAAGAGTCAGAGCGCATTAACCCCTCAGGACCTACAAGGTAGGTTTCTCCGCTTTCGCCCAACCCGCCACGTTCTTTCATGATTGAATTGACATCTTCAATCGATAATTGGGCTGCTAAAATAGCAATTGTTTTACCATCAACAACAATAGGCTTACCTATAAAGCTCGCAGGGGCGTTATATGAAGGGGAGTACTGTTTATAATCTGCAAATGCAATTGCTTGTGGGTCGTTGCTGTCTTTTAATTGTTGAAACAAGCTCGCTAAATTACTATCAGCGTAGGGGCCTGTTTGCAGCGATGTTGCAAAGTCGACTTCTTTATAAACAGAGTAAACAATATTGCCATTTGCTGGGTCGATAATAAAAATATCGTAGAACTTATTTATATTAGTCATATCGCGTAGATAAGGATGATATTGGCGGTGCGCTTGCTCGTAACTGTCTGATTGCTCTGTGGTGGTTAGTTTTTGTTTTTCACCAATTGGATTTGGGTTATTAGCTAGATAACGTGATTGCAGCTCAATACTTTTTGGATTCATTTGCTCTAATAGAGATGAAGAGACTGTATTTGTTGGGTTTAGCTGTTTAAATTTTGGGGTAAAAGACTCTTCATAAAAGCGATTTAGCGACGCTGATGAATCTGAAGGGGAGATATCATTAAATCCTGCTATAAACTTTGTCGCAATAGTGGCCATTTCTGGATTTGCTTGCAGCGCATTTAGTTTATTTTCAATATTGTTAAAGTAGCGCTTAACAGCGCTTTGTTTTACTTCACTCACCGCATCTAAACGGGAATAAACCTGTTCAGTCATCGAGTTTGACGCTGTATTGATAGTGACCGTGATAATTATTGCTATTGGCACTAGAGCAACAATTAAAAAGGCGGAAATAAGTTTTTTTGTTAAATTTAAAGAATTAAAAAAGTGATTAATTGTGAGCATTACTATGTCCCTGTAATAAGGTTTGTACCTCAAATGAGCATAGAACACAATTTGTGAAGATCTAGTTAATAATTAAAGTAATGAGTTTTTATTATAAAATAGCCGAGATTGATACAGAGCGCTTTTAATTTTAATGTAATTTCAGCATGCTTTTTTAGCGGTTTAAAGCAAAAAAACGTAGAAGCATTTAAGTGCTCCTACGTTTATTAATAGTCGTTCTAACGTTGAAGTTGAAGAAGCAAACGATGTTAGAGTGCGACTAAACTGCGCTCTAACATAGTTTGAATTTGCTTTACTATTTTAGCTTCAGTTTCGGGTTCAAACTGAGCAATTCGTGGGGTGTGAATATGCCCTGTCGGAATATCTGAATTTAGCTGATTTCGCAGGCGAATACTGCGATACGAAATTTCATTAGACAAATAACCACCGCCACCGCCTCGCACTGCAATAGCGTCTTTTAATTCATCGAAACTATTAGGCTCAAAGTCTTTTTTTAGGGTAATAACATGATGGTTATCATTAATAGGAAAAGGGCCTTTTGCGCTTAACATAGCGCTAACGGGTAAGCTAAATTCTACAAACTCAGTACCTGGTAATGGGCGGTCGTTCAAGCTTGGAATGAGCGGCGCTGTTTTACTGCCTCCATACACTACATTGGCGTTGTCGGGCGCTGTTACACTGCGGCGCTTGCCTGGAAAGCGCTCAAGGTCAAAGTCTTTACTACCCATGCTAACGGTAACCACCATATCAACATTATTAAGTGCGTAATAAGGGGCAAGTAAGGATTCTATAATACCGTGATCAAAGTCTTCATAACGCACAGGCACCATCACTGTGTTTATTTCAGCACTAATCCCTTTATAGTTAATGACTTGGCCATCAAGAAGCAGTGCTGCAACACCCGATGGGTTGCTTTGGTTTATATTTCTATCAAGTAAAAACGGGTCAAATCCAGTTAATAATATTTTTTTAGAGGTGTTTTGTGAGTAGCTAAGATCGGTGCGACCCCGGCTGCCATTCTCTAGAAGTGTTAATAACACTGTTTGCTGCGCAGTGCTCAGCGAAAATGCAGGTTTTGTGGTACGAATTATTTTACTTGATTGTAAGCGAGCCCAATAAAGCGCGCGATCATCTAAGTTTTGCGTTGTAGCGATGCGTTTTTTTGCACTAAACCATAATCGTTTTGAGTAGTCATTAATGGCATCTACGGCTTGTGCATAGCTTGAGAGTGACTTGAATTGCTGCTCAAATTGATTAACTTCGCTGGCAAAAGCGCTTAGTACGGCTGGCATCGCTTGGCTGGCTTTTTCAATTCGCAATTCTTCTGGGGTTAGCGGTGTGTTTAAGTTGGCTAACGCATTAGAAGAAGAAAATATTAAACTTGTGGCAATCAGTGTTTTTATCATGATGTTCCTAAACTGAGTCGTATTTGTTGTCTACTATCCTATGCCTAATATGTGGGTGCAAATAAAATCGTTGGTTGGTTTTATGTTGAAAGCAGTATAAAACAGGCGCTAAATCAAAAACTACGGGTATTTTATTAAAAAGAGTCGAAACTCTGTGATGGGTTTAGCTACAATGGGGCTGTGTATTTTTAGTTTTTTACTTTTAGGCAGCTATGCAACTTATTCAAATAGATAAAGCACGTTATCGTAAACATTTAAATCGCGTTATTGTCGGCTGTGCAGCAGGTTTAGCTGTGGGCAGTTTAGCAATTTCACAAACCTTAATTGCATTATTTCCCGATGAAAGTGGCAGTCATTTTCATTGGAACTTATTAGGCGTAATTGTTACGAGTATTGGCATAGGCTGGTTGTTAAATAAATACCGTACACATCCTTTTATGAGTGAGGTGGTGTATGTGTGGGAGCTTAAAAAAGCGCTTAATAAAATCACTCGTAAAATGGCAAAGCTTAAAGCGGCGGGACGAGAAGGTAATCCTGATGCGCTATTAGCCATTCACTATAGTTATGCAGGTTCACGCTTGTTATGGCAGCTTGACGATAACACCATCACCATGGATGATTTAGCGATTAAACAAGCCGAGTTAGATAGCGTTGCGGCTAAATATAATTTAACTCTTAATGCCGATGACTACGATGACGCAATTTTAAAGCAGTTTTAATTTATAGGAATCACAATGAGCATAATTCTCTATGGTGTCCCGCTTTCTCCCTATGTACGTAAAGTGCGTGTATGTTTAGCGCATAAACAACTAGACTATAAACTCGAAATAGTCTCGCCGTTTAATCAACCTGATTGGTTTTTAGAACTGAACCCTCTAGGGCGAATTCCGGCGCTAAAAGACGACGAGTTAAGTTTGGCGGATTCTAGCGTTATCTGCCAATATCTTGATGAAAAATACCCTAATTCAGCGTCTTTACTCGGTGATACTATAGAGCAACGTGCAGCCGTTCGCTGGTTAGAAAAATACGCAGATTACGAGCTGGCTCCTTCTGCAACATTTACGGTGTTTCAGCAACGTATTATTGCCCCCACAATGCAAAAGCCAACCGATGAAGCCTTAGTGCAAAGTGCATTAAATGAAAAACTACCGCCTTTATTTGATTATTTAGAAGATTATTTAGGGGATAACGAGTTTTTTGTTGGCGAGAGCTTAACCCTTGCCGACATTGCTGTGAGCTGCCAGTTAATGAATATGGAGCATGGTGGTGAGCAACTTGATGAGTCGCGCTGGCCTAATCTTGCAGCATTGCATAGCCGTGTAAAACAGGGCACTGCCATGCACACAATGCTTGAAGGCGAGCAAAAAATATTAGCCTCGCTTAAGTAGCTTTTTAATGTTGGTGACTGGAATGTCGCTTATTTTACAAAATCTTAAACAATAAAGGAGCTATCATTGAAAAAAGTACTGATAGTGTGTTTGGGAAATATATGTCGTTCACCTACCGCAGAGGCGGTATTAAAAGCGCGAGCTAAAGAGTTAGGCATTGATTTGCTAGTGGACTCGGCTGGGACTATTGGGCACCACGAAGGTAATCCGCCAGATAGACGCTCTATGCAGGCTGGTGAAAAACGCGGTTATAGTTTTAAAGGTATTTTTTCGCGCAAGGTACGCAGTAGTGATTTTAGCGAGTTTGATTTAATTTTAGCAGCCGATAAACAAAACCTGACGGATCTAACCGCACGCTGCCCTGAGCATTTGCAGTATAAGCTTGCGTTATTTTTAGAGTATGGCGAGCAAGCACAAAGCGCAATTCCCGATCCTTACTATGGCGGTGATGATGGCTTTGAAAAGGTACTTGATTTAATAGAGGCCGCCAGCGATAACATTTTAGCTAAGTTAAAGTAGAATAAACTAAAAAGGCGCTTAAAGCGCCTTTGGTATGTTATTAACGGTTTACTTTAAAGTCGAGCTGTACTTTGGAAGTTGCTGCAACGGCTTTTCCATGTTCAAACTTAGGTGCATAACGCCATTGCGCTAATGCTTCTACTGCCGATTTTTCAAAGGCCACGCCACCTTCAGAACTAAGTACTTGCGGATTTTTTACAAAGCCAGACTCATCTACTTCAAACTCCATAACGACTTTTCCATCTTTACGAAAGCGCGCTTTGTTTGTAGGGTATTTAGGGTTAACGCGGTATAGCGGCGTTTGCTCTTGGCTTTCTTTCCACGGCACCATTTTAGCAATCGCGATGCAGTGTTTGGTGGCTTCATCACTTTTGCCTTGTTTTTCATACAAGCCAATCAATCTTGAGTGTGCGGTAAGCTCGGCGTTGTGATCGTAACTTAAGCTTTCATCAAACACATTTACTACACGGTTAAGTCGTTCTATTGCTTGATCGTATCTTTTTCGACCTTCTGCAAACGATGCAATTAAAAAATCAGCTTTTATTTGTTCAACTGAGTTTTTAGGTAAGTTAGCCAGATAATACTCATCGGCTTCTTCTAGGTAGTTTTTAGCTTCTCGGTATTTTTCATAGCTGAATTTATTAGCTAGTATGGTTGCCGCTTCTAGTTTCATATCAGCCACAAACTTAGGGTTGTTTTGTGTGTTTGCGATTGCTATCACTTGCTCTAAATAATAATCCGCTTTTTGAGCCGAAGGGGCAAAACTAGCCATACCGACTAAAGCATCAATGGTTTCAGGCGATTGCTTACCATGGTTATTAACTAAAATAGTATAGGCTTGTTGATAGAGCGAAAAACGCTTTTCAATCCACTGTTTACCGTATCGATTAATTGATTTTGCATAGTTAATCGCTAAGTTTGCGGTGTTATCAGCATTTTCACCGTAAACAGTTTTACCTAATGTGTAAGCCTGCTCCGCGGCTTGTTGCACATTTTCTTTGGTTTTAATCGCATTTAAGTAATTTTGATACGCGTCGTTGAAAACGGCTTGAGCTTTATTTGTTTGTTCGGCAAATGACGTGGTGCTCAATACAGATAAACCTAAGCCCATCAGTAATGCAAGTTTGTTTAATTTCATAATGATCCCTATTATTTGTCGATAACAAATTAGCAAATCCTTATGTATATGTCATCACTTTAGGTAAATCAAGGTAAACGCTCGCTAGTAATATATTTGCGGTTTAAGATTGAAAATAGTCGCTACCGTCGCCATATATTTGCCATAAACAGTCTTGTACTACGGTGTATTTAACCTATTTTGTGATATTATCACTTTATCGTGTCGTAGTTTTTTAATATTTGGATTGGTCGTGGCGCAAGTAAGAGCAAGAGTCCAGCTTAATGTTGGCAAAAATAGTGATATTCCTGCAGAAATTATTTCCTTTAGTGGCTTAAAAGATGGCCAAGAGCATGTTGCGTTAGTGTTTAAAAACGCCGATACCGAGCAAGATGTTCCGCTTATTCGTATGCATTCTGAATGCTTAACCGGTGATGTGTTTCACTCGTCACGTTGTGATTGCGGTGAGCAGTTAAATGAGTGTATTGAAATGATGCACGAACAAGGCGGTATTTTACTTTATTTACGCCAAGAAGGGCGTGGTATTGGTTTATACAATAAAATTGATGCGTATGTACTGCAGTCACAAGGTATGAACACTTACGAGGCCAACAATCATTTGGGCTTTGCTGATGATTTACGTGATTTTTCGGATGCTGTATTAATGCTCAATGCGCTCAATTTAAAGCATGTAAAATTAATGACTAACAATCCTAAAAAGCTTAACGCATTAAAAGATGCTGGCATAGAGGTGGACTCTGTTGTGGGCACTCATGCACACATTAAAGCTGGGCTTTCAGGTAACAAGGCGTATTTAGAGACTAAAATTAAGCATGGCTCTCATATGCTAGATATTAAGAAAATTAAAAAACCTTAGGGTCTGTTGACCTTTCAAGGTTAAATTTGCAGCAGTCTGTTTGGTATTTAGGCAAGGCAGAGCCTATGTGGTGTGGTTATTCCCCATAAATAGGCGATAACGCAGCATCAATGCCAAACAGGCGCTGCCCGAAGGGTTCTGCCTAGGGGCGATTTACTCTTTGTTGCTCGGTTTTGACTTAGCCCACTAGGTTACAAACCTCGCGCCGCGATTAAATCGCCCCTAGTTTGAACAAATTTTAATCCGTAAAGGGCAACAGACCCTAATATTAACGGCATTTATCGCCGCCACCTCTGTAATACCAACCAACGCCGAGTTATACTCGGCGTGTTTTGTTTTAATTAAGAGCAAGTATGTCTACACAATTACGAATTTTTAAAGCGGATGCGGCATTAAAATGGTTTAAAGCGGGTTGGCTAATTTTTAAAACTCAGCCATTAACCTTTATCTTTATGCACTTGTTTATTGGCATTGTTGGCTTGTTGTCTTTATTTTTGCCGTTATTACAAATAGTCGCAGCATTGGCTACACCATTTTTAACCGCTGGTTTTTATCAAGCCGTGCTTACCAAGCAGCAAGGCGGAAAAATTATGTTAGCCGACATTTTGAAGCCCTTTTCAGCAAAAGGAAATCGGTTAGGCTTATTTCGCTTAGCGCTTTATCAAATGGGTGCCGGTATTTTAATTGCGCTGCTCGCCAATGGGTTATTTGCCGATGCGATGGCGGTTATGACGCAGCCTGACTTAGATCCTAATACAGCAATTAGCCAAATGCTTGAGAGTATTTCGTTTGCCAATGTGGCACTGTTTTTAATTGCGCTGTCGATATACTTTACTTCGTTTGCCTATGCGGTACCGCTGGTTTACTTTAATAAAGAACAACGTATTTTAAATGCCTTAAAAAGTTCGTTTATGGTGTTTTATTATAATATTTTACCATTGAGTGTTTATGGTATTATTTGCGCATTATTAATTGTGGTGTCGATGTTCTTATCGCTACTACCGCTGTTGATTTTAATGCCAATTTGCTACATTAGTTTCTTTGTTTCTTATCAGGCTATTTTTATGCCCGTTGTGCCACCAAGTGATGACAGTAACATTAAGCCTTTAAGTAGCGAGCAAAGCGGGCGCTTTGACGCTTAATGGATGATACGTTAAAACAAAAGTTAAAAAACTATGTGCTTTGGTTACTAGGAAGGCAAGAGTATTCGCGCCGAGAGTTAACCCAAAAGTTACAGCAAAGAGAAGCAACCGACGAGTTCATAGAAAACCTGCTTGATTGGTGCGAAAAGCACAATTTTATTAACGAGCAGCGTTACTGTGAAGGGTTTGTAAGAAAGCACATATTTAAATGCCATGGCTTAAAGCGAATTCAAAGTGAGGCCATGAGTAAAGGGATTGATAGAGCACTGCTTGAAACAGTGGTTGAAGAGCTGGAAATAGATTGGTTTGAGCTCGCGCAGGAAGCGTACAACAAAAAATATTCAACGACACCGGCAAACCTCGAGTACAAAGAAAAAGCTAAGCGCGTGCGCTACTTAATGTATCGAGGATTTAGCTATGATCAAATAAATTTTGCAATGCAAGCACAGTAAATACAGGTGAGACTTTCACATGCAGCACATGACTACCGCACAAATTAGGCAACAGTTTTTAGACTTTTTTGCCAGCAAGCAACACCAAGTTGTTCCTTCTAGTTCGCTTATACCGGGTAACGATGCCACGTTGTTATTTAATAATGCCGGTATGGTGCAATTTAAAGATGTATTTTTAGGCGCTGAAAGCCGCCCTTATACACGCGCAACCAGTTCGCAGCGTTGTGTGCGTGCTGGTGGTAAACATAACGATTTAGAAAACGTAGGTTACACAGCACGTCACCATACCTTTTTTGAAATGCTAGGTAATTTCAGCTTTGGTGATTACTTTAAGCAAGATGCAATTAAATTTGCGTGGGAGTTTTTAACTGAGGTTGTAAAACTACCAAAAGAAAAGCTGTTAGTAACCATTTACCATGATGACGAAGAAGCCTTTGGCTACTGGGCTAACGATATAGGCTTACCTGAAGATCGTATTATTCGTATTGCAACGAGCGATAACTTTTGGTCTATGGGTGATACGGGTCCTTGTGGTCCATGTTCTGAAATATTTTATGATCATGGCGAGCATATTTGGGGCGGTCCTCCGGGCACATCTGAAGAAGATGGTGACCGTTTCATTGAAATTTGGAACTTAGTATTTATGCAATACAACCGTCAAAGCGACGGGACTATGGAGCCACTTCCTAAGCAATCTGTTGATACAGGTATGGGCCTTGAGCGTATTTCAGCTATTTTACAAGGTGTGCATTCAAACTACGAAATCGACTTATTCCAAGGCTTAATTGCGGCCGCTGCAAGTGTTACCAATGCACAAGATATGGATGATAAATCACTTCGCGTGGTAGCCGATCATATTCGTTCGTGTGCATTTTTAATTTCAGATGGGGTTATGCCATCAAATGAAGGCCGTGGTTATGTATTGCGTCGTATTATTCGTCGTGCAGTACGTCACGGTAATAAGTTAGGTGCTAAAGGCGCGTTTTTCTATAAATTGGTTGCTGCACTTATTGAGCAAATGGGTCAAGCGTACCCAGAGCTTGCTAAGCAACAAGAAATTATTGAAAAAGTACTACGTATTGAAGAAGAGCAGTTTGGTAAAACGCTTGAGCGTGGTTTAGCTATTTTAGAAGAAAGCCTAAGTGATTTAACCGGGGATGTGATCCCGGGTGACTTAGTATTTAAGCTTTACGATACCTATGGTTTCCCTGCTGATTTAACAGCCGATGTTGCGCGTGAGCGCCAGATGACGATTGACCATCAAGGTTTTGAAGCATGCATGGCAGTACAACGTAAAACTGCGCAACAAGCGGGTAAGTTTGGGGCTGATTACAATGACCAATTAAAATCAGACAAGCACACTGACTTTAAAGGCTACGATAGCACTCATTACAGTGGCACAGTGGTAGAAATTTTTGCTGGTGGCGAAGCTGTATCATTACTTGAAGATGGTCAACAAGGTATTATTGTTTTAGACCGTACTCCGTTTTACGCTGAATCAGGCGGCCAAATTGGTGATAGCGGAACAATCACAGTAGCCGGCGGTGAGTTTGTGGTGACTAATACCACTAAACTGGGTAATGCTTTTGCTCACCATGGAACAGTTCAAGGGCGTATTGGCGTTAACGATAAAGTGGATGCAACTATTGACGATGCGCGCCGTGACAGCATTAAGAAAAACCACACCGCTACGCATATTTTGCATGAAGCACTGCGTCAGCTTTTAGGTGAGCACGTATCGCAAAAAGGCTCACTTGTGCAGCCAGATCGTCTGCGTTTTGACTTCTCACATTTTGAAGCGGTGACCAAACAAGAACTGCGCGAAATTGAGCGCGTAGTGAATGACGAAATTCGTCGTAACTTTGCTCTTAACACTGAGCTAATGGCAATTGATGATGCTAAAGCAAAAGGTGCAATGGCACTGTTTGGCGAAAAGTACGATGACGAAGTACGCGTTGTGACTATTGGTGATTACTCAATCGAGCTTTGTGGTGGTACACACGTAGAGCGTGCGGGTGACATTGGTTTATTCAAAATTGTATCTGAAAGCGGTATTGCTGCTGGTGTTCGTCGAATTGAAGCGGTAACAGGTGCAGAGGCAATTGCTTATGTAAGCGAGCAAGAGCAACAATTAGCTGATGTTGCAGCGCTTGTAAAAGGTGACAATGCGTCAGTGCTTGAAAAAGTAACTGCCTTGCTTGAAAAGTCGAAAGGGCTTGAAAAACAAGTTGCCCAGCTTAACGATAAACTAGCCAGTGCGGCAGGTGCATCGTTACTTGATTCAGTGGTTGAAATTAACGGGGTTAAACTGTTAGTGGCCAACGTTGAGGGCACAGAATCAAAAGCGCTTCGCGGTATGGTTGATGACCTTAAAAATAAAATTGGCTCAGGTGTTATTGCCTTAGGTGTTGCCAGCGGCGACAAAGTAAGTCTAATTGCGGGTGTAACTAAAGACTTAACTGGCAAAGTAAAAGCGGGTGAGTTAGTTAATCACATGGCAGGCCAAGTCGGTGGTAAAGGCGGCGGTCGTCCAGATATGGCGCAAGCGGGTGGTTCTGAGCCACAAAATTTAACAGCAGCACTTGATAGCGTAACAGCTTGGTTAACTGAGCGTACTTAAGCTTAAGTGGCACTTATAGTTCAAAAATTTGGCGGCACTTCGGTAGGCTCAATAGAGCGTATTGAAGCGGTCGCCGACCTTGTTGTTAAAACTAAGCAACAAGGCCACCAAGTGGTGGTGGTGCTTTCGGCAATGTCGGGAGAAACCAATCGCTTAATTAATCTTGCCAAACAAATCGACTCTCGCCCGAGTAGTCGTGAACTCGATGTATTACTCAGTACCGGTGAACAAGTCTCTATTGCTTTATTAGCGATGGCCATTATTAAACGCGGCCATTCAGCGGTAAGCTTACTAGCCGATCAAGTGAATATATTAACCGATAACATGTTCGGTAAAGCCCGTGTAGAAGAAGTTGCGGCAACGCGTTTAAAACATGAACTTGAACATAACCGTATTGCTATTATTGCCGGCTTTCAGGGGCGCGATATTGAGGGCAACGTGACCACGCTTGGGCGTGGTGGCACCGATACCTCTGCGGTTGAAATTGCTGGTGCAATAAAAGCCGATGAGTGTCAGATCTATACCGATGTTGATGGCGTATATACTACAGACCCGCGTGTGGAACCTAACGCACGACGTTTAAGTCATGTCACCTTTGCTGAAATGCTTGAGCTGGCAAGTTTAGGCGCTAAAGTGTTACATATTCGCTCTGTAGAATCTGCTGGTAAACACAATGTTCCTCTGCGGGTGTTATCTAGCTTTAAACCCGATGAAGGCACGTTAATTAGTTTTGAGGAGAGCGACGTGACAAGCAATGTCGTATCGGGTATTGCATTTAATCGAGATGAGTGCTTAATTAAGGTGCATGGAATGCCGCAAGGCACCAAACATCTTGCAAAAGTTTTGAAACTTTTTGCTGATAATGGCATCGAAATAGATATGATTAATCAAATTAATCATAAAGTTGAAAAAGTCGACTATGCTTTTACTGTGCATTTAAATGATTACTTAAACGCACTTGATTTGTTAACGGCTGAGCAACAGCAATTTGACGCACAGGCAATTGACGGATTGACCAATGTGGCGAAAGTGTCAGCGGTGGGTATGGGGATGAAATCTCATTCCGGGGTAGCGAGTTTATTTTTTGATTCGCTAGCACAAGAAAACATTGATGTGATGTTTGTTGCGACCTCAGAGATCAAAATTTCAGTTTTAATAGATGAAAAATACCTAGAGCTGGCTGTTCGTGCATTACATAAGACATTTTTAACAGAAAATGAATAGATTGAGAGTTTTTACTTACTTTTTAGTCTAATTTTAATTAAAATGTTTGTGCGGAATCTTATAATTTTATTGGAACATGGGAGCAAGAGAATGCTAATACTAACTCGTAGAGTAGGCGAGACCCTTATGATTGGTGACGAAGTAACCGTTACTGTTCTAGGTGTTAAAGGAAATCAAGTTCGTATCGGTGTTAACGCACCTAAAGACGTATCAGTTCATCGTGAAGAAATTTACATGCGCATACAAGCTGAAAAGTCTAACCCTAATCCGGGCAATGCTTAATCAACATAGTATAAAATGTGCTAGTTAATATAACTATGACATTTGTAAAAGCCACTCATTGAGTGGCTTTTTTGTTTATAAAATCAATCGTTTCTTCGTCGAGTATTGCCTTGGAAATGTATTGCATACCGCTTTTACTTTTTAACAATAGTCCACAATCTGTAGTAATAATTTCGTTAATGTCGTGCCAAGCTAACTGGTAATTTTTGTAATGATTGGTTGATTTTATTCCGTCTTCGTCGAAGGTGAGAGTGACTTCAGAACCAGACGCTCTGCTTAGCATTTGCCTGGTAACCCACCATGGGCGGCGATAGTAAAAGGCGATGCATTCGAGTAGGGCTAGCATCAGCAAAAATGTACCTAGGTAATGATCTCCTAAACCATAAATACCAAATAATCCCAATACAACAAGCAGTGCTAATAAAAAATATTTAGGTTGCGCGCGTTTACTATAAGGCAGCGATTGGTCGAAGCATTCATAAAAGTAAGGTTTATCGAGTTTATAGGTTGTCGTAAATACCATGCATCTATACTTAAAAGCTATTTTTTATCATTTTAGCAAGCTATGTGGCAAATGCGCAGCTTAAAAAGAATTAATAGTTCAGAGTTTATAATTAATGGGTAGCAACTTGGCGACTAGTACTAAACACAAAAAAAAGCGACCAAATGGTCGCTTTTTAAAAAGAGGGCTGAATTAGCAATTTGTTTCTTCAGCGTTGACACCTTCTTTTACTTCTTCACAGGCATCTTCTACTTTATTTTGAACATCTGTCACGGCTTCGTCGATGCGTTCACCGGCTTCTTCTGCATGATTGTCTTCACAACCCATAATAAATGCACTTGCGAATAGGCCAATAGCTGCTGCTTTAAGTGTTGATGATTTCATAATGTAATTCCTTGTATATAAATTTAAAAAAGTTCGTTGTTTCTTATCTACCTGGGGCTTTTACCACGTAAAGCGCCAGAGACAAGTGAAATAACCAGTAAAACTAAAAAGATAAAAAATATGATCTTAGCAATTCCTGCTGCGGCTCCTGCAATACCACCAAATCCTAAAACGGCTGCGATTAGTGCGATCACCAAAAATGTAATTGTCCAGCGTAACATTGTCATCTCCTTGATTTATCTAAGTGTTAAAGTGTTGTTTTTATATAAGCGAGTAATGTGCCAGTATTTTATTTTGTTTTAAATCAATAGTTTGATTTGTTTTTTTGAGTTTGGCT
Organism: Pseudoalteromonas sp. ND6B; assembly: GCF_000764215.1. Lineage (NCBI taxonomy): Bacteria > Pseudomonadati > Pseudomonadota > Gammaproteobacteria > Alteromonadales > Pseudoalteromonadaceae > Pseudoalteromonas > Pseudoalteromonas sp. ND6B. The sequence goes on from NZ_JQFL01000003.1 coordinate 37,907, forward strand.
TTATATTAGGTTGGTAATTTTTACGGTTTTATCTGTAACTTATTCACAGTGGTGTCTGATGAGATAATAAATAGTTTTTACAGTCGTTATTTTGGTAAGACCAATTAACATTTTCTTTGGCGGTTTTTAGTGGATTAGCTCATTAGGTATATTTTTATGTGTTTTTACAGAATATTAGGGTTTTTATATATTCTTTGTTTATAACGAACATTTTTACCATCTATATATATAGGTTAAATAAGCTATTTTAGATGGTGTTAACCTTATTGGTGATATGTTACTTTTAGATTAATTGGTTTTACCAATTTACAATGTGTAGACAAAAGAATAGTTTTTGTTACTATTGGTGAATATTTATTTAAATAAACTGATTTTTTATGTATTCAGTTTTGAACAGGGGAGAATTATGGATATAGGGGCTTTGCTCACAACTGCAGGCAATTTAATGCTAACCGGTATGGTGGGTGTGTTTGTATTTCTTTCTTTATTGATTGGTGCAGTGACAGTTATGTCTAAGCTGGCTAGCAAATTTTCTCAGCCAGAACTTGAAGTATCACAGAGAACACCATCTTTTAAATCTCAAGGTGTGCCAAATGAGCACATCGCTGCAATTAGTGCTGCCATTGCTCAGTACAAAACAAATAATAATTAGAGGAGCATACCAATGGCTAAATTAAAAATAACAGAACTCGTACTTCGTGACGCACATCAGTCGCTTTTAGCTACCCGCATGCGATTAGACGACATGTTACCTATTGCAAAAAAAATTGATGACGCAGGTTATTGGTCTATAGAGTCTTGGGGTGGGGCTACCTTTGACTCATGTATTCGTTATTTAGGCGAAGATCCGTGGGAACGTATTCGTGCGCTTAAAAAGGCGATGCCAAATACACCCCAGCAAATGTTACTTCGCGGTCAAAACTTATTGGGGTATCGCCATTATGCTGATGACGTTGTTGAAAAGTTTGTTGAGCGCGCACACAAAAATGGCGTAGACGTATTTCGTATTTTTGATGCCATGAATGATGTACGTAACTTAGAAACTGCCATAAAAGCGGCGGTTAAAGTAGGTGCGCATGCCCAAGGTACGATTTCTTACACGGTAAGCCCAGTACACACATTGGATATGTGGCTAACACTTGCTAAGCAGCTTGAAGAATTAGGTTGTCATTCAATTTGTATTAAAGATATGGCGGGATTGCTTAAGCCTTACGATGCAGAAAAACTGATTAAAGGCTTAAAAGAAACGGTTTCAATTCCTATTGCCATGCAATGTCATGCAACAACGGGTTTAAGTACCGCAACGTATCAAAAAGCGATTGATGCCGGTATTGATATGCTCGATACGGCTGTATCGTCTATGAGTATGACTTATGGTCATTCAGCAACTGAAACAATTGCTGCAATCGTGGAAGGTACTGAGCGTGATACTGGGCTTGATTTAAACCACCTTGAAGAAATTGCAGCTTACTTTAGAGACGTACGTAAAAAGTACGCTGCGTTTGAAGGCAGTTTAAAAGGTGTTGATGGCCGAATTTTATTAGCCCAAGTGCCGGGTGGTATGTTAACTAACATGGAAAATCAGCTTAAAGAGCAAGGCGCTGCTGATAAACTAAACGAAGTATTACTTGAAATTCCACGGGTGCGTGAGGATTTGGGCTTTATTCCATTAGTTACACCGACCTCGCAAATTGTTGGTACTCAGGCAGTACTTAATGTGCTTACTGGCGAGCGCTATAAAACCATCACCAAAGAAACCGCTGGCGTATTAAAAGGTGAGTATGGTTCAACACCAGCTCCTATGAATAAAGAGTTACAAGAGCGTGTACTTGATGGCAGCGAAGCAATTACCTGTCGCCCTGCAGATGTGATCAAACCTGAACTTGAAACGCTTGAGGCTGAATTAAGTAAACTTGCGCAAGAGCAAGGCTTAACGCTTGCTGATGAGCAAATTGATGATGTGCTCACGTATGCCTTATTCCCACAAATTGGTTTGAAGTTTATTAAAAACCGCAATAACCCTGACGCATTTGAACCTGTTCCTAGCGCTGATGATAGCTCCAATAAAGCACCTGAAAAATCAGCGGCAAACAATAAAGGCGTTAAGGCTGAGCAATACAGCGTTAAAGTAGATGGCAAAGTATACGATGTCGTGGTTGCTCAAGGCGGTGAGCTTAAAGAGGTGACGCTAAAAGACTCTGAGCATATTCCACAGTCGGCATCAGTTGCCTCAGGTGAAACTCTTAATGCGCCACTTGCCGGTAATATCTTTAAAATTAAAGTAAAGCCAGGTCAGGTAGTAAATGAAGGTGATGTGGTGATTATTATGGAAGCCATGAAAATGGAAACCGAAGTACGCGCCATGCATACCGGTACAATTGCAGACGTGCTTGTCTCTGAAGGTGATTCAGTGTCAACCGGCGATGCAATGATTGCATTAGCTTAAGGAGTAATTAGAGGATGGATGGTATTTTAAACCTCTGGCATGCCACAGGCATTGCTAACTTTACATTTCCTGGGCTGATCATGATTGCCGTTGGTTGTTTGTTATTATTTTTAGCTATAGTTAAAAACTTTGAGCCGCTACTATTGCTGCCCATTGGTTTTGGGGCTATTTTAACTAATATTCCTGTGGCAGGTTTATCTGACCCTGGTGGCTTACTTTATTATGTTTACTATGTAGGTATTGATACCGGAATTTTTCCGTTATTAATATTTATGGGAGTGGGCGCGCTCACTGACTTTAGTGCCTTAATTGCCAACCCGCGTATGTTGTTATTAGGTGCTGCGGCGCAGTTTGGTATTTTTGCTACCTTATTTGGGGCTATTTTACTTAACTTTATTCCAGGGTTTGAGTTTAGTTTACAAGATGCGTCAGCAATTGCCATTATTGGTGGCGCTGATGGGCCAACCGCTATCTTTCTAGCGTCAAAGCTGGCGCCTGATTTATTAGGCGCTATAGCCGTAGCAGCGTACTCATACATGGCGTTGGTTCCTATTATTCAGCCGCCTATCATGCGTGCGTTTACAACGCCTGAAGAGCGTAAAATTCAAATGCCAGAACTGCGTAAAGTATCAAAAAAGGAAAAAATTATTTTTCCGCTGATGGTACTCACTTTAACTGCGCTCTTTTTACCAGCCGCCATTCCACTGGTTGGTATGTTTTGTTTGGGTAACTTAATGCGTGAGTCGGGTGTGGTCGATAGGCTAAGTAACAGTGCTCAAAACGAAATTATTAATATAACCACCATATTTCTAGGACTAGCGGTAGGCTCTAAGCTTGCTGCCGAGCAGTTCTTAACGGTGGAAACCATTGGTATTTTAGTGCTGGGCGCAATGGCGTTTGCTATTGGTACGGCCTCAGGTGTATTTATGGCAAAAGGCTTAAATAAAATATCAAAAACCCCAATTAATCCATTAATTGGTGCAGCGGGTGTATCGGCTGTTCCTATGGCGGCTCGTGTAGTTAATAAAGTCGGTCTTGAAAATAACCCGCACAACTTTTTACTGATGCATGCCATGGGGCCTAATGTAGCTGGCGTACTGGGAAGTGCTGTTGCTGCAGGTATTTTACTTGCTCTTGTGGGTTAAATATAATTTAGACTCAACCTATTAGCGCAGTTTACTGCGCTTTTTTTTGCATAAAATTCACTGTTTTGACTTAAGCGGTTTCTTGTATAGGGTTTTTTGTTTAAAGTAATCACTCTTCATTTTTTTAAAAGGGCTGTCAAATGTTACACACTCCGCTGGCAAAATATTTACCCAAGGTTAGTAAGCTTGTATTTGGTTGTATGGGTTTAGGAGGTGCTTGGAATAAAGACGCCATCAACAGTGGGCACTTAAAGCAAGCTCATTCATGCATAGACGCAGCATTTGAAAGCGGGATTAACTTTTTTGATCACGCTGATATTTATACCTTAGGCAAAGCTGAGCACGTTTTTGGTAAAGCGTTGGCTGAGCGTCCTGAGCTCAGAGAACAAATGTATATTCAGTCTAAGTGTGGTATTCGCTTTGCTGATGAGAAAAACCCGCAGCGTTATGATTTTTCTGCTGATTGGATTGAGCGTTCTGTTGAGGGCTCACTTAAACGATTAAATACCGACTACTTAGATGTGCTTATGTTGCATCGCCCCGATCCATTAATGGAGGTGGAGGAAGTTGCGCAAATATTTAGCTGTTTAAAAGAAAGTGGCAAAGTGCGTCATTTTGCAGTTTCTAATATGTCTCAACATCAAATAAGGTTTTTGCAGCGCGCTTTAGATATGCCAATTGTGGCAAATCAAATAGAGGCCAGTTTACAAAAGCATCAGTGGGTTGATGAGGGCATTTATGTAGGTAATGCCGATGGCAAAGATATTAACTTTACCCCAGGGTGTGTTGAGTATTGTCGTGAGCATGACATTCAAATTCAGAGTTGGGGCAGTTTGTGCCAAGGTTTATACTCAGGCGGTGACCTGTCAAAAGCGTCACAAGCGGATGTAAACACGAGTATTTTAGTTAGTAAGCTTGCCGTTTTATATGGCACAAGTGCAGAAGCTATTGTATTGGCATGGCTACTTCGCCATCCTGCATCGATTCAGCCAATTATAGGCACAACTAATATAGATCGTATTAAGGCATCGAGTGATGCAATTAATATTAATTTAAGTCGAGAGCATTGGTATGAGTTATATATTAGCGCGAAAGGCTGCGCTTTGCCGTAAGTTAATACCCGTTTCAATATTATTTGAACGAATTGGTATAATACAAAGGTGTTGATATGAATATATTTGTCATTTTAATTAGCTTAGTGATTGCTTTGGTGATCATTATTCCTTTGCTAGAAAAGTACCAAAGTAAAATGGGGCTAGAGGGTGCTACCAAATACAGCAAGTATATTTGGCCATTAGTCATGATATCTTTGGTTGTGCAGCTAATTTATGTACTTGTAAATTAAGTTTTAAACTTAAATATCACACACAAAAAAGCCTTTGCGGGTAACCCCAACAAAGGCTTTTTTATTTAATCAGTGAAGTGGTTATCTAAGTGCTAGTTGTAGCTCACGATTACGCTCTAGTTGTGCGATAAAGTTATCAGCAATAGGCTTAAATTTAGCAAGCTCTGAACGAGGTAATGGTTCAGACTTAGGTAGTTTTACGGTTTTAGGGTTACGGTGAACGCCGTTAACCAAAAACTCATAATGTAAATGCGCACCGGTTACACGACCAGTTGAGCCAACAGTACCTATTTTTTCTCCCTGTTTTACCTTTTGCCCTGTTCTGACTAGGCGCTTGTTAAGGTGTAAGTACTTAGTAACATATTGAGTACCATGGCTAATAAATACGTAATTACCATTATATTTGCTATAGCCTGCTTTAATTACTTTACCATTACCCGATGATACAACTGGCGTGCCTGTGCGTGCAGCGTAATCAATGCCGCGATGTGCTTTCACTTGCCCTGTAACAGGGTGTAGGCGGCGAGGGTTAAAGCTTGAACTAATATATTTGAAATTAACAGGCGCACGCAAAAAGGCTTTTTTCATACTACGGCCTTCAGGGGTGTAAAAGTTACCGTCTGTGTGACGAATAGCGGTGTAACGCTCACCTTGGTTTATAAATTCAGCGGCAATAATTTTACCGGTGCCAATAAACTCACCGTCAACAAAATGAGACTCATAAATTAAGCCAAATTCATCACCCTTGCGAATGTCGTTAGCAAAATCGACGTCCCAACCAAATATATCGGCAAAGTTCATGATTTGGCGTTCACTTAAACCTGCTGCAATTGCAGAGGTCCAAAAGCTACTTGAAATTTCCCCACCGGCTGTTTTGCTCAGTGTTTCTATTTCTTTGCTGTCAATTGAGGTGTCGTATTGGCCTTCGTCATTAAGTGTGACGAATAGCGTATCCGTTTTAGAAATAACGTAGCGTAATTGAGCTAATGAACCGTCTTCGGCGGTAGCAAAGCTTAACGTTTCACCTGGGTGAATTTTAGTTAGCTTACGTGTTTCAGCGTTGGTGTTTACAAGTTTATGCAGCGTTTGCGCAGAAAAACCAGCGCGCTTAAAAATAATCGCTAAGTTGTCACCATTTTTAACTTGGTGATCGACAAAATCATATTCTGGAAGTTTTTGTGCTGCCTGCTCTGAATTTAGGTCAGTGAGTTTTTCGTTCTCACCAACTTTAATTTGTAATTCATAGCGCTTACCAATTTCTAGTGTGTTTTCACTATTGTCTTTGGATGCAGTGGCTTTTTCAGAAGGAAGAAAGGCTAAGGCAACAATAGCAGAAACCAAACCTAGAATAAGCATTTTGTGTTTTTTGGGGAGCGTGTTAACCACGTGAACCATAACGTGCCTTTTTCTGCTGTCAAGATAATAAATAGGTTATATTGCAGGATATAACGAATAATCTGTGAATACTAGTATTTTGTAGATTTAAACTCGAGTTAAATTAGGCTAAAATCATAGGGTATTCAGGCTGTTTGTGTTTAAAGTTGAACTGTTACACTATTTTATATTCTTGGATACTTTGCTTTTTCATCATAATGTTAAATTAGCTTATAAAACGGTTTAATTACGAGAAGTGATTAATTTGTAAACTGTTTTTAGTTTGTGATAAACACTTTTGGCGTATTATTAATCGCTCGTTTATATCCCCTTTTAGAACGTACACCCTGCATTTTAGTTGGTGCTGCGATTAGTTAAAAAAGTTGTTCTAATTAGGTGGAAATTTGTTATGTTAGCTAAATAGTTTTATTTGCTTTGTGATAACGCGCTAGCAATAAACCGTGAGCATATTACACCCCTTCGTTGTCAGAATTTTTTGGAGTAACACACAGTGGATTTACAAACCGCTCTAGCAGAGATAAAACGCGGTGCAGAAGAGATATTAATTGAAGATGAGTTGGTTGAAAAATTAAAGTCGGGGAAAAAGCTAAAAATTAAAGCTGGTTTTGATCCTACGGCTCCAGATTTACACCTAGGTCACACTGTACTCATTAATAAAATGAAAACCTTTCAAGATTTAGGTCATGAGGTTATTTTTTTAATTGGTGATTTTACCGGTATGATTGGTGATCCAACGGGCAAAAATGTGACCCGTAAACCACTTACACGTGATGACGTGCTTGCCAACGCCGAAACCTATAAAGAGCAGGTGTTCAAAATTTTAGACCCGGCTAAAACAACCGTCGCTTTTAACTCTACATGGATGGAGAAATTAGGCGCTGCGGGGATGATAAAATTAGCCGCGCGTCAAACTGTGGCGCGTATGCTTGAGCGTGATGATTTTAAAAAGCGCTATGCTGGCGGTCAATCGATTGCGATTCATGAGTTTTTGTATCCACTGGTGCAAGGCTGGGATTCAGTCGCATTAGAGTCAGATGTTGAGCTAGGCGGCACCGATCAGCGTTTTAACCTATTAATGGGTCGTGAGCTGCAAAAAGATGAAGGTCAAAAACCACAAACAGTATTAATGATGCCTTTACTTGAGGGAACTGACGGCGTTCAGAAAATGTCGAAGTCACTCGGTAATTATATTGGTATTACTGATACGCCTTCAGATATGTTCGGTAAAATCATGTCAATTAGTGACGTACTCATGTGGCGTTACTACGATTTGCTAAGTAGCCTTTCTATTGAGCAAATTGCAGCGCAAAAACAGCGTGTAGAGCAGGGCACTAACCCGCGCGATATTAAAATTGAATTAGCTAAAGAGCTAATTGCGCGTTTTCACAGTGAAGCTGATGCGCAAGCTGCTCATGATGACTTCATCCAGCGTTTTCAGAAAAAAGCCTTGCCAGATGAAATCCCTGAGCTGACAGTTAATATTGATGAAGAGTCAATTTTAATCGCTAACTTACTTAAAGAAGCGGGCTTAGTGGCGAGTACCTCAGAGGCCATGCGGATGATCAAACAAGGTGCTGTAAAGCTTAACGGCGAAGACAAAATTACAGATACCAAATTGGAAATTGCAAAAGGCACAACGGCTATTTACCAAGTAGGTAAACGCAAATTTGCAAATATCACCGTAGCTTAAAACTTCGGACATTATAAAAACCAGCTACGGCTGGTTTTTTTATGCGAACTTAAAAACGAGAACAGCCTTAATAATTTCAACGCTAATAATAATCAGAAGCCAAAAAAAGCGAGTTTGGTTAAGTGTATTGAGTAGTTGTGGTACGTCATCGGCGTTGGGAAGACGCTCTACACCGACACGCATTTTATTAAAACGCTGTGTATTATAAATAGCAGGCCCACCAAGTTGAACCCCCAAAGATGCAGAACATACACTAAGTAACCAGCCTGTATTGGTTTGATAGAAGTGTCGGCCATAATGCTTAATATAATGCATGCTTTTTTTACTGGCCTTTAGTGAGGCAATTGTCAGCGCGAGTAAACGTATGGGAATGTACTCAACAATAAAAAGAACCAGTTTAAGCGGCATCAAAAAAGAGCTGTTTGGGGCTATATCACTTCGCCACGCCTGTTGAATTAAAGTGATTAAACGATAGGCGAGAGCGGCGACGGGGCCCAATACTAAAAATATGAAAATTACCACAAAGTAATGACGCGCCGTTCTAAGTATGACACTTTCCATAATGGCTTTAATGATCCCGGGGCTTGAAAGCGCATTAACTTCACGGGCTACTAGTGGCTTTAATAATTCGCGTGCTGTCGATTTTTGATTTTTTTTGACTAGCCTAGCTATGCGTATCGCTTTTTTATTCAGGCTACTGTTTTCTAGGCATAAATATAAAATAAGACCTGATAACAGCTCGGGGTAAAAGGCAAACTGAAGCAGTAAAACTACAATAATAAGCACAGTACTAAGTATAAGCGTACTTGCCATTGAGGCTGCTAAATAATGATATTGCTTGGTGTCTGTTTTTTTATAAATACGCTGGCTTATAGCGCTAAAAATAGCAGAGAGTATGTGGTTAGGGTGATACCAACTTACTAAAGGCAAAAAGCGCTCAGCAAGGAGCGCACAAATAAATACAATAAAGTCCAAATGATTTTGAACAATATTATTGAGCATTTACAGCGTAACCGCCGTTAATTTCTCAAGTAAAGCTACGACCATTTTTGATGAATTTATAGAGGCTGTTTCTAAGTATTCTTCAAATGATTGCGGCGACTCTTTGCCTGCAATATCAGACATTGAGCGAATAACAACAAATGGTGTATTAAGTGCAAAACACGTTTGCGCAATTGATGCACCTTCCATCTCTACTGCTAGCATTGTAGGGAAGTCACTGCGTGCTTTTTCAATACGAACAGGGTCGCACATAAACGAGTCGCCAGTGCAAATTAAACCAACAAGGGTTTTTACTTCACTAATTTGTGCAATTGTTTGCTCGGCTGCTTCTACAAGTTTAGGGTGAGCAGTAAAACCTGCTGGCATTTGTGGTACTTGGCCAATTTCGTAACCAAACGCTGTTACATCAACATCGTGATGACGTACTTCAGATGAAATTACTACATCGCCAACGTTTAGTGATGGGTCGAATCCACCGGCAGAGCCTGTGTTAATAACACAATCTGGATTGAAGTTATCGATAAGTAATGTGGTTGCGATTGTCGAAGCGACTTTACCTATACCTGATTGCACTAAAGTGACGGTATTGCCTGCAAGCTCGCCTGTGTAAAAAGTAAAACCAGCCTTGGTTAAAACTTGTGGATTTTGCATCGCCTCGCGCAAAATTTTAACTTCTGGCTCCATTGCGCCAATAATACCAACATTCATAGTGTTAAATTCCTGAGTTTGAATACGGTGATTATACTGCAAAAAATAACGTGGGGTAAAACAAACAAAAATGCGAGCTTAAAAAGCCCGCACTTTATAAACTTATTGATTATATTTCAGCAAGGGCTGTTGATTGTGCCTTTGCTTGAGAAGGAGACAATACCGCAGGTTTATGAACTCTAGCACGCGTAGGTCGTGAAGGTTTAGATGCCGCTGGCTTACCTAATTTAAACATAATTGCATCGCGTACTTCGCTTGGGCGGTAGCCTGCCTTCACTTTCATACGAATATGTGGAATACCTGCGGCTTCCAATGCGCCATTAACAAACCAGTCGCGCTGTGCTTTGTGGCCATCTTTATTGGCGTTATTAACTAAGTCAACCGCAGCCACTATGGTCATTTTTTCTTTATCTACTAAAACAAAGTCGAGCTGCTTATTTTTTGCTTTAGCCATTGCCGCACGTTTAGATTTAACAGACAGGCCTTGTTTACAGTCAATCACATCGATTAGTTTAACGCGACTAACAATTTTATATTGATCGCCAACAGCGCGCTCTAATAAATTCAGAAACGCCCCTTCTACTTGGGTAAATACACTTTGCTTACGAGTAAAAGGATAAGGGTTTCCGCCGTCATCATTAAATTTTGACGCAACGACAGATGCCCCAACAACTAGCACTAATATTAATAATAAAGCGAATTCCATACGGTAACTCCATAACAACAAATTGACACTGCTTTTCTAAAGCAATTTATGTGCCCAAATAGTTGTTATGGTTGTTTTATTAACGAATGGGGATGAGCACTATTATGCTTTATAGCCGCCTTCAATACCTTTTACGGCAATCGCAACTGCATCATGAGCATGTAAAGACTCATAATGGTTAATTTGCAGGAAGTAATCGCTAAACTCTTTTGACTCTAACGTCGTTTTAATTTTTCGTGCTGCGTCTTCACAAAACATTAAATTTTGACCGTTTAAGCGAGCAAACTCTTGTTCGTCTTCACGTTTTACCGCAGCTTGTACTGGTGTTTTTAGCTCATCTTCTAGTAAGTTTATTAAGTTAACCACATCAAACTGTTCAATGTTATTTGCTAATTTAACTTTAACATTAGCAATTGAACGCTGTGAATGCGGGGTTGCTACAATCCCTTGAGTTGTTCCAAGCCACTCTAAAACTTCTGATTGAGTGAGTGTTTCTTGAGAAAACTTTTCGCTGAATGCGTTTTGAATTAATTGGCGAGCCAGTGCTGCAGAACAGGGGCAAGTTGATGAATAAGTCACATCAACGCTGAGCTCAAAACTAATAACGCCTTGATTTATAGTGCTGGTAAGTACAATGGGATAGCTTTTCCAACCTGCTTTACCACTAAGTAATGACTTACGGCGTAGCGGCAATTCAAATTTAAATTCAATGTGTGCTTTATCACTTAAGCCTTCATGACTGGTGATAAAGGTATCTAAGGCTTGTGCTAAGGTTTGTGGATTGACCTGTTGCTCAGTTGAGAGGTGATCCAACGCTAAAAATAGTCGCGACATATGAATGCCTTTAGCATCTTCTTTGTGTAAATTAACAAAGGCGCGTGCTTTTGCATTAACGGTAACTGGAGCTAAATCAAGAGATTCAAAAATAAAAGGCAGCTCTATATCGCCCATACCTACCCAGTCTAATTTACCTGTTTGTAATGCGGCAGCCGTGTTAGCAATATCTGGCATAGTTTTTTGCATGATACGTTACTCGTTATTTGCAATATTTAAAACGCCGCATTTTACACTAAATAAAGATTTGCTGAAATGCAGCAAATAACACCAAACATGAAATTTTATTGTTTTTGTCGCACAACATGAAAATAGCTGATAGAAAATGCTAAAATTAGCCTTTAACCTTGAAAGGTCAACAGACCCTAAGCATTTAGCTAAGAGAAAAACTGATATATGACTGATTCTTCTTTGAACCCGTGGGTTCGAGTTCTTTCCAGTTCAATAACTCGTTTTGGTGAGTTTAAAACTGCAGCTATTTGCTATGCATTATTACTGACAATATCGCTGGTTTTATCAAGTATGTTTTATTACGTTGCCATAGGCGAAGTAAACTTGGTTGATATACTCGCCGTGGTATTTTTTACCTCGGTTGTTTCTCCTTTAGTTATCAGTATATTATTAAACTCTATTCGGCAACTTGATGCCTCTTATGCTTATTTAGATAGTGCCACAAAACAAGAGAAGCTTTTAAATCAAACCCTCAAAGACAATATTAACCGCTTAAATATTGAAATTGACGAACGTAAAATGGCTTTTCATGCCAAACACCGAGCAATAGAAGAGCTTAGGCGTGAAATTGCAGAGCGTAAAAAAACACAACAAGAACTCGCACAGCAAGGCATGTTACTGCGCTCAATAGTAGACTCCTCGCCGGATTTATTTTATTACCGCGATAACAACGGGGTGTTTGCCGGTTGTAATAAAATGTTTGAAGAGGTAATGGGCAAAACCAGTGGTGAACTTATTGGTAAAGCCGCAGAAGAAATATTCCCAAGCCACTTTTTATCAGAAGTACTCAGAACCGATGAGCAGGTTGAGCGTACGCACCAAGGTTTAACTATAGATGTGGAGTACTCAGTAAACGGTGAAATTAGGTGGTTTGAATTGCGTAAACTTCCCTTTATTAATGAACAAGGGGATTACATTGGTTTACTTGCGTTTGGCCGTGATATTACCAGTCGTAAAGAAGCTGCGCAGGCACTAGAAACAGCTTATAAAGATAAAGGGAAATTTATTGCCACATTAAGCCATGAGTTACGTACACCGCTTAATGGTATTGTGGGCTTAACGCGTATGCTATTGGATACCGAATTAAACAAACAGCAACGCAGTTGGTGTAATACCGTGTTTTCAAGCGCCGAAACGCTAGGTAACATATTTAACGATATCATAGATTTAGATAAAATTGACCGTGAGCAGTTAGATATTGCCGCCAACGAAATTAATGTTTCGGACTTTATCAACGATGTAGTTAACTTTGCAGGCCTTATTGCTGAGCAAAAAGAGCTTTCGTTTGAAGTGAAGCGTTCTGGCATGCTTGACATATATGCTTTGCTTGACCCGACTCGTTTACGCCAAGTGGTGTGGAACTTAATTAATAACGCCGTTAAGTTTACTCAACAAGGGAGCGTAATCTTAGATTGTGCCAGAGAAAACCGTGAAGATGGCCCTTGGCTTATTATTAAAATACTCGATACCGGTGAAGGTATTCCACAAGAGCAACTAACACGCATTTTTGACATGTACTATAAAGCACCAGATCTTAAAGGCACCAATGCCATAGGTTCAGGTATTGGCTTAGCTGTCACCAAAGCGTTAGTAAGCGCAATGAAAGGCACAATAACGGTTAATAGTACCCCAGGAGAGGGCAGCTGCTTTACGGTACAAATTCCGCTGAATTTATGTAGTGCACCTACCGAACATAGTTATGTTGGGCGTAGCTTATATATTTTATTAGTGGAGGATGTGCCACTTAATGCTGAAATTGCTACTAACCTACTAGAGCAACGTGGACACGAAGTGCTGTGGGCTGAAACGGGTGAAGATGCTTTATCGTTTGTCGAAACTGAAGATGACTTAGATTTAGTATTACTTGATATGCAGTTGCCTGATATTAATGGTGACGAAGTGGCAAGACAAATTCGCGCTCAAAGTCATTTTGATCAGCTACCAATAGTGGCATTAACGGCCAATGTTCGCAGTGCTGAAGAAGAGCTTGAGGGTATATCTATTCAAGGCGCACTAGCTAAACCAATAAACACAAGCAAGTTAGATAATATGCTCGCTGAACTCTTTGGCATTAAGCAAGCGCAAACCGAGGCTCCTCAACGAGTGGTCAATCAAGCGTTATTAAATCAAATTAATACTGACTTGTTGGATGTTGAAACCATTGAAGACTTTGTAAATTCGATGGGCGTTGAAGTATTTAAACGCAGTAGCCAGTTGTTCGCAAAGCTAAATCCGCAGTACCAACAAGAGCTATTAGCTTCGTTAAACGCTGCTGATAGAGAAGAGTACAAATCGGTTGCGCACAAATTAAAAGGTGCGGCAGGTTCGGTGGGTCTTAATGATGTTCAGTTGCATGCAAAGCAAATGGAGCATGGGGCGCTGGAGCAAAGTGACGAAGTGTTGGCTGTGTGGCTTGAGGAGTTAACAGATAAAATAAATGAAGGACAACAGGCCCTTCATTTATTTTTACAGCAATTAGAGTAATAACTAATTAGCTGTCGATTTTACCAATGAAACGGTAACCTTCACCATGGATGGTGCTGATTAACTCAGATGTTGAGTTGTCGCTTTCAAAGTGTTTGCGGATACGACGAATTGTTACGTCAACCGTACGGTCGTTAGCGCGAAGCTCTCGGCCAGTCATGTGCTTAATTAGTTGCTCACGGCTAAATATACGACCCGGAGAGTCAAGCATTAAACGCAGTGCTCTGTATTCGCCTTTAGGTAGACGTTTCGCGTCTCCGTTTGGAGAAGTAAGGCAACGACTGTTTTCGTCAAGTTCCCAACCGTTAAAGGTGATCACGCCATTTGTTTCAATAGCAGACTCTTCACCACCTAATGCAGTACGCGTAATTAAGTTACGAGCACGAATAGTTAATTCACGCGGGTTGAAAGGCTTAGTAATATAGTCATCAGCACCAATTTCAAGACCTAAAATACGGTCTACATCGTTGTCACGGCCTGTTAAGAAAATAAGACCAACTTTGCGTTTTTGGCGTAATTCGCGAGCTAAAATAAGCCCGTTTTTACCTGGCAGGTTGATGTCCATAACTACAAGATTGACGTCATCGTTATTTGTAAGCTTATCATGCATATCATCGCCATCAATGGCTTCAATAACTTTGTAACCTTCGGCTTCAAATAAACTAACGAGGTTTAGTCTAGTTACGTCTTCATCCTCTACGATCAGAATGACTGGCGTTTGCATTTTTAATTAACCTTTTTGGAGTGTGTTTTATTTTAAAATCGGTGTGATCATCAAAACCGACTACTAGAATTATAGGATTATATCTAAATGTTAACAAGTAAAAACAAATTAGATAAAAACAGCTGCGCGCCCAAACCTACTTTGACGTATTATTAAAAACCGCGGCTTAATTGATACTTAACGTTGGATGTATAATTTGAATTATAAAGTCGAAGCCATTTCCCTTTAATAATTGATACATCCATCAACCACCTAAAGATACTTAAAATAATCAGACTAATTCAAAACGAAATTATATCACTTTACAATTTTTCATCAATGTATGTGATATGTTAAACACAATTAAGTTCATTAATTGTGTGAAAATACAGCATTAATGATACAACTGTTCAATGAGTGCTGTCTTAGTATGGTCATAAAGTCGTAATTCAAGAGCAGGCAACGGATTTATTTCACTTTTTAAAATAGCGTAATAATAAATCGTGCTCCTGATTGATACTCAGTATCTAACACAATCTCTCCAGCCAAAGCCTGGGTCACTAAGTTGTAAACTAAATGCATGCCTAAACCACTGGCTCCTTGACCGCGTTTTGAAGTAACAAAGGGGTCAAAAATTTTCGCTCTTATGTTGCTCTCTACACCTAGGCCGTTATCGGTGTAGGTAATTTGTGTTTTTGTGTTTGTTGCCACAATATCAATTTGCACTACATTGTCACCGCCAGCTACAAATCCGTGTAGTAGGGAGTTTAAAATTAGTTGATGGAAAACTTGCTGCAGTGGCCCTTTTTTACTTTCAACGGTTAAATCTGCTGGACAATTTATAAGAACTTTAGGATTTTTTATTCTTAATTCTTGCCCCATAGACAATAATGTATCGTTTATGAGCTGCTGTAAGTGAACGGTGCTAGTGATTTCATCATCTTTGATCACGGCCACTTTTTTAAAGTTAGAAATAAGCTCTGCGACACGGTTTAAACTACTGTAGATGAGGTCTAAGTTTTCAATGCCATCGTTAGTAAATTGCTCAAATTGACTGGCAGTCAATGACTTATTTTGAAAGTTAATTTGTAGCTCCGCGAGTTTATCCCTTAGTAAAGTAGAACCGGTGATCCCAAGCCCTATAGGGGTATTTACCTCATGAGCTACACCTGCCACCATTTGCCCTAATGAAGCCATTTTTTTGTTTTCGACAATTTGAGTTTGGTATTGGTGCATCTTTTCAAGTGTAGATAGCAACTCTTTATTTGCTTCTCTGAGCGCGATGGTTCGTTGGCTTACTTTTTCTTCAAGATTTGAGTTTAGTAGCTTAATTTCTTTTTTATCTTCTTCGTGGCGCTCTATTTGTCTTTGTGTTCGCGCCAGCATTACATTTAAGCTGTTAGAAAGCCTGGTTATTTCAGTTAAGTTTGTTAAAGGCGCCCGGGCGTAGTAGTTATGATTTTTAGCTATGTTTTGCAGTAACAAGCTTAAGTTTTCTATGGGGCTGGCTATCCTTTTTTGTAGCCTTAAAATAATCAAAGAGATAAAAATAAGTATTAAAGCGATAATGGCAATGTCAATTATAATTTTTTTAGTGATAAGCTTATTTAAGTTATCCAAGCTGCCCCTAATATACACATAACCCAGTAACTGATCATTATTGAGTATTGGAGTAATGTACTCAATAAACTCATCACCTACTTGGGGTTCTATAAAGTCGTTAATACTGTCTGTTTTGATTGGTACAGGTGGCGATTTTCGGGCATTAAAACTGGTAAAAAATACTGGTTTTCTTGTTTGCTCATCTAGCGCATAAATATGTAAGTTTGTAACCGATGAGACTTGTTGAAGAAGCTTTAACCGCCTTTCTTCTGCAGGTCTATTTTTATTTAGTAATGACGGCATTGCATCAAAGGCAATGATCTCTGACACCAGCACAAGTTTACTAATCAGCTGCTTTTTTTGCTCTTGTGTACTTAAGTAAGTAGAAATAGAAAGAGATAATAGCAAACAGATGGCTGTTATAAGCATGATGGTTTTAAACAATATGCTACGAATGCTATTTTGCTCTACAGTTTTAGGCATTGCGAGAGGGTCATCCGTGTCAATTGTGAATGTAATAAATACTAGTTTAGCAAAAACAGGAAAAAGTGAAGCAAAAAGATTAGCTTAATTACACTATTTATTCTCAGTTAATCTACGTCATAAAGTAAATATGCGGCTAATATACCGCATATTTATGTTTTGATAGGGGATTAATAATAAGTTTTAGCTACTGTATACTGCAAACTTATTATTCTTAAACACCGTTTGATAACTATCAAATTGGGCTTCTAAAATAGGTGGATATTTTAAAAAGCTATTAGCAACAATAGTGAGCTTACCTGTTTTAGTTAGGTGCTGTTTGGCATTATTTAAAAACGATTCGGCCACTGTGTAGTCAGTTGCAATACCGGTATGAAATGGTGGGTTACTAATAATTAAATCAAACTTACCTGCAATGCTGTTTAAACCATCGCTCAGTACGGCTTCACCATTAACGTTATTAAGTTTAAGCGTTTGTGCTGTTGCATAGGCAGCTAGTGCGCTTACATCACTACATGTAAATGTAAGAGCCGGATTTTTTAGCCCTAAAAACGTAGCAATAAGCCCCGCGCCACAACCAAAATCAAGAACTTTACCGTGTTTTATATTTGGTGCATTTTCTAATAGCATTTTAGTGCCTGCATCAAGGCCGCCATGGTTAAACACGCCAGGAATACTTACAGCAGTAAACTCAATATCACTTACGTTTACCATAAACTCTTTGTGGTAAGTACTAATATCAAATGTTGAATTCAGGGTTATTTCTGAAAATGAATATAAAACGCAGTGTTTTGCAGAGTCAATTTTATTACTAAACGCCGTTTTATTGGCGAGTTGCTTTTCAATTGATTTTACACCGCTTTTGTTTTCGCCAACGACTAGCAGCTCAGCTTCTTTACTTATCACTGCGCGTATGTTGTCTAATGCCATTAATAGCTCGGGCTTAGACTTGGGGTAATAAAGAATTACTAAATCATATTCACCGGCGCTAATCGTGTGATTAACTTCTACATTTATGCCCGATATGTTTTTAGCAAATTCACCATTTGCATGGTTATAGCTAAAAGCCGTTATTTTACTTTGTGGGTTGAGCGTTTTTAGCTCATTTAAAAAGCCATCTTGAACAAAGTTGACCACCAATATTGATTTACCTTTTAGCTCCTCGCTGTTGCGAAGTAATAATAGGCTCGGATTGGTTAATACGCTCATAAATGGCTTTACCTTACTTGATTATTTAATTAACGGTTATTTAGTACGTTCGAACATTAAATCCCATACGCCATGGCCTAAACGATGGCCACGTTGTTCAAACTTAGTCAGCGGACGTAAATCAGGACGTGGTACATAGTCGTTAGTCTCTGATTGGTTTTTGTAACCAGGTGCTGCTTGCATTACTTCAAGCATATGCTCTGCATAGTTTTCCCAATCGGTTGCCATATGAAAAACGCCGCCAATTTTTAATTTAGAACGTAGTTTTTCTGCAAACTCAGTTTGTACAATACGGCGCTTATGGTGACGCTTCTTGTGCCATGGATCAGGGAAGAACAATTGTAAGGTCGATAAGCTTTCATCACTTATACAATCTGCAAGGACTTCAACGGCGTCGTGTTCAAATACACGAAGATTAGTAACGCCTGCTTCGTCGGCATCCATTAAACACGCGCCAACGCCTGGGCGATGTACTTCTATACCGATAAAGTTAAGATGTGGTGCGTTTTTTGCCATTTCAACCAATGACTTGCCCATACCAAAGCCAATTTCTAACACTACATCATTGTCATTGCCAAATACTGCGTTTAAATCAAGCAGACCGTTTTTATGCTCAAGCCCCATTGTTGGCCAGCATTTTTCGATTGCAGCGGCTTGGCCTTTGGTTAATCGGCCTTCGCGTTTTACAAAACTACGAATAGTGCGGATATACTTACCTTCTTGCTTAGCTTGCTCAAGGTTGTTGTTACTTGATTCACTCATATTATTGGCCTGACAAAACAATGTGTTTAAAAATGGTTGCGTATTATCCCTGACCCGCGCAGGGTTGACAAGCTCTAGGGCGTTATAGCTTGATCTTTTCAACAACTACAATAGACTGAGCCGCCATTAAGCATTAGTAAAAAAGTAAATATGTTGGATTTAAAAAAGCAGCAGTCTGATTGGTTTTCTAACCAAGTAGTTGATTGGTATCATCTCCATGGGCGCAAAACATTGCCATGGCAATTAGCTAAAACACCTTATAAAGTATGGGTGTCTGAGGTGATGCTGCAGCAAACCCAAGTTGTGACTGTTATTCCCTATTTCGAAAAGTTTATGCAAAGCTTTCCCGATATTATTGCTTTAGCAAATGCTGATGAAGATCAGGTTCTGCATCACTGGACTGGTCTAGGTTACTATGCACGCGCGCGAAACTTGCATAAAACGGCCAAAATAGTGCGAGACAAATATCAAGGCCAGTTTCCCAGCACGCTTGAAGAGGTAATGGATTTACCCGGAATAGGACGCTCCACTGCGGGTGCTGTTTTATCTTTATCTTTGGGGCAGCATCATCCTATTCTTGATGGCAATGTAAAAAGGGTGCTTGCACGATTTTTCATGGTTGAAGGTTGGTATGGCGTCAAAAAGGTAGAAAATCAGCTGTGGCATTTAAGTGAACAACTCACTCCTAAAAATAATGTGACTGAGTTTAATCAAGCTATGATGGATTTAGGGGCAAGCCTTTGTTCACGAAGTCGTTTTGACTGTGAAGCATGCCCGTTAAAAACACAATGTGGTGCTTTTAATGCGGGTAAGGTTAAAGAGTTCCCACATTCTAAACCTAAAAAAGCAGTGCCTAAAAAAAGTTGTCATCAGTTAATTATTAAACATAACGACAAAGTACTCATGGAAAAACGCCCAAGTAGTGGCATTTGGGGGGGATTATTTGGATTTTTTGAATTTAATGAGCACAGTGAGCTCGATATTTTTTTAGCACAGCAAGGGCTAAAAAGTGAGCTTGAGATATTAGCGCCTTTTAGCCATGTGTTCTCACATTTTGAGCTAACCATAAACCCACATGTGCTCAATGTTCAGCAAATCCCTGATGTGGTGAACGACAAGCAATTAATATGGTATCCACTTGATCAATCAATAGAGGTGGGTTTAGCTGCACCGACTAAAAAGTTGGTTAAACAAATGAGCCCAATAGGTTAAACTAGCAGCATTTAGCGTTAGAGAGAATAAATCATGGCACGTACTGTATTTTGTCAAAAGTTACAAAAAGAAGCTGAAGGCCTTGGATTTCAACTTTATCCTGGGGAAATTGGCGAAAAGATTTTTAATAATATATCTAAAGAAGCATGGGGACAGTGGCAGCATAAACAAACGATGCTGATCAACGAAAAGCATTTAAATATGATGGACCCAGAACATCGTACCTTTTTAGAAGAGCAAATGGTTGGCTTTTTATTTGAAGGAAAAGAGGTTGAGATTGAAGGCTATAAGCCAGTAGAAAAATAATCGTTAAAAAAGGGCTATAAAAGCCCTTTTTTGTTGTGCATACCTATGAACAGTTTAGTTAAATCAAGTCATCTTGTTGATCGTGGTTTCTAATTTGTTCTTTTAAAAATTGTGCTGCTCTTGAATATTCAATTTCGAGCTCATCTCTCATCTCAATTAACTCATCGGCATTTATTTCATCAGCCTTACACTTATCCTCAAATGACTGCGCTAAATCAGCCACAATATTAGCCCCCACTGTTTTTGATATAGATTTCAATTGATGGCAGGCAGCTATAATTTCACTTTGACTCTTTTGTAGTACCGCAAAGTTGATTGATTTAATTTGTTCTTGGCTTTGCTCTAAATACATTTTAAAGAAGCGAATTTTTTTAGCATCATCGCCATTTATATATTTGTTGGCAGACTCCATGTTAATAGGCATGGCTGGCTTTTCAGCTGAACTAATTTGTTTTGGCTGTTTATTATCTAAATCGCTCCATTGATTTAATATGTCCTCAAGCGCATTTAACTCAATCGGTTTAGTTATAAAGTCATTAATTCCCACAGCTAAACAGCGTTCTCTTTCGCCTTTTAAGGCATTGGCTGTTACAGCAATAATATAAGGTTGGGCGTCGATTGCTTCTAACAGTGCTGCTTCTTCTCTAATCTTTTCAACCATATCGTAGCCAGACATTTTCGGCATATGTAAATCGGTTAGGATGAGCGAATAGCTGTTTTTACGCCACATCTCTATGCCTTCCTCACCATTATTCGCTACTTCCACACTATACCCTAGTATGTGTAACTGCTCGGTAAGTACCTCTTGGTTTAGTAAGTTATCTTCTACCAATAAAACAAGCCTATTCGCAGCGAGTGCTTCTTCTGAATTTAAGTAATGATTCATGCTTTTAGCTTTTTTTATTTGCTTAGGTTTATGTAAGCCTGCCGCAACCAAAATTGAAAGCATAAAGTTAGATTTGCACAGTGGTGAAGCATTAATATAAAAAATATTTTTATGATTAATAACGGCTTCATCTAGCTTACTTAATACCACCATTTGCTGATTATTATCTTCTAGTGAGTAAAGTAAACTTCTTAGCAAGGTGCTAATGCTACTCATGTCGTCAATACCATCAACAACCCAAATAATATCCTTTGTGTCTTGATGATTTTCTATGTCCTTTTGCTCATGGGCATAGGTTATTTTGGCCCCCATAAATGACAAGTAACGATAAATTACCTTGCCGCGTTCAGCATTATCACTAACAACAACAACATGTTTGCCATTGAGTGTATTTTTATGAGCAAATTCAGTTTTACCTGCCGTTGAAAAAGGCAGTTCAACGGTAAATTCACTACCAATCCCTTCATGGCTTGTAACATTTATTGTACCAAGCATTAGCTCGGTTAAGCTTTTACAAATTGAAAGCCCAAGTCCTGTACCGCCAAATTCTCGGGTAATTGAACTTTCAGCTTGAGTAAACGGGCTGAATATTTTCCTTAATTGAGACTGAGTCATTCCTTTACCATTATCACTTACGCAAAAACGTAGCGTAAAATGATCGGCAGTGTTATGTGCAACTTCTACCGATATTTTCACTCTACCTTGGGTAGAGCCGTTAGTGCTGGTAAATTTAATGGCATTGCTACATAAGTTATAAAGTACTTGGCGAACCCTGACTGAGTCGCCCATAAGGTTATTAGGAATATCGGGTGCAATTGATAAATCGAGTTCTAGGTGACGATTTTTTGCAACTGACGATAACACCTTTGCGACTTCTTCTAGTGTATCTGCAACAGAGAAGGGAGTCGGGTCTATATTGAGCTTTCCTGCTTCAATTTTAGAAAAATCCAAAATATCATCTAAGATACTGAGTAACGAGAATGCAGATTCACGAATAATTGTACTTAAACGTTGCTGTGCACCATCAAGCTCTGTTTGACGAAGTAAATCAATGGTACCGATTACGCCATTCATTGGTGTTCTTATTTCATGACTCATAGTGGCTAAAAAGGTGGTTTTAGTTTCACTGGCTTTTAGCGCTTTTTGCGTTTGTTTTTCTAACTCAAAGGTTCTGCTTTGTACTTCTGTTTCAAGGCTTGTTTGTAATTTTTTTAATTCTTTTTTCGCCGCTTGATCGTCAGCTTGAACCTTACTCACCTTTTTGAGTAACAAATTAACTTGTTGAGCTACCGTTTCTAAACCACCCTCTAGTTGCTCATTTAGGGTGCTTTGATAGTTATCATTTTGCGTAATTTCTTTTAGTTCTTGAGTAAGTGAATCAGTATTTTTATGTAATCGCTTGTTAATGTACTTATTCAACATGAGTGCTAATACAAACAGCACTACCAGTGCAGCAAAGGCAACAAAATAGGCATTTAGTGGTGAGTGTTGATTTGATGGTGTAACTGAGGACTGTGTTTGCTCAATAATAAGCTCTCCAATTACCTGTCCCTCTGATGAGATCAAATGATGAAGAGTATTTTGTTCTTTAATATGTTTATTAACAGCTAAAGGCGCAATTGCTTTACTGTTATTACTATAAACTAACTCGGCTTGATTATTGGCATTAAAACGGTGGAGCGTATATTTATAATCATCATTGAGTAAGGTGGTTATATCGAGTAATTGTGTGACCTTGTCTTGCCCGTATATTGTTAATGCTTCTGCTAAAGGCTGATCAAGACGTTCAGCAAGTTTTGTTAACGATAAAGTAGAGGTTGGAGCAGATGCATTGTTATCAGCATTGCCTTGTGAATAAAGCGCAAAGGCGACTACAAATAATGCGGTTATTATAAGGTTACTAACTAAGAATAAAGGTAGTAGGCCTTTTATTGCTGAAGAGGGCTTGCTCTGCATGAGTTTTCCTGTGGTCTTATTATTAAAACGGTAAGCCTGTACCGAAAGTTATTATTCAATCGTAACACCTAAAAAAAATAATTCACTACGTTTTTTAAACTCTTTTGTTGGATAAATACACTGTATTAACGAAAATAGCCTCGAGTTGTTTGAAAACCGTTCAAACGATTATAAAGAATAAAAAAAAAGTTGACTTGTAGGGGCAAAACTCGTTTAATACGCCGCACGCCCAGATAGCCAGTCAGTAGAGCTAGCTGGGAATTGCATTAAAAATCCGTTAAGATTTTTAATTAGCACTGTTTAAGTGCCTCGATAGCTCAGTTGGTAGAGCAGAGGATTGAAAATCCTCGTGTCCCTGGTTCGATTCCGGGTCGAGGCACCATTATTAAAGTAATAGTGTTTCAAATCATAAGATTAAACGTTATTACACGTGCCTTAGCACACAGTTTAGTGTGCCGACTTAGCTCAGCTGGTAGAGCAACTGACTTGTAATCAGTAGGTCAACCGTTCGACTCGGTTAGTCGGCACCATTTATAAAAGTGAAATTGCTAAAAGCAGTTCACTAGCACTGTTTAAGTGCCTCGATAGCTCAGTTGGTAGAGCAGAGGATTGAAAATCCTCGTGTCCCTGGTTCGATTCCGGGTCGAGGCACCATTTACTAAAAGTTATCAATCTTTAAAATTGATAAAGTGCCTTAGCACACAGTTTAGTGTGCCGACTTAGCTCAGCTGGTAGAGCAACTGACTTGTAATCAGTAGGTCAACCGTTCGACTCGGTTAGTCGGCACCATTTATTTAAATAGTTAATTTAACTATTGCACTGTTTAAGTGCCTCGATAGCTCAGTTGGTAGAGCAGAGGATTGAAAATCCTCGTGTCCCTGGTTCGATTCCGGGTCGAGGCACCATTTATACAAAGCCTCGCATATGCGGGGCTTTTTTGTTTCTAAGTTTTTTCTATCCTGCTCTATTTTTCCAGCACGTCATAAACAGTAAGTCCCTCTGTCCTTTTCGTACCGCTTTGAGAACTTTATTCAGCTTTTTTGGCTAAAAATTAGGTTGTTTATTAATTTGTGATCAATATGTTAATACTTGGCGTATCTACGGCACTTATAATTTCATCGCAAAGTATGTAATGTTATGTAAAGTCAATTGAGCAAAGTTTGCTAAAGTGCTTGAATAACATTCATAAATAGCATTAATCAGGTTTAAACATAATGTGGCAATATAAGCCATCTTTATTGGCAATAAGTATTATGCTGCTAAGTGGTTGTGCGAGTAACTTAAACCCGCAACTACGTGAGCAAGCACCGAATACACTCCCAGATCAGTGGCAACAAACAGCTGTTGAATCAGTAGTTGCTGTCAACGACACATGGTTTAATAAACTTGCTTCACCAACAGTAAAGCAGCTAGTTACTCAAGCGCTAAAAAACAATCAGCAACTATTGCAAAACCGTTTTGATGTAGAAATACAAAAACAGCAATTAATTGTCACCGGTGCCGCTTTATGGCCCAGTTTAGATATTTCAACGCGAGTAGGACGGAGCAAAGATAATCGTCCGGTTAGTTATAATAACTCAAGCTCTGTATCGTTAGAGTTAGGCTATGAAATTGATTTATGGGGTAAACTCTCTGATGCAAAGCGCAGAGACAACCTCAACTACCTTGCTCAGCAAGCTCGCTATGAGCAAACTAAACAACAGCTTATTGCAGATGTTATAACAAATTGGTTTAACTTAATCAGTGCAGAGCAATTACTTGATTTGTTTAAGCGCAGAGAAGCTAACGCCCAGCAAAACCTTGAGATTATTGAGTCGGGTTATCGCCAAGGTTTAAATGAAGCGTTAGATGTTTATTTAGCTCGCAATGAGTTAAACAATGAACGCTCCCGTATAGCAACCCAAAAAGCAAATTTGACTCAAGCTGCACGTAGTCTTGAGCGTTTATTGGGGGAGTATCCAAAAGGATTGATAGCAGCGAATAACGACCTATCTGTAATTAATGACGACATTCCTCTTGGTTTACCGTCGGAGCTTATTACTCGCAAACCTGCGTTGCGTGCTAGTTGGTATCAGTTATTAGCCAGCGACGCTTCGCTTGCGTATGCGCATAAACAGCGTTTTCCGAGTTTAAATTTAGCGGCAGGTTTAAGCGATAGCACTAACAGGGTAAGCGACTTATTTTCTGCTTCAAGTCTTGCGTGGTCACTTATTGGTAGCATTTCAGCGCCTATTTTTGACGCTGGGCGACTCGCTGCGAACGAGGAAATAGCCAGTTTACAAACGCAAAAGCAAGAGCAAGCCTATCTGCAATCTTTATATGATGCATTTGGTGATGTTGAAAATGCTATTACCCAACAACAATCTTTAAAGGCACGCTACCAAAGCACCTTGCAGGCACAAGAAAATGCCTTAGCAGCAGAGCAATTATCGTTTGAACAATATCAAAGTGGTTTAGTGAGCTACACCACCGTATTAGATGCACAAGCACGCTCGTTTGATGCACAAAGTTCACTGATTGAAATTAAAAACCAATTACTCACAAATCGCATTAAATTACATGTTGCTCTTGGGGGCGACTTTGCAAAATCAAGATCCGCACAGGATGAGCAAGCACTATGAAACTCAACAAACAAAAAATAATTGTTCCCGCTGCTATCATTATAGCGACCATTTTTTTGGTAATGTTTATTAAAGGAAACCCGCCTAAAGCATCACGTTTTTCAGCACCGCCAAAAGCAAAAATTAATGTAGCGGTAAAACCATTGCAGTTAATTGACTACCCCGTTGAAATTGATAGCTTTGGCACGGTTAAACCACGAACTCAAAGTATGTTGGTGGCTCAGGTTTCTGGGCTGATTATTGATATAAATGAGCAGTTCCGCGAAGGCGGCTTTTTTGAAAAAGGCGATGTGTTACTTCAGTTAGATGATCGCGATTTAAAAGCAGAAGTTAAATCAGCACAAGCTAATTTGCTCAATGCCGAGCAAAACTTATTAGAAGAGCAAGCGCGAGGCCGACAAGCGCTTACTGATTGGCAACGTTTAGGCAATGAGTCTGAACCGAGTATTTTAGTACTTAGAAAGCCACAGCTAGCTGCAGCGCAAGCACAGGTTTTGTCAGCACAAGCACAATTGGAAAAAGCGCAACTAAATCTTGAACGTACTAAAATTAAAGCCCCTTATGCTGGGCGAGTATTAAACCGCAGCGTTGACTTAGGTCAGGTGGTATCTAACAATATGCAGTTGGCGACAATTTATGCAACCGACAGTGTTGAAATACGCTTACCGATAAAGAATAAAGATCTGCCTTTTATTAATTTACCTGAGCAATATCGAGATGGTGCTAAAAATCAGCGTGGCTCAGCGGTTAATTTCACTTCAGATTTAATTGGCGAGCAACAATGGCAAGGCCAACTTATTCGTACTGAGGGCGCAATAGATGAAAGTGCTCAGCAATTGTATGTGGTGGCTAAAATTAATGACCCTTATAAATCAACCAGTGATAATCAATACCCAGTGAAAATAGGGCAATACGTTAAAGCTAAAATTAATGGCAAAGTCGCCTCTCAGGTACTCGTTATTCCCAATAGTGCGATATATCAAGGCAGTTATGTTTATGTGGTTGAAAATGGCACACTACAGCGTAAAAATATTGCTTTAGCGTGGCAAAATGCGCTGCAAGGCATTGTGAGTAAAGGTCTTGAAGCGGGTAGTCAATTAGTGCTGACGCCACTGGGTCAAGTGAGTTCAGGTACGCCAGTGCAGATAATGGATGCGACTCCTAAAGCACAAAAACCAGGAGAGCAGCCATGATCGCTTGGTTTACACGTAACCATGTGGCTGCCAACTTACTGCTAATTAGTATTGTGTTGGGCGGCCTATTCAGCCTGTCTTCTAAGTTACCGCTAGAGGTGTTTCCCTCGTTTGTTTCTGATCGTATAAATATTAGTGTAAGTTTACGTGGTTCAACCCCAGAAGATGCTGAAAAAGGGGTCACCATACGAATAGAAGAAGCATTACAAGATCTCGAAGGTATTAAACAAATATCGAGCCGCTCTTCTGAGGGGTCATCACAAGTGAGCGTTGAGGTTGATACTGGCTATGACGAGCGTGAATTGTTAGCGGATATAAAGAGCCGTGTCGATGCCATTAATACCTTTCCAGCCGATGCAGAAAAACCAGTAATAGGGTTAATCCAGCGTAAGCGTGAAGTAATAGCAGTCACTGTTTCAAGTGACTATAACGAAAAAGAAACCCTAGAATATGCAGAGCAAGTCCGTGATGAATTACTGCGTATTCCGGCGATTACCCAAGTTGAACTTAGTGGCGTACGTAATTATGAGCTGGCAATCGAAGTAAGCCAAGATACGCTGCGCCAATACGATTTAACCTTGGCGCAAATATCCAGTGCCATTGCCAATTCAAGTTCTGATATTTCAGCAGGAAACCTTAAAACAGAGGGCGGCGATGTACTTATTCGCTCTAAAGGGCAAGCTTACCGCAAAGATGAATTTGCAAGCATTGTGATAAAAAATCAAGCCGATGGCACTATTATTCGCTTAAGTGATATTGCAACCATTAATGATGATTTTGAAGAAACCCCTGTGCGCACCCGCTTTAATGGCAAACAAGCCGCATTTATCGATGTGTACCGCATTGGTCCGCAAAGTGCGATAGAAGTGGCCGATGCAGTTAAAAACTATATTACCAGTGAGCAAGCTAATTTACCGCAAGGGTTTTATTTAAGCTATTGGGATGATGACTCTGAGGTAGTAAAAAGCCGTATTGCTACCCTAACTAGCAATGCTTTACAGGGCGGTATTTTGGTACTGGGGTTACTGACTTTATTTTTAAGACCTGCCATCGCGTTTTGGGTATTTATTGGTATTCCGGTTTCATTTATGGGCGCGTTTATGGCAATGGCCGCCTTTGGCGTGACCATAAATGTGATCAGCTTATTTGGTTTTATATTGGTGCTAGGGATTGTGGTGGACGATGCTATTGTTACCGGTGAAAACGTGTATACCCATTTAAAAACCGCCAAATCGGGCGAAGAGGCTGCTATAAAAGGAACTCAAGAAGTAGCCACGCCAGTTACATTTGGCGTGTTAACCACCGTGGCCGCTTTTTTACCGTTAGGTTTTATAGAAGGCGCGCGAGGCGCTATTTTTGCGCAAATTCCGGTGGTGGTTATTCCGGTATTATTGTTTTCATTGATTGAATCTAAATTTGTGCTGCCAGCGCATTTAAAATATATCAAACTGCGCCAGCAAAAAGGCAAAGGTTCTAAATTAGAGCAACTCCAACAACGTTTTGCAGATGGTTTTGAGCATGCCATTTTAAAATATTACCAACCCGTATTAGGGCTAGCGCTACGCAACAAACTGGCCACAGTCAGTTTATTTATGGGCGTGTTTTTAATTATTTTAACCATGATCACCAGTGGTT
Organism: Pseudoalteromonas sp. ND6B; assembly: GCF_000764215.1. NCBI lineage: Bacteria > Pseudomonadati > Pseudomonadota > Gammaproteobacteria > Alteromonadales > Pseudoalteromonadaceae > Pseudoalteromonas > Pseudoalteromonas sp. ND6B. The sequence goes on from NZ_JQFL01000003.1 coordinate 66,461, forward strand.
GGACTAAGTTTATTTTCTTCCCACGTATTCCCAGTGAAACAGTTCGGGTTAATTTAACTTTTCCTGCGGGAACACCGTTTGAAGTCACGAATAAATACATTATTGATATGTCAGATAAAGCCAGAGAGCTTCAGCGTAAGTATCAAGATGAAGAAACAGGGCAAAGTATTATCCTTAATATTCTAGCGAGCACTGGCGGGCGAGGCGGTGCGGCTAATTCGGGTAGTGTGCGCTTTGAAATCACCCCAGCAGAACAACGAGAGTCTGATATTGGTTCGCGTGAGTTGGTAAAAGAGTGGCGGCAATTAATAGGGGTGATCCCAGGGGCTGAAAGTCTCACATTTAGAGCAGAAATAGGTAGAAGCTCAAACCCAATTGATATTCAATTATCGGGTAATTCCATAACCACACTGCAAACAGTGGCTGAGCAAATTAAACAACGATTGGCCACTTATCCAAGCGTGTTTGATATTGCCGATAGCATGTCTGATGGTAAAGAAGAGCTACAAATAGAGCTAACAGAGCAAGGGCTTGCACTTGGATTAAATAGAGTTGATGTATCAAGACAAGTGCGTAACTCGTTTTTTGGTGTACAAGTACAGCGCATTCAACGCGGGCGTGATGATGTGCGCGTTATGGTGCGCTTACCTATAGATGAAAGGCGCTCAGTTGCTGATTTAAAAGATATATTAATACAAACACCTAATGGTGGGCGAGTGCCGCTGTCACACGTGGCCACTTTAGTACCGGGTCAAAGCCCATCAACCATTACCCGTATTGATCGTTACCGTACTCTTAATGTGTCGGCGGATGTAGAAAAAACCGATACCAATATGACCGTGCTTCAAGCTGATTTAAAAACCTACTTAGATGAACTTGTGCAACAATACCCAGGTGTAAGCCATTCATTAGAAGGTGAAGCCAAAGAGCAGCGCGAATCGTTTGGTTCATTATTGTGGGGAATGGTATTTGTATTTTTTGTAATTTATGGATTGCTCGCAATTCCCTTTAAATCGTACTTACAGCCACTGGTGGTGATGAGCATTATTCCTTTTGGCATGATTGGCGCAGTAATTGGCCATTGGATCATGGCTATGGAGCTTACCATTATGAGTTTGCTGGGAATGCTCGCGTTAATTGGGGTCGTGGTGAACGACTCGTTAGTATTGGTTGATTTTATTAATAAAAAGCGCAGTGAAGGGCTCGATTTAATGGAAGCTGTTAAAACCGCCGGCGTAGCGCGTTTTCGCCCGGTTATGCTAACTAGTTTAACCACCTTTATAGGCTTAATGCCGCTGCTGTTTGAAAAGGCGACTCAGGCGCAGTTTTTAATTCCTATGGCAGTAAGCCTAGGTTTTGGGATTATATTTGCGACCTTTATAACCTTATTACTCGTTCCGGTTAACTATATGCTGATGGAGCGCTTTCAAGGCTGGTTTAAGTAAGTGCAGACTACATAGATAAGTAGAAGTTTCAGGCACTAAGTTTCAGGTACTAGTAAGTAAAGCATCGGACTGTAAAAAATTCAGTTCGGTGTTTTTTATAATAACTAGGTGATTAATAAAATAAGGATATAAAAGTAATTGCTGGGGAATTAAAGTTATTGGAGGTGTTCCCCGAGAATGCGGTGCCGGGTGTCAGTCCTGAAACCTTGAGGTTTCAGGGCGGAAATCTGCGGTTTACCGTAGGCTTCTCGGTACATGCCGAGCTTGCACAATAGTAGACGAACAAAAATCCTGGTATAAAATTTATCGGCTCAGGGACTTAACCAAGCTCCTGCACCCCAGGGAACAAATTCAGTATATAAGACATATTCCAATCCTTAAACCCCAAACGTAAAAAATTAAACCGTTCGCTCAGTTTTCCTGCAAATTTAGGGTCTGTTGACCTTTGCGGATTAAAATTTGTTCAAACTAGGGGCGGTTTAATCGCGGCGCGAGGTTTGTAACCTAGTGGGCTAAGTAAAAACCGAGCAACAAAGAGTAAATCGCCCCTAGGCAGAACCCTTCGGGCAGCGCCTGTTTGGGATTAATGCTACGTTATCGCCTATTTATGGGGAATAACCACACCACATAGGCTCTGCCTTGCCTAAATACCAAACAGACTGCTGCAAATTTAACCTTGAAGGGTCAACAGACCCTAATCTTGTATTTACTTTTAAGATTGCTTTTTGAACTTAATCAGCTTTTCAATCGCTTGCTTTTGACCTCAGTCATAGAATTCATTGGAGTTGCTTTTTATCGAGTGGTAGCATTGCTTTAATTAGCAAAGCGAAGACGTCATTATGAATAACTTACCAGATTACGAAAAAGCCCAACTTCTTTTAGAGAAAAACGAAATATTTGTATCACCTGCTGAAGCGCATGGCGTTATTAGCGGTTTACTTGCTTGTGGGCTAAGCATTGACGATAAAGAATACTTAGGCTTACTGAGCGACGTATTTAATGATGGCGAGTCGTTTAGCAACGATTTAAAACAGTTTTTTGGTAAAGTTTATCAACAAGTTGTTGAAAGCTTTAACAATGAAGAGTTTCAATTTGATTTGTTTTTACCGAGTGATGACGAAACACTCATCGATCAAGCCAATGGGCTCGTATCATGGGTAGCTGGGTTTATGCTGGGCTTTGGCTTAAAGCAAAAAGACTATGGCAAGCTGTCGGCAGATGTAAAAGAAGTGATTAGCGACTTTAGCGAAATTACGCGCCTTGATACAACCTTTGAAGAAACCGAAGAAGATAGCCAAGCACTGCATGAAGTGATTGAGTACGTACGCGTATCGGCGTTACTATGTTTTGCTGAACTTGGCAAAGAGCAAAACCCACAAAGCAATAAAAAAACACTGCATTAATTTAGTAATACAACAAAAGTAATGGGTTAGTTATTAATGGTTGAAATACAAAAGTCAGAGTTTAAAGCGCGCCGCGAGCGTTTATTGGCGGCAATGGATAGCAACAGTATTGCGATAATTCCTGCTGCAACCGAGCTCACACGTAGCCGAGATACTCATTATCCGTTTCGACAAGACAGTGACTTTTTTTACTTAACTGGTTTTAACGAACCCGATGCGGTATTGGTGTTATGCAAAGACAGTGATACGCCTTCTATATTGTTTTGTTTAGATAAAGATAAACTTGCAGAGGTATGGCACGGCAGGCGCATTGGTTTTGAAAAAGCGCAAAGCGAATACTTATTCGACAAAACTTATGCATTAAGTGAACTAAACGAACAATTATTGAATTTGGTGAACGGCCAACAGATTTTATTTTATGCACAAGGGGCGTATCCTGCCTTTGACGGCAAAGTATTTTCAATGCTTAACACTTTGCGCAGTGCCCCTAAAAAAGGGGATGCAGCACCGAGTACAATTAAAGATATTCGCCCGTTATTACATGAAATGCGCCTGTTTAAATCGCCAAGTGAAATTAACATTATGCGTGAAGGCTGTGAAATAAGTGCCCGAGCACACATGCGTGCCATGCGCTTTTCCCACGTTGGCGCAACCGAGTTTCAACTAGAGGCAGAGCTTCATCATCACTATGCAATGAACGGTGCGCCATATCCAGCTTATGGCACCATTGTCGGTAGTGGCGATAACGCTAATATTTTGCACTACACCCAAAACAGCGATGTATTAAACAATGGCGACCTAGTGCTGATTGATTCAGGTTGTGAGCTACAAGGTTACGCAGCCGACATTACCCGTACTTTCCCCGTTAATGGTAAATTTAGCACCGAGCAAGCTGCGCTTTATAATATTGTGCTTAAAGCGCAAGAAGTCGCATTTAGCGAAGTAAAGCCCGGTGGCTACTTATCGCAGGCTAATAAACTCGCTATGCAAGTGCTAACCCAAGGTTTACTCGATTTAGGTATTTTAACCGGCGACTTTGATGAGCTAATGGCGCAAGGAGCCTGTAAAGAATACTACATGCATGGTCTTGGCCATTGGTTAGGACTCGATGTTCACGATGTAGGTGGTTACAAGGTTAATAACCAAGAGCGTGCTTTTGAACCTGGTATGGTACTGACCATTGAACCTGGGCTTTATATTAATAAAGATTCAAACGCACCCAAAAAATACCAAGGCATAGGTATTCGTATTGAAGATAACTTATTAGTAACTGAGTCTGGTCACGAAAACTTAACGATTACCGTGCCTAAAAAAATTAGCGAAATAGAAGCGTTAATGCAAAGCGCTAAAAACGCATAAGCTTGGAGATAAAAGTGGCTAAGCAGTTTGATGTTGTAGTTATTGGCGGTGGTTTAGTGGGCGCAAGTTGCGCACTGAGTATAAGTAAAAAAAATCCCAGCCTACATATTGCCGTGGTTGAAGCAAACCAAGTAACCACAGATTATCACCCAAGTTTTGACGACAGAAGCATCGCACTTGCACAGCAGTCGGTGGAGTATTTACAAAGCCTCAATTTGTTTGAAATAAACGCTCCCTATGCGGCGGCCATAAAAAAAGTCAGTGTGTCAGACAAAGGGCACTTTGGTAAAACCCACATACAGTGTGATGAGTTTACTAAACCCTCATTAGGCTATGTGGTAGAGGTAAACCCATTTGGCAGAGCGCTGCATCAACGTTTAACGCAATCAAATATATCGCTTTTTTGCCCTAATAGCGTAACAGCGATAAAACAAAATGCCGAAAGTAATGAACTGACATTACAAAGCAGCGAAAAACTAAGTGCTAAGCTGTTAGTGATTGCCGACGGTGCACAATCGCCAACCCGTCACTTGCTAGGCTTAGGTTTCAATACCCAGCCTTATGAACAAGGCGCGATTATTGCCAATATAGAAGTGGCTGGTGGACATAACCATCATGCGTTTGAGCGTTTTACTCAAAACGGCCCAATGGCCTTATTACCCATGAGTAATAACCGTTATTCGTTAGTATGGTGTATGCGTCAAGAGCATATTGAGCAGCATATGGCATTAAGTGAGTCAGACTTTTTAAGCGTACTGCAAACCACCTTTGGTTATCGTGCAGGGCAATTTATAAAAGTCGGTATGCGCGCCAGTTATCCGCTGGTTTATGGGCAAATAGAATCGTTAACAGCGCACCGTACTGTGGTAATAGGTAACGCGGCACATGCCATTCACCCAATTGCAGGTCAAGGCTTTAATTTAGGGCTGCGCGACGTACAAGTGCTGAGTGACTTAATAGCAAACAGTGAACACGATTTAGGTAGTTATGCCTTTACTCGTCAATATTCAATTAAGCGCAGTGATGATATAAAAACCGTAATGACATTGACCGATGCACTGGTTCGACTTTTTTCAAACTCATCACGGGTGTTAGCGCTTGGTCGTAGTATTGGGCTATTTTCAATGGATTTATTCCCCGCATTTAAAGCCCCATTGGCTAAACAGTTAATGGGACAAGTTAAACAAGGTACACGTTTATGAAACAAGTACAGGTTTGTATAGTGGGTGGTGGCTGCGTAGGTTTAACGCTGGCGCTAGGGCTTGCTAAAGCGAATATCAGTGTGGTTGTGTTAGATGCAGCGCCAACTCAAGCTCCACCGAGCGATGACTATGGTTTACGTGTAAGCGCATTGAGTATTGCCAGCCAAACTTTGCTCGAGCAGTTAAATGTATGGCCACACATAATAGCTGAGCGTGCTTGTGCTTATACGCACATGGATGTACGCGATGCCGACAGCTTTGGAAAAATAACCTTTAATAACGAGCAGCTTGAGCTTGAGCATTTAGGCCACATTGTTGAAAACGATATTATTCGCTTTGCACTAATAAAAGAGCTTGAGCAGCAAAGTAATGCCACACTCATGTTTAATACCGAGTATCAGCAAATACACCAAAGCGAGTCTGATGTATTTATTAATTTAAAAACTGGCGAACCTATTATTGCTAAGTTGCTGGTGGCGGCTGATGGTGCAAATTCAGCGATTCGTAAACAGTTTAATATGGCGCTGAGCTTTAAAGATTACGACCACCATGCGTTAGTAGCGACAGTTAAAACTAAAGAGTCACACAAAAATACCGCACGCCAAGTGTTTTTACCTACAGGGCCGCTAGCGTTCTTGCCATTGAGCGATGAGCATACTCATTCAATTGTGTGGTCTACCAGCCCTAATCATTGTGATGAATTGTTAGCAATGGACGACACCACTTTTAATAAAGCAGTTATGGCTGCAATAGATGGCCAATGCGGTTTATGTGAAGTGCAAAGTAAGCGCGTCGCGTTCCCACTTAAAATGCGTTATGCCCAGCAATGGGTAAATGGCAACGTGGTGCTAATGGGCGATGCAGCGCATACCATTCATCCATTGGCAGGGCTGGGTATGAATCTGGGCCTAAAAGATGCCGCTTATTTAATCGAGCTACTAAGTCAAGACACCAAAGAATTTGCAAGTACGCGCACACTGCGTGATTACGAGCGCACCCGTAAGCTCGACGCACAAAAACACATTGCCATGATGCAAGGGCTAAAAGAGTTATTTGAAGGTGCCAATCCAGTTAAAAAGCTGATTCGGGGAGTAGGGCTTTCACTCGTTGATAACCTAGGCCCAATCAAACACCTATTCGCCAAAGAAGCGATAGGGAAGTGATAAAGACAAGCGGTCAGTTTTTAGCTGTCAGCTTTCAGCCAAAGAAAAACCGATGTTTAGTTTAAGCATCGGTTTTTTTATAGGCTAATGCTTTCTTTAGTGTAGGCGTACAGCTTGCTGACGCGACGATCGAAGCTCGTAATGCTTTTAAATTAATGAGCTACAAATTCTCTTTTGCTTCATTCACCATATCTTGTAGTGCATCAACTAACAGTGGATCTCGCGAGTTTTGTTTAGCAAGCTTTAGTGCATGTTTCATACTGGTAGCGGCTTCTTTAAACTGTTTGTCAGCCGTGTAACCTTGCGATAATCGCATGTGAGAGTATGCAGCATTAGGATAATCGCGAGTAAAGTGTTTAAGTGTTGTTATCGCTTTTTTAGTGTTGCCAAATTTCTGCTGGCTATGAGCAAATTCTGCGTACACATCTTGTGGAATTTTAAGCTCAAATCCGTACTTATCACTAAGTGCTTGGTAGTAACCGGTAATCAATGATACATCTGCAAATTTTCCGTGCTCGTCAGTCACTTTAAATATTAGGTCGCTAAATAAGTGAATTAGGCTATCGCTAAGTGCTGGAAGTATGGTGCCCATATGAGTAAAAGTGGGATAATGCTTATATTTCCATTTTAGCTGTGTGGGCATTTGTTGCTCTAAATTTACTAAAGTATTTAATACGCCGGTATAAAAGCGTGCGCCTTCACTTGCAACACTAATAAATAACGCTTGAGCGCCTTTAGGGTTTTTAGTGTATTTAGTGATATTACTTTTTAACTCTTCATCACTCCACCAACTATTTGGGCTTATAGCGATGTAGTTGTTAAATAATGCTGGTTGATTAACTAAAGTATAAAGCGCTAATGTACCAGCATTAGAATGACCAATTAAGGTGTTGTAACCATTAGTTGGGTAGTTGCTATTTATATAGGGCATGAGCTCATCAGACACAAACTTTAAAAAATTATCGGTTTGCCCTGCGTCAGGCCATTTATTTTTAACAAAGGTTTGAAACTCCGTTTTAGGCTCACCTTGTACTTTAGGTAAGTAATCACGAACACGGTTGGTTGTATCAATAGCAACAAGCATTGCATTAGGTATCTGCTCGTAATCAACAAGGGATTTTATAACGCCAGACGCCGTATGAAAGTGCTCAACACCATCAAGTAAATAAATAACATAGAGCGGCTGATCGTCTTTTACATTGTCAGGTATGAATATTCTGATAGGTCTGTCTTCGTTAAGTATTTTTGATTGTAGAATGACCTTTTTACCCACGGTTATGTCGGTTGTAGCGGTGTCTGCATAGCTTAAAACAGGTGTACTAAAAGTAACTATTAACACAAGCGATAGTAAAAGCTTCATAAATATCCTTATTAAATAATGTGTTGTTTAATAATTGCACGGCTTTAGATTTGAGTAAATGTTTATATTTTAGGGGCAAATGTAGGGCTTAAGTAATTAAAAGCTCCACTTTTCAAGCGAGCAAGCTCGCGCTTACCTAGTAAATATTAAACACTTATCTTTATTTTACTTATTGATATAAAGGGAGCATCCAATAATGTCTTCCCGAAGCCCGAAGCCCGAAGCCCGAAGCCCGAAGCCCGAAGCCCGAAGCCCGAACCCTTATCTATTAAAGCTTAAAAAAACCTGCTTGCTTAATTATCCTACTAAGCGTAAAATGCGCGCTCATTTCGGCTTTTAAACTATTAATTCCTTGCCTTAAACCGACCGGCCGAAACGGTAGAAGGCTCTATTAACCGTAAGGAATATCCATGCGTCATTACGAAATCGTATTCATGGTTCACCCTGATCAGAGTGAGCAAGTATCTGGTATGATCGAACGTTATACTGGTTCTATCACTGAAGCAGGTGGTACTATCCACCGTCTTGAAGACTGGGGCCGTCGTCAACTGGCTTACCCAATCAACAAGCTTCATAAAGCTCATTATGTTCTTATGAACGTTGAAGCACCAACTGAAGTAATCAGCGAGCTAGAAACTACTTTCCGCTACAACGATGCAGTGCTTCGTAACTTAGTTATGCGTACTAAAAACGCTGTAACTGAAGCGTCTCCTCTTGTAAGAGAAGAGAAGAAAGAAGCACCAGCTGCTTAATTGTTTTGAGTCCTAGCATGGCACGTAGTCAGCAGTTACTATAATGGTTAGCCCATATACGAATCAGCTGGTTATATCGGGGGTTGTTTGTAAAACACCCAAGTTTAGCCAAAGCCCCGCGGGCATACCGCATTGTATTTTTGTTGTAGAACATAAATCAATGCAAGTTGAAGCAGATCTTAACCGTAATAGTTATGTGAGGCTTCAGGTGGTTGCCAGTGGTAAGCAAATGCAACAACAGACTCAACATTTGCACGTTGGGCAGGCATTGCAAGTGAGTGGTTTTTTAAATCGCCACGAAGGTCGTAACGGCCTTAGCCAATTGGTTTTGCATGCTCAGCATATAGAAAGAATTATTTGAGGAATTAATCTCATGGCACGTTATTTCAGACGTCGTAAGTTCTGCCGCTTTAAAGCGGAAGGCGTACAACAAATCGATTACAAAGATCTAGCTACTCTTAGAAACTATGTTACAGAAAGTGGCAAAATCGTACCTAGCCGTATCACAGGTACTAGCGCTAAATACCAGCGCCAGCTAGCAACTGCTATTAAGCGTGCTCGCTACTTAGCCCTTCTTCCATACACTGACTTACATAAGTAAGCAGCGGATTAACACGTTTTTAAAAGGTGTAGAAACATGCAAGTTATTCTACTAGATAAGATCGCTAACCTAGGTGGCCTAGGTGACCAGGTTGTTGTTAAATCTGGCTTCGCACGTAACTTCCTTTTCCCACAAGGTAAGGCAGTTCCTGCAACTAAAGCAAACATTGAAACGTTTGACGCACGTCGCGCAGAACTAGAAGCAAAAATCGCTGAACAGTTAACTGCAGCACAAGCACGCGCTGACAAACTTGAAGCATTAGCAGAAGTTACATTAGTATCTAAAGCTGGTGACGAAGGTAAATTATTCGGTTCAATCGGTACTCGTGACATCGCTGACGCTATCTCAGCTGTTGGTGTTGAAGTTGCTAAATCAGAAGTTCGTTTACCTCTAGGTACTATCCGTGAGACTGGCGAATTTGACGTTGCAATCGCAGTACACTCAGACGTAACAGCTACTATTAAAGTAATCGTTATTGCTGAAGCTTAATTTTTAAAATTAAGTTAAAAAAAACCGTGCTTTGCACGGTTTTTTTGTATCTAAAATTTGTAATTCAAAACAATAAATTGTTTGCTGTGGATTAAATCAAACACTTTTCTAAAATAAAGCTTCATTTTCTACAAATATTTTCTATTTCATTTAAACCTTTCTATTTCTTCTCACGTCTAATAAGTTAAATTGCAATTACATAATTATAAACAGGAAAAATTTGCGATGTTAATGGACGCTAATCAGCCAATAACTGATCAAGTGCAGCAAATGCTTATTGATCAAGTTAAAAACGGCGACCAGTTAGCCTATAAAGCGCTCTATGACATGCATAAAGCAAAAGTTTATGGCTTATGCCTGAGGCTAATTGCCGATGAGGGGCATGCGCAAGATGCAACTCAAGAAGTATTTGTACAGGTATGGCACAAAATAGCGCAATTTGATGGGCGTTCGCAATTTTCTACCTGGCTTTACAGTGTCACCAGTAATATTGCTATTAGCTATGTGCGTAAGCAAAAACATTGGCTTAATAAAGTTATTAGCTTTGAACAAAGCGGTATGGATGAGCAATCTGCAAATGACTGCAATGGCTTAAATGGCTTAGATAAATTAATCGTTAGGCTGCCTGAGCGCGCAAGAATGGTATTTGTACTGTATGCCGTTGAAGGTTATAGGCATGAAGAAATAGCAACCTTGCTAGGCATGGCTGTAGGCTCTAGTAAGGCGCAATATCATCGTGCAAGGCAATTATTAAAACAGTGGTACGAAAATGAGTAAAACAAATTTTGATGACTACTTAAATGAGTCGCTAACACAATTAAATAAAAATATAACACCCGATAAAGAGCTCTGGGATGGGATTGAGCGCGCCATAATGACTAATAAGCAGGCAAGTACAGTTAAGAGTGTAGTTTGGCCGAAGCTAACTGCTATTGCGGCATGTTGTGTGGCTGCTTTGGTTAGCACTATGGTGTTTTTTACATCTCCAGAGACAAATACCGCTGTGGCGATGAGTGATTTTTTTACTAAGCAAAAACAAAGTTTACTTGTTCAATACCAAAGCCAAGCGGCACTAACAGATAACTGGCAAGTGCAGCTACAAGAACTTGAAGATGCTGAGCAGGCTATAAAGCAAACACTTGAAAATGAACCACAAAATAAGGCGCTACTGTCTATGTTAGCGCAAGTATATCAACAACAACTCGACTTAATTAACAAGGTGCATGCACCGCGTTGGCAACAAATCTAGGAGAAATAAATGAAAGCAATAATACTTGGAATCGCTTTATTACCAATGGCTGTATTTGCCGGTGAAAAAATAGAACAACAAATTGAAGTACCAAACGGTGGCGTTATTCATATAGAAAATCAGCGCGGCAATGTAAATATTATGGGCTGGGGGAAAAACCAATTTAAAGTGAGCGGCGAGCTTGATGATAAAGCACAAGGCTACACTCTTAAAACACAAGGTAATAAAACTCAGTTTATTGTAAAAATGCCTGATCTTTCAAATTGGGATAATAACAATAATGGCTCAACGCTAACTATTTTCATGCCGCAAAGCAGTGCGCTGGAGTATGTTGGGGTTAACGCTTCAGTAACTGCAAAAGAGTTAAAAAGAGGCACTGAAATTGATGTAGTCAATGGCGCCATTACTGTAAATGATCTTAACGGCGATATTAAGCTTACTAGTGTTAACGGTGACATCAACGCAAAAAACCTCAGTGGTAAAGTGCAATTTGAAACTGTAAATGGCGCAATTGATGATCAGCAATCTAACGGAGAAGTTCGTTTTAATGCGGTTAATGGGAATATAAAATCAAACTCGACTGCCAATGATATTCGCTTAGAAAACGTAAACGGTGATATCAATCTTACCTTCGATGCAATCAAAGAGTTACAAATAAGCACTGTAAATGGCGAAGTTGAAGTGCGTATTAATCGCCTTTTAAGTGATGCTGATGTAAGTTTTGAATCTGTAAGTGGCAATGCTGAGTTTTACTTTCCAGCTGATTTATCGGCACAATTTGAAGTGCAAGCCCATGCCGGCGGTAAAATTGACAACCAGCTAACGAGCGACCAAGTGCAAAAAGCCAAATATGGCCCAGCAAGTGGAATTAAGTTTAATACTAATGGCACCGATGCCAGTGTAGAAATGAATACCATAAGTGGGACGATTGGACTTAAGCGTCAATAATCATCCATTTTATTTTAAGTTACAAAAAGCAGGAAAGATTTCCTGCTTTGCTATTTGCACAGCCCCGCCAAGTCGATAGAATAGAGCCATTCAATTTTAGTACTGTGAAGTTATGGCCAAACCAGATAAGCAAGTCGACACTCTTAAAGTTCCTCCCCATTCAATAGAAGCTGAACAATCTGTTTTAGGTGGTTTAATGCTTGATAATCAAGCATTTGATCGCGTAGCTGAACTTGTTGTGTCACAGGACTTTTATACCCGTACCCATAAGCTTATTTTTGAGGCAATGACAGCACTGGCTGAAATTGGCGATCCGATTGATTTAATTACTATTTCTGAAAGTTTAGAAAAAAATAATCAGCTTTCAGGGATTGGCGGCTTTGCGTATTTAGCCGAAATAGCTAAAAACACCCCAAGTGCTGCTAATATTGATGCTTACGCTAGCATTGTACGCGAGCGTGCAGTTGTGCGTGAAATGATTGGTGTCGCCAATGAAATTGCTGAGGCAGGCTTTAACCCAGAAGGGCGCACAAGTCACGATTTACTCGACTTTGCTGAGAGCAAAGTATTTAAAATTGCTGAGCAACGTACAAAAAGTAGTGATGGCCCGCAAAGCATTCACAATATACTTGAAAAAACCGTTGATAAAATAGAAGAGCTTTATCAGTCACCACAAGATGGTGTTACCGGTGTAAGCACAGGTTACGCTGATTTAGATAAAATGACGACTGGTCTGCAGCCCTCAGATTTAATTATTGTAGCAGCACGTCCATCGATGGGTAAAACTACCTTTGCGATGAACCTTGCTGAGCATGCAGCAATGACCCAAGACAAGCCTGTACTTATCTACTCACTAGAGATGCCCTCTGAACAAATTATGATGAGGATGCTGGCGTCCCTTGGCCGAATTAACCAAACCAAAGTACGTACTGGTCAGCTAGATGACGATGACTGGGCGCGCCTTTCATCAACCATGGGGTTACTCATGGAAAAAGGCAAAATGTATGTTGATGACGCCTCAGGCTTAACACCCACTGATGTACGTTCACGTGCACGTCGTATTGCCCGCGATCATGGTGGTATTAGTATGATCATGGTCGATTACCTACAATTAATGCGCGTACCTAGCTTGTCAGATAATCGTACCTTAGAAATTGCCGAAATTTCACGTTCACTTAAAGCATTAGCAAAAGAATTACAGTGTCCGGTTGTTGCACTATCGCAGCTTAACCGTACCCTAGAGCAACGTGCTGATAAACGCCCAATTAACTCAGATTTGCGTGAGTCGGGCTCTATTGAGCAAGATGCCGATTTAATCATGTTTATTTATCGTGACGAAGTATACAACGAAGACAGTACTGATAAAGGTGTTGCAGAAATTATCATCGGTAAACAGCGTAACGGTCCGATTGGTAAAGTGCGCCTAACCTTCCAAGGTCAATTCTCTCGCTTTGATAATTACGCGGGGCCTGCTGTAGATGATGATTACTAATGCGCTTAGCTATTGCCGAAATTAACTTACAAGCACTTGCTCATAATTTAGCGCAAGTGAGACAGTTTGCGCCTAACAGTAAAGTTATGGCGGTATTAAAAGCCAATGCTTATGGCCATGGTTTAGTTAAAATAGCGCAGCACCTTAATGATGCCGACGCATTTGCAGTGGCACGAATAGATGAAGCGCTCGCACTTCGAGCAGGCGGGCTGACCAAGCCTATTGTGTTGTTGGAAGGTTTTTTCCATCAAGATGACTTGCCGATTTTATTAGCCAATAACTTTCAAACCATAATCCATGATGAAAACCAGCTCAGAGCACTTGAAAATGCAAAGCTCGATGCACCAATCAGTTGCTGGTTAAAAATCAATACGGGTATGCATCGTTTAGGGGTTGCACCGACGCAATTGAATGATTTTTATCAGCGCTTGCAAGCGACTAATAATGCTAAAGATACAATCAATTTAATGACGCACTTTTCCAGTGCCGATGATGTTAATGATCCCAAAACAGCTGAGCAAATTGCTTTGTTTGATTCATTAGTGCAAGGCAAACAACAAGCACATTGTTTAGCAAATTCGGCCGGTATTATTGCTTGGCCTGCCGGTCATGGCGAGTGGGTGCGTCCAGGCTTGATGATGTATGGTGTATCACCAATGCTTAACACTTCAGGCAAAGATCATCAGCTTAAGCCGGTGATGCGCTTAACCACTAAGGTCATTGCAATTCGCGATGTTGATGCTGCGCAAGGTGTTGGTTATGGTGGCAGTTGGCAAAGTGCTCAGCCGACTAAGCTTGCAGTGGTTGCTATGGGCTATGGTGATGGTTATCCGCGTCATGCTAAACATGGTACCCCAGTAGTGATTGCTGGCAAACGTTATGGTATTGCTGGCAACATCTCTATGGATATGATCAGTGTTGATATTGGTGAAAATGCTGATGGCATCAAAGTCGGCGATGAAGTAGTAATGTGGGGCCCTGAGTTGCCGGTAGAAGAAATTGCACAATGTGCTGATACTATATCTTACGAGTTATTGTGTAATATTACACCGCGCGTAAGTTATGAGTACCAGCGCTAATATTTATTTTAAAAATACCCATTAAGTTTACATTACTAGAATGATCGTGATGCTCACTTAATCGGTATCGCTACTCTTTTATAAAGTAAATATCGCTAAAGCCCATGCGAGCAAATTCTTGATCACGAAAGTTACGCACAGCCGATGATCCTTTAGAGGTCATTTCAATTTGGCGTACCATGTTTAAGTAGTTAGTTAAATCGATACCTTCGGCAGCCGCAATAGCCTGATACATATCGTGGTATTTATCTTTGGCGAAGTTAATTTCGCGCGGTTGATTTTTAAAAGTGTAGGTAATTCTGCGTGCCATAATGAGCTCATTTAAATTGAGTGTTAGTGTAATTTTACACTGTATTTAAGTTGCGTTGAATGATTAGTTGAAATCAAATAATTAAAAAGGTGAGTTTGAAATGAAATTATCAGTAGAGATCAGTAAATACCCGCTCCACCAAGATTACATTCCTTTTATTAAAGGCTTTATCGACAGAGTTAATGCCTACGAAGAGCTTAAAGTGATCACTAATACGATGTCGACCCAAATATTTGGTGATTATGATCTAGTTATGCAAGTGATCAGCACAGAAATTAAACATTCATATGAGCAATTTGGTAAAGCTATATTTGTGTGTAAATTTATTTCGGGCGATTTATCTCCCGAATAACCCCTTAACAAACACGGTCGTTTTATAATGATGGATTTTGTAACGCAAATACTCAGTGGTTTTACTGCTATGTCGCATTGGGAATATATTGCGGTTGCTTTGTCGATGGCGTATTTATTACTGGCCATTAAAGAGAACTTATGGTGCTGGCCTGCGGCTTTTTTTAGTACGCTGATTTATACCATTATGTATTGGAATGGCGCGCTGCTAATGGAGTCGTTACTAAACTTTTATTATATGTATATGGCGGTGTTTGGTTGGGTCGTGTGGCGCAAAGGCAAGGCTAATCAAGCGCAGCGACTAATTACATCCTGGCCGGTAAACCGACATATTATTTTAATTGTACTGACTACATTAGTGTCATTAGCAATTGGCTATGTAATGCAAAACTATACGCATGCAGATTTTGCGTATCTTGATAGTTTCACAACCTGCTTTGCCGTGGTTACTACGTATCTGGTAGCTAAAAAAGTACTAGAAAATTGGCTCTATTGGATAGTCATTGATGCGGCCTCTATGTATTTGTACTATGAAAAAGGCTATTACCCAACCCTTGTTTTATTTGTATTTTATACCGTTATGGCAGCATGGGGATTTAAAACGTGGTACGAAGAATACGAGCAAAGCCAAGCCAAGCCCATGGCGCAACTTTAATCTATGAATCAGCATTCTCAGTTAGTTAATATTTGTAGCGCGTTTTTAGTACCGAGCACAATAACCTCAACAGAGTATTTGGTTAACGGTTTAAGCAACGATAACTTTTTGATCCGTACTGACAGCCAAGCTTATTTATTAAAGTGTTATAAAGCGTATTGGCCACAAGTAGGGTTACATGCCCAATATGAGCTCAGTAAACAACAAGTTTGCTCTGCTCCCATCTGGCTTGATAAGCAAAATAAGCGCGCAGCTTTTAACTATATTGATGGCGACGTCGCTCAGTCTTATTTGGCGATGCCGCTACTGACTAAACTTGTTAAGCTTCATGCGTATACAACTAATAATGAGGCAATGAATATAGCTTTGGAATTGCAAACCTATCAGCATTTATTAGTGTTTAAACAGTATGAAAAGCTCATAAGAAAAACATTAAAAAGCATAGCCAACATGCCCGTAGATAGCGGCTTTTGCCATAACGACTTAGTCAAAGAAAATATCGTGGTAAACCCGCAAGGCGTTTATTTAATCGATTTTGAGTATGCTCAAACAAATGATGTGTATTTTGATCTTGCTGCGTTAGCGGTTAGTTTTAAATTAGATGCTTCAGGCAAGCAGGCTCTGCTTAACAATTACAAAACGCACACCCTATCAGGTCAATTTTATTTATCTATGCATAAACTCAATTGCTATCAGTTAGTTTACTTACTGTTATGTATAGGTTGGTATGAGCAACGCGCTATAAACAATCAGGTTGTTGTATTGCGCGCGCAACTGGATGAGCTTATTGCTTTAATGGAGGGTTAAAGTCCGCCAAAGCGTTCCGCAAGCTCTTTGTATTTTGCTACTTCATCAGCGTCAAATTGCATTTCGCCGTTATCATCTTCTGATTTAGCGATTAATAGGCTTTCTCGAGCAAGGCGTTTAACGCGCTCTGCTTTTACACCTAAAAATTCAGCAACTTGCTCTGTTGACATTAACTTCATAATTACTTCCTCGTGTTTAATCTTTCCGTTCAGTGACAATAATAGATAATATGTGTCTAAAGCGTTACTGTTTTTTTATAGAATATAAACAAATAGCGCTTTTTTTACCTTTTGTGAAGTGATTAGTTTAAATTATAGACATGTAAACGAATCATGCTGGCATTTATACAAAGATGCCTTTATTATTGCGCATGCTAAAGCATTGATATCGCGAGTTGATGTGGCGGCAACAAATGTGCTCTCGTGGTGAAATGGATATCACGTGGCCCTCCGGAGGCTGAGTTGTAGGTTCGATCCCTACCGAGAGCGCCATTTGCGTTTAAAGTATCATTTCCTGTTTCTTCCTCAAAATACCTACAATTATTTAAATTAGTCCGCTGCCTTACCTTATTTAATTTTCGATAATAAAATATGTAGCAATCTATTTTATACCTTTAGGCGTATATTCATTGCTGAGCTTATGGTTTATTCTTGATGGTGCGTATAATTATTGATGTTAATCATTTATTATTACCCTGAACTCAAAAGCTAGACTTTTATAGCTAAATAATGCTATTTAAAGTATATATTCATTAATTATAGAAACCCTCATTTTTATGCTAATCACCTTACCTATATCAGAACTCGTTCCAGGCATGTACGTAAATAGCGTTACTAAGCAGCAGGAGAGTGTGGATGGCATAAAAATTAAAACCAGTGGTTTGGTTCGTGATAAATCAATCATTCAGCGTTTAATTACCGAAGGGGTGCTTGAGCTTCTCATTGACTTTACAAAAAGTGATGTCGCCGTACCTGCTAAATACAAAGAAAAACAAAAACCACAAGCTCCTGTAGCAAAGCAGGAGAAGCCAGTTAAGGCAAAGGTTGCTATAAGCTTAGAGCAAGAGTTTGCAAAAGCCAGTGTGAGTTATGATGCGCACAACAGAAAACTACAAAGTATTTTTGGTGACTTAACATCAGGTTTGTCACTTAATATTGAAGCGCTCAATGAAATAAGTAATGAAATAGTGAGCTCTGTATTTCGTAATGAACACGCCATGACTATTTTAACTCGGATTAAAGATAAGCACAGTTACAACTGGCGTCATATGATCAACTGCACCATTTTTACAGCGGTGTTTGCTAAATACTTAGGTTATAAACGCGCTGTTGTGCAAGAGCTTGCAATGGGGGCTTTAATGCATGACTTAGGTCAGGCTAAGTTACCGCAAGGGATATTTTCCAAACCAGGAAAAGTCACAGGTAACGAAATGACGGCAATAAAAAAGCATGTCGCACAAAGCTTAGGATTGTTAAAAGGCGGAAAAGGTATTACGCCTTTAATGCTTGATATGATTGTAAATCATCATGAGCGTCTTGATGGTTCAGGCTATCCAAGAGGTGTAGATGGAAGCAAATTAAGCCGCCCAGCTCGGATCATTGCTATTGTAGACGTATACGATGCATTGACAGCAGATAGACCGCATCAAGAGGGTGATGAGCCAATTAATGCGCTTCGCTATTTGTTGGCTAACAAACAGCTGTTTGATGCAGAGTTAGTACAGTTATTTATTAAGTGTTTAGGTGTACACCCAGTAGGAACTATTGTTAAGTTAACTAATGAGCGTTTGGCGTTGGTGCTAGAGGGCAATCATTCAAACCCTATCAAACCTAAAGTGAAGCTTTTTTACAATGCTAAACATAACCACCATGTTACCGCAAAAGATATAGATTTAAGCTTAAATAATAACGAGATAAAAATACAGGCAAGTGTCAAACCCGCTGATTATAAGATTAATTTGCCTCGGCTTTTAAAAGAGCATTTACTGCTTTAGCGTTACATCTTCTTTTTTCGTTTGTTTTAACAGAAATATAGCCACCCAAAAAGCAGCTCCCCATCAGCGTTAACCACAACAGTGTGCCTAATTCTACATGCAGCGCTAAGCAGCAAAAACTCAAAGCAATAATCGCCATGGCAATGGCTGCGAGCCAATATTGATTGACAGGATTGTCACATTTCCCAGCACGCGTACACGCGCAATAATTTGCCTTATAAAAGAAATAAACACTAATGCCGCAAAAAATAAGCCCAGCAAGAATAAGTAAAATGATCACAGTTTTCTCCCTTTGTGATTTTATTTGCAGTGTAAATTGCAAAGTATTTTAAGTCAATGCAAATAAGAATTAATCTCATTAGAGTATATACTCTAATACCACACTTCTTGTCCGATGAGTTTTAAATAGTTGTTAAATTGTCGTTAAAAAACGTGTTTTTTGGCCTTTTTTAACGTTTTAGTAAGGTTTTTTATAAAAAATTAAGGTAGGGTACGCAGGTTTGAAACTCTAATAACAACACACATAGCTATCCAAACAGTAAGTTTGGCTAAGGACACAACAATGAAATTTACTAAAACTCTTATTGCGGCATCGCTGGCATTTGTTTCAGCTGATACTTTTGCAGCGGCTTTTCAGCTTGCTGAGCAAAACGTTTCTGGTTTAGGTCGTGCATACGCAGGTGAAGCATCTGTAGCAGACGATGCGTCTGTGGTTGCACGTAACCCAGCATTAATGACGTTGTTTAAAGAGAAGCAACTTAGTGTTGCAGCTATGGCTGTCATTCCTGATGTGAGCCTTGAAGGTACAGGTACAAATAACGGCATACCTGCTAGTGCATTAAACGATGACAGCATCGCACCAAGCGCGATTATTCCAGCGGGTTATTTCACTATGCCAGTAAACGATAAAGTATCGGTTGGGTTTGGTGCTTTTTCTAACTTTGGCCTTGCGACTGAATTTAATGATGATTACGTAGCTGGCCAAATTGCCGGTGAAACTGAAATTGTTACTGTAAACATGAATGCGAGCGTTGCTTATAAAGTGTCAGAACAGTTCAGTTTTGGTATTGGTTTAAACTATATTTATGCTGATGCGACGATAGTACGTAAAGTGGGTGTAAATACACAAATTCCATTCTCAACAAATGTAGTTGACCTAGAGGGTGATGATACTGGTTACGGCTTAAACGTCGGCTTAATGTATCAATTAGATGAAAATAGCCGTTTTGGTTTTAACTACCGTACAGAAACAGATATTACTTTTGAAGGAACATTCTCAAGTCCGGCTCAGTCTATACCAGTTCTTCCAGGGTCAGTAGAAATTACATTACCAGCAATTGCTGAGTTCTCAGGCTCTCATCAGTTAGACGAGAAACTAGGCGTTCACTACAGTGTATTATGGACAGGTTGGAGCAGCTTTGACTCATTAGAAGCGCAAGTTACTGCGCCTACAGGCGATAAGTTTATTGCATTTGAAAAAACAGAAGACTTCTCTGATGCAATGCGTTACTCAGTTGGTGCTGATTACCAGTACAGCGAAAACTTAATGCTTCGTGCTGGTTTTGCTTTTGATGAGTCGCCAGTATCACAACAGCATTTATCAATTTCTATTCCTGATACAGACCGTTTCTGGTTCTCGTTCGGTGGTAACTACGCGATTGATCAAAACTCAAACGTTGATTTAGGCGTGAGTGTATTACGTGGCAAGACACAAAACTTTACTGAAACTGATGATTCAGGCAGCGCGTGGTCTTTTGAATCAAAAGGTCATGCCGTACTTATTGGTGCTCAGTATAACTACACGTTCTAATTCTGCCTAGAGCCTAGAGCCTAGACACAAAAAAGCCGCTTACTTCAAATGAAGTAAGCGGCTTTTTTTATACTTATAAATTAACTGTTTACGAATAGCATAAGCCATCCGTAACGGTTTAATTATAAGCTTTCAATCTTAGTTTTTTGCTCAAGTAGCTTAGTTTTAGCATCTGTAAATTCAGCTAGCTTAGCGTTTTCTTTAGCCAGTACTGCTTCAGGTGCGTTGTTAACAAACTTTTCGTTAGCGAGTTTGTTTTGCACTTGCGCTAGGCCTTTCTCTGCTTTTTCAAGTTGCTTGTTAATACGTGCAAGCTCAGCTTCAACGTCAATTAAGCCCGCCATTGGGAGCATAATCTCAAGGTTGCCAACATAAGAGGTTGCACACGCTGGAGCATCGTCTTTGTTTTCAAGCAGGGTAAACGCTTCAAGCTTAGCTAATGACGCTAGGAATGATTCATTCTCGTTTATACGGCGCACATCATCGCTTGATGCGTTAGCCAGTAAAACGCTAAGTGGTTTACTTGGGCTGATATCCATTTCACCACGAATATTACGAATCGATAAAATGAATTGCTTAACCCACTCTAAATCGTCCATTGCTTGTGCATCAACATTGGCTTGGTTATAAACAGGGAAGCCCTGAACCATAATACTGGTACCCGCTGTTTCAAGGCCAGCAAGTGGTGCAACACGTTGCCAAATCGTTTCAGTGATGTAGGGCATCATTGGGTGCATTAAGCGTAATAAGCTTTCAAGTACGGTAATAAGGGTATGACGTGTACCGCGTTGCTGTGCTTCATTACCTTTAAATAATACCGGCTTCGTCAGCTCTAAGTACCAATCACAGAACTGGTTCCAGGTGAATTCATAAAGCGTGTTCGCCGCTAAATCAAAACGGTAGTTATCAAGATGCTCGGTGTAGGTTTTAACCGTTGCTTCATATTGGCCTAAAATCCAACGATCAGCTAACGAGTACTGTTTTTCACTGTCGTTAAAGCCACAGTCTTGCTCTTCTGTGTTCATTAATACGTAACGGCTTGCGTTCCACAATTTATTACAGAAGTTACGGTAACCTTCAAGACGGTTCATATCCCAGTTGATATCACGACCGGTTGATGCCATGGCAGCTAAAGTAAAGCGCAGTGCGTCGGTACCGTGTGCTTCAATACCGTTTGCAAATACTTTGCGGGTATCTTTTTCAATTTTAGCGGCAAGTTTAGGCTGCATCATATTACCAGTACGCTTTTGTACTAAGTCTTCAAGGCCAATGCCGTCAATCATGTCTAGTGGGTCAAGTACGTTACCTTTTGACTTAGACATTTTATCGCCGTTATCGTCACGTATTAGGCCAGTTACATAAACTGTTTTGAATGGCACTTGTGATTTACCATTTTCATCTTTTATAAAATGCAGCGTCATCATGATCATACGCGCGACCCAGAAGAAAATAATATCAAAACCGGTTACCAACACGTCAGACGGGTGGAAGGTTTTTAAGTCATCAGTATTCTCTGGCCAACCTTGAGTTGAGAATGTCCAAAGTGCTGATGAGAACCAGGTATCAAGAACGTCTTCGTCTTGGCTTAGTGCTACGCTATCTGCAATGTTGTTGTCGCGGCGTACTTCTGCTTCATCACGACCAACGTATACGTTACCTTCGCTGTCGTACCAAGCTGGAATACGGTGACCCCACCAAAGCTGGCGTGAAATACACCAATCTTGTACGTCGTTCATCCACGAAAAGTACATGTTTTCGTATTGCTTAGGTACAAATTGGATGTCGCCGTTTTTAACTGCGTCTTTTGCAGGTTCAGCAAGTGGTGCAACACGCACATACCATTGGTCAGTAAGTAGTGGTTCAATAACAACACCAGAGCGGTCACCGTAAGGAACGGTTAAGCCATGGTCTTCAATTTTTTCAAGTAGGCCTAGCTCTTCAAATTCAGCAACAATCGCTTTACGTGCGTCAAAACGGTCAAGGCCATGTAAGCGCTCAGGAATTGGCGCGTCAAATTCAAGTTCTTTGCCGTCAAAGGTGTAGGTTTCACCTTTTGTTAAAATAGCCGCGTCTTTATCAAAGATATTAATCATCGGCATTTGATGACGTTTACCTACTTCGTTATCGTTAAAGTCGTGCGCTGGCGTGATTTTTACACAGCCTGTACCTTTGTCTTTATCGGCATGCTCATCGGCAACAATTTTAATACGACGATTAACAATCGGTAGTAAAATCTCTTTACCGATTAGGTCTTGATAGCGTTCGTCATCTGGGTTTACTGCAACACCTGAGTCACCCAGCATGGTTTCTGGGCGCGTGGTTGCAACAACAATGTAGTCTTTACCGTCTTGTGTCGTTACACCATCAGCAAGTGGGTAACGTAAGTTCCACATGTGACCTTGCTTGTCTTTGTTTTCAACTTCAAGATCAGAAATAGCCGTGTGTAATTTTGGATCCCAGTTAACCAGGCGTTTACCGCGATAAATTAGGTTTTCTTTATGAAGGCGTACAAACACTTCTTTAACAGCTTCAGACAGGCCATCGTCCATAGTAAAACGTTCACGGTCCCAATCAACAGAAGCACCAAGGCGACGTAATTGTTTGGTAATCGTGCCACCAGACTCGTTTTTCCATTCCCAAATTTTATCGATGAATGCATCACGGCCTAAATCGTGGCGTGTTTTACCTTCTTCTGCCGCAAGCTTACGCTCTACTAGCATTTGTGTGGCAATACCTGCGTGGTCAGTACCTACTTGCCACAACGTATTGTTACCTTGCATACGTTTAAAGCGCGTTAAGGTATCCATGATAGTATCTTGGAAAGCGTGGCCCATGTGTAAGCTACCCGTGACATTTGGCGGCGGGATCATAATTGAATATGGGGTGCCTTGGCCAGATGGCTTAAAGTAGCCTTTTTGTTCCCAGTCTTGATAGAGAGACTGTTCAATATCTTGCGGATTGTAGGTTTTATCCATTACACAGAACCTTAAATAAGTACTTAAATGAGTTAGTTAGCTTTGTACGCAGTGAGCGTTAGCGATTAATATCTTGCGTGGTGATATTGGCACCGAGTTGGCGTAGTTTTTTAAAGCGCTCACGAGCGGCTTGTTTGGCTACGGGCTCTACGGGTACAAAATCAAAAACTTGGTTAAACCGACGAATAAAATCCGGTAAGTGATTGGCCAAGTTAATTAATACTTTACGATTACCAACGGGTGGTGTTGTGCCTATTTCTACAGGTGCGCCGCCTTTTGGGCCTTCGCCTTGTAAATTGTGAGGTACAAAACTGTCGGCATCAAATGTCCAAATAGTTTCGTCAATGCTGTTGGCGGTTTCTTCGCTATCTACAAAAATAAATACGCGTTGACCAAGCCGATACTGTTGCCCAGCTATTTGAGCTGCTAAAGCAAAGTGATCATCGGCTTTAGCTAATGACTCATCTTGTTGCTTTAAAATGAAAAACTGGGCATTCATGTTCATTGTATCGGGATTTCCCATGACATTGATTGTGCTGTTATTAAATACACACAAATTAAGAAGGGGATTTTGCCATATAACGGGGTTTGCTTCAATTAATACCCAATAAATAAGGCGCTTTAAAAGCGCCTTATTTTATACTCTACATTGAGCTGTGAAGCCCTGTGTTAGTTTGTTAGTCGTGAGTTGCTTCGCTAATACCAGCTCGGTTTAATAAATACTGAGTCAGCATAGGAACAGGACGACCTGTTGCGCCTTTTTTAGCGCCGCTGCGCCATGCAGTACCGGCAATATCTAAATGAGCCCAGTTATACTTTTTAGTAAATTTAGATAAGAAACAGGCCGCGGTAATAGTACCTGCAGCGCGCCCACCTAAATTAGTAAAGTCGGCAAACGGGCTTTCAAGTTGATCTTGATAATCATCCCATAATGGCAGTTGCCATGCACGATCGCCACTTTGCTCAGACGCTTTTAATAAATCATGCGCCAGTGGATTATGATTAGCTAATAAACCCGTAGCATGGGCACCTAAAGCAACAATACATGCACCGGTTAAGGTTGCAACATCAATCACGGTTTCTGGTTCAAAACGTTCAACATAGGTCAGCGCATCACATAATACTAAACGGCCTTCTGCATCGGTGTTAAGTACTTCTACCGTTTGCCCAGACATAGTTGTTAGTATGTCTCCTGGGCGATAGGCGTTTGAGCTTGGCATGTTTTCACAGCCGGCTAAAACACCAATTACGTTTATAGGTAGCTGCATTTGTGCAAGTGAGCGCATAGCGCCAATAACACCAGCTGCGCCCCCCATGTCGTATTTCATTTCATCCATGCCTTCGCCTGGTTTTAATGAAATACCACCTGAGTCAAAGGTTAAGCCTTTACCAACGAGAACGATAGGCGCTTGGTCATCGCCTGCGCCTTTGTAGTTAATTACTGACATAACTGATTCGTTATCACTGCCACGACCTACTGCTAGGTATGAGTTCATTCCTAGTTCGGCCATTTTATCTTCGCCAATTAGCTCAACAGTGATGTTATCAAAATTAGCTTCCAGTTCTTTGGCTTGCTCGCCAAGGTACGCTGGATTACAAATATTAGGCGGCATATTAGCAACGTCTTTACACAGCTTACTACCTGCTGCAATCGCTAAACCATGCTCAATAGCACTTTCGCCTATAGTAAGTTCACGGCGCGTAGGCACATTAAACACCATTTTACGTAGTGGGCGGCGAGGGTCTACTTTTTTACTTTTCAGCTGATTAAAGGTGTAAAGGCAATCTTGTGTTGTTTCAACAGCTTGACGTACTTTCCAATAGGTATCACGCCCTTTAACATGTTGTTCAGTTAAAAAGCACACGGCCTCCATTGAACCCGTTTCGTTTAGCGTGTTGATAGTTTTAGAAATAATTTGCTTATATTGTTTATCGTCAAGTTCGCGTTCTTTACCGCAGCCAACAAGTAAAATACGCTCGCTTAAAATATTGGGCACATGATGCAATAGTAGTACTTGTCCTGGCTTACCTTCTAAGTCGCCACGGCGTAATAAATTAGAGATATAACCATCGCTAATTTTATCAAGTTGTTCACCAATGGGGGATAACCTGCGTGGTTCATATACACCCACAACAATACACGCACTGCGTTGTTTTTCTGGGCTACCACTTTTTACGTTGAATTCCATTGTCACTCCTGATTTTGAGTCATCTATAGAAGCTAAATTGGGACTAAAAATGTGTTTTCTAGTCTTTTTACCTAAATTTTTAGGTCTAGCGCTAATATTAGTAGATTTTACTCGACTCTTACTGTGTATTTGAACTTTATATGCTTAAGGGTAACTAATGCAACATTATATCGTGATGTTAGGTAGGATAATTAATATTGATGGCTTATAATATGTGCTTAATACTCATTTAAAATGAGTGAATTAACTAGTTCACTCATCGTTTTTTATTATTATATTGAAATTCCATGTTTAACAGGGGCGAATGTTGCTAATTTTCCGTTATTTGACCACTGAGGTTTTAAAATCGCAGGTCGCCGTATTTTTAACTTTAATGACCATATTTTTGTCGCAAAAGTTTGTTGTTATTCTTGGTGATGCCTCAGAGGGGAGTATCCCAGCAAAACTCGTGTTCGCAATGATTGCGCTTAAGTTGCCACAGTTAGCATCATTAATTTTACCCCTGAGTTTATTTTTAGGAATTATTTTAGCTTATAGCCGTATTTACGCTGACAGTGAAATGACAGTACTTAAAGCTTGTGGCGTGAGTGAGTGGTATGTGGTGCGCATTACGCTTATTTCTAGTGTCATCTTAGCGTTACTCGCCGCGGTACTTACCTTGTATGTTGCACCTTGGGCTAGCGAGCAAGAATATCAATTAAAAGAGCAAGCAAAGGCGGATGCTGGATTATCGGCGCTTAGAGCTGGGCGTTTTCAACAAACCGGTAACGAAAAAGCCGTGGTATTTATTCATAATATTGAAAATGGCGGCAAAGAACTTAATAAAGTATTTGTTGCGCAGTTGCCAGATAGTGAAAAAGGCGATTTAGCGCGTTTAGTATACGCTGAGCAAGGCGTTGTAATTGAAGCACAAAATGGTGAGCAGCAGTTAGTACTTACTGATGGTAAACGCTACGAAACTGATGGCGAAGCGCCTTCGCTTAACTTAACTGAGTTTGATGGTTACAGCGTACAAATTCGCGAACAAGAAATAGAGCATCAACGTCGTAAATTAGAAGCTGTGCCAACCCGTGAACTTATGTCAATTAATACTCCCGAAGCAATTGCACAGTGGCAGTGGCGTTTAGCGATCCCACTTTCCATTCCGTTATTAACTTTGCTGGCCGTGCCTTTGAGTGTAGTAAACCCTCGCCAAGGTAAATTTGCAAAATTGGTACCCGCTATCAGCTTGTATTTAGGCTATTTTATTTTACTTAATGCGGCCAAATTTGCAGTAGAGGATGGCAAAATTCCGCCATCAATTGGACTGTGGTGGATTCATTTAAGTGCATTATTTATTGGTAGCTTATTAATTATTAGAGGTCGTCCATTGGGTGCTTGGCTTAAAGCTGTCGTCACTAAGCGGGAGCAAAACCTATGATGAAAACACTTGATTGGTACTTAGGTCGTAGCATTTTGCAAACCACAGGGTTTGCGTTAATGGTGCTCGTGGGTATTAGTACATTAATAAAGTTTATTGAGCAGCTTAAATCTGTAGGGCGCGGGAGCTACGATATAATGACTGCCATGCTGTACACTATTTACAGTATTCCAGATGATTTAGTGGTGTTTTTTCCTATGGCTGCACTTATTGGTGGCTTAACTGGATTAGGAGCGCTTGCCTCAAATAGTGAGTTGGTAGTAATGCAAGCGGCGGGGATGTCGCGTTTACAAATTATTGGCTCAGTAATGAAAACAGCTATTTTTATGGCATTGTGCGTAATGGCTTTAGGCGAGTGGGGCGCTCCTGCTGCACAGCTGCACGCTAAGGAAATGCGTAATCAAGCGATTCATGGTGGTGATGTGTTTAATGCGCAAAAAGGAGTATGGGCTAAAGATGGTAATAACTTCATTAACATTGAAGATGTTGACCAAAATGGCATGCTGCGCGGCGTTAATATGTATCATTTTGATAAATCTTTATCACTAACACAAATCACCAAAGCAAAAGAAGCCGTAGGGCGAGATAGTGGTTGGCTATTGCGCGATGTAAATAAAGTGATGATCAGTGAAGAGTTAATTACCACTGAACAAGTTTCTGAAGAGTTTTATCCGTCGCAGCTTACCGCCGAAAAGCTAGGCGTGGTATCGGTAAAACCAGAATCACTGTCGTTTTCCGGGCTATGGTCATATTTAGCTTACTTACAACAAAATGAGCAAGACACCAGCACCTATGATTTAGCGCTCTGGCGTAAATTAATGCAGCCCGTGTCTATTGCCGTAATGTTGTTGGTTGCTTTATCGTTTATATTTGGTCCACTACGCACTGTAACTATGGGCGCCCGCATAATTATGGGGGTGGTAACCGGTATTGTGTTTCACCTAACCAATGAGATATTTGGCCCTGTGGTAATGGTATATCAAATTCCTGCAATTATAGGCGCCGTTTTGCCGAGTATCTTATTTACTGGGTTTGCAGCTTATTTAATGAATAAGCGGGTATAACTAAATTTAAAGCTTAAATAAAAAAACGCGGCCTTTGTAAAAAGCGCCGCGTTTTTTTATGCTTTAACTTGAGGTTATACCAATTCGCTTAATTAAGTATTATTGCGGATTGATATCATAGTTCGCGATAAACGCGTTTATTTTCTTCTTTGGTGAGCGTAACCACTTCGGTTTTTGATAAGTAATCTTGTAGTGCTTTTTTATTTTTAAAATCCACTAATACCACTAAATTACCTAAACCCAGCAATGCGCTGATACTGCGGATAATGGCTTGTGGCCAGCTAATTAAGTTTCCCTGATGGGTTTGTACTTTTAATCGCCACGCACGCATACCAATTGTTTGCCCGCTTTTAGTCCAAAAATAACCAAAAAACACCAAACCAACCAGAACTAACAGTGAGCTGCGAATCCCTGAAAGTAACAGTGAGTTCTGAATACGTGCTGAGACATCTTCAGCGCCATTAAGAGCAATAACATCAAGGGAAATAAGCCCTTGAATAGCAAATAAATACAATACCACCGTTAGCATCGCAAAAGCGATAATAGCTAATGTATCGTACACCAATGACGCAAAACGGCGCCAAAACCCTGCCCGTGGAAACTCAGCCAACATAAATATACTCTCACTGTTAATGTGCGCGATAGTTTAGCAAATAAGCCGTCAAATACTACCTATTACGCTACGTGCTTAACTCGATATTGGCTCAAATGTTAATGGGTGCCTAAATGTTAAGCGGTTGATCATGCTTAATACATAAAACGCTTGCCGCTTTGCTTATTGTTTGTATAATGCTAGGCAACGAGATGGAAGAGGATACATAATCTTTCACTCTAAAGTGGTTTTTCTTTATCTTCTCGTGTTTAGAAGGTTAAAGAAAAATGATGCCAGCGTGATGAAATTGGTATACATGGGGGATTCAAAATCCCCTGCCGCAAGGCGTGCCGGTTCAAGTCCGGCCGCTGGTACCACTTTTTATAGCCCCGACCAAATTGGTTGGGGTTTTTTTATGCCTTAAATTTGAGTGGCTGGACTTGAGCGGCACGTGAGGTGCCGCTGTTATAAGTAAAAGTCCGGCCGCTGGGTGAGAGTGAACCGAAACGTAGTTTCGCAGTGACTCGAAGTGAGTTCATGGATGAACGATGGATGCAGCTTCAGGGATGAATTATTTATTCAGCTATATACGTTATAGCCCCGACCAAATTGGTTGGGGTTTTTTTATGCCTTAAATTTGAGTGGCTGAACTTGAGCGGCACGTGAGGTGCCGCTGTTATAAGTAAAAGTCCGGCCGCTGGGTGAGAGTGAACCGAAACGTAGTTTCGCAGTGACTCGAAGTGAGTTCATGAATGAACGATGGATGCAGCTTCAGGGATGAATTATTTATTCAGCTATATACGTTATAGGCCCGACCAAATTAGTTGGGTTTTTTTTATGCCTCAAATTTGAGTTGCCTAAAGCCGCCAGAAATGAGAACACTTATTCCTTATGCTGTTCTTTGCTTCCATTAAGAATGTAATTAACCTAAGCTCAACTATAAAGTTTATTAAGAAGTGCCATTGTTAATGTTTGCAAGTTACCGTAGTCCAAACAGTTTATCTAAAAAAATGATGCGCGTTATTTTCTCTATCTACTTGTTTGTAACCTGCCTCATAACAAGCATGCAGTTTTTAACTGAATACTTAAAAACACAAAACTCAATCTCCTATGAATTAAAACAGTTGCAAGAAACTGTCCAGGGTCCTGTTTCGACGAGTTTGTGGCAATATGACCAAACACAGTTAGGTGTACTCGTTGATGGGCTTATTAAAATGCCGGTTATTGAGGGGGTTGATGTTTTTGACAAACATGGCAAAAGCATGATTTCTAAACGTTCTTACACTCAAGCCTCACTTCCTCTCTCAATTTTTGAAACTAAATCTGAGTTGTATTGGACGCTTAATGGTAAACGGATTTTTCTTGGCACTTTGGTGCTCTATTCATCGTCTGAGGTGGTTTTAGATCGTGTTTTATTTGGTTTTTTCTTAATTGCTATTACGGCAATGATAAAATTATCAATTTTGTTTGGGTTATTTATTTGGGCTTTCGATCGTTACCTAGCCAGGCCTTTAAAAGAATTGATGCAACAAGTTAATGAGGTCCAATCAAGTAAAAATACACGTAAACGGATCAATCTTTCACATATTGAAAACAACGAGCTCAGCCAGCTCCAAGATCATATGAATACGATGCTCTTTAGTATGGAAAGGGATCGGGAGCGATTACTCGAGGATGAAAAATCTAAGCGAGATTGGCTGGAAGAGGCCGTTACAAAACGTACAAAAGATCTACAAGTATTAAATGAAAAACTTAAAACGCTTGCAACAAGAGACTCTTTAACGGGTACTTTAAATCGGGGGAGCTTTTTTGATACAGCAAATCATTTGCTAGAACTTTCTCAGCGACAGAAATTACCCGCATCTTTTATTTTAATTGACTTAGATTACTTTAAAAACATTAACGATACGTATGGACATTTTGTTGGTGATAAGGTGCTTATTCATTTTACCGACACAGTTCAGAGTATGATAAGAGAGTCTGACCTTATTGGTAGAGTGGGTGGAGAGGAGTTTGCACTATTTCTTCCAAATACAGGGCTTGATAACGCGTTCAAACTCGCTAATAAAATAAGAAAGGCTGTGGTTGATTCAACCTTAGAAGTTGATGGTGAGACTGTAATCTATACTGTAAGCATAGGCGTTGCCTCATCCGAGCTAAAAGACTGCTCAGTTACTGAGTTATTCAAAGTCGCTGACTTGAAGCTTTACTGCGCTAAAGATAAAGGACGTGATCGTGTTGAAAAATAAAATGTTTAAAGGTAAAAAAAAGATCTCTCAAGTGCTGCTTATATCCTTATTGTTAGCATTGAGTATAGGTAACTTTAGTCATGCCAATACATTAAAAGTTTGCTACGACCAATGGCCTCCTATGACTATATTTCCGTCAGAGGGTTTTCCTGCCCGCGGCTTTGTGATTGATATGCTAGAGCAAATATATACATCAAAAGGCTATCAATTAGAGTATTACGAAGTGCCTTTGGCAAGGGGGCTCGATATGGTTGCGGATGGTCTTTGCGATATGTTGCCAGAATATTTATTTTCGCAAGACACCGAAGTGGGTTTCGAGTACGCCACAGAGGCAACATTTGCATATCCAACTGCTTTTGTTGTTAGGCAGGATGAATCCTGGCGCTATGATGGGATTCAATCTATACAAGGAAAGCGTGTTGCAACAGGGCCTGGGTGGGATTACAGCTCGGTAAGTGTTGATTATCAAAATTATATTGATGATCCAAATAATTCTGATTTAGTGGAAGTAATCGCGGGCTCTAGCGATGTGGTAGAACGGATTTTTCAGATGATTAAAGCGGGCAGAATCGATCTATATGCAGATAATATGCTGGTTTTACAGTACATGTTGAATCGATTTGATTGGAACAATGGATTAAAAATAGTGCGTCCAGGCTTAGAAAATAAATTGGTTGAAATACCTATTTTTTCAAATAAAATGCCCGCTGAAAGAAGGAAAACGCTAATAAATATATGGAACAGTGGCCGTTTATCTATCAAGGGAGATAAACAAAAAATGCTTCTTAAAAAGTATAATGTGGCTTTATAAGTGCTTTAAAATGCCCCAATAGCACGTGCTAAGAAAGTGAGATATTTAATTTGATTATGATCTTATACTTTTTTTCCCCGTAAATTAATTAGTATTAAATTACTTTGTACTGAGTTTTTTACTCGGATATTATATACCTCAACCTCTTGTTGCGAATAAAACATCATGACTCAATTGACCGCAAAACAGAATATTCAAGCCATTGTTAAAGCGATTAAGGCGGAAGAAGCGCTGCTTCGTCAAAAACATCCATTGTTAATGCATCAAAACACCTTGGGAATGGCTATCTTATTGCTCTCGCTAAGTGCGTTAATTGGGGTTGGTACTTTGTATTACTTTGCCATTATCCCTGCTTGGCTTTGTATTATATTAGCCGCTATAGCCACCTCTATTTCGCACGAGCTTGAGCACGATCTTATTCATAAGCAGTACTTTAGCAACCAGCCTTTTTTACACAATTTTATGATGTTTACTGTGTGGTTGATGCGCCCTAATACGATTAGCCCGTGGTATCGTCGCAAGATGCATTTGCATCACCACAAAACGTCGGGCACTGAGCAAGATTTAGAAGAACGTTTGGTAGGTAATGGTATTAAAAACCCGTTTTTACGTGCATTGGTGATTGTTGATGGATTGCTTGGTTTATTAATTAACGCAAAACGTTTTAGTAAAGAAATTAAAGGATTTAGCTTTTTTAAAGTGTTTAACGCAGGTTTTCCAATTACTACTGCTTATTTTGCTATTTTATACAGTGTGATAGCGTTTCATTTAATTAATTTATTTACCCCGATTGCGGCTGACTCACCGGCATTATTGCTCGATGTAATGAATGTGTTCGAGTTTTTAATGGTGGTGCTGATAGTGCCTAACATTGTACGTTCGAGCTCACTTAATTTTGTTACCTCCAGTATGCATTATTACGGCGGTGTTAATAATATGCTTGAGCAAACTCACGTAATTACTAGCCGTTTGTTTATGCCGTTTAATTTGTTTTGTTTTAACTTTGGGCATACTCATACTATTCATCATTTTGTGCCGAATCAGCCGTTTTATTTACGTCAAATGATTAGCAAAAAAATTCTTGAAGTGATGCGCCAGCACGGTGTGCGTTTTAATGATTTTGCTAGTATAAAAAAAGCTAATTTGTATCAATCATAAAGCTCGTTTTTACTCAATCTTCGAGGTTGCTGCTTTATTAACCTTGCCTAGCCTAATGCTAGGCAATACCCCTAGTAAAGTCAGATAAAGCTTATAAAACTTCCCTTTAATACCAACTTAATCTATTACTCAGACCTTTTTAAATTTAGTCCTTAATTGATCCCACTTAGCGCTTTGTTATGTAATTGAATACTAAGTTTAATTTTTTGATTTTAATTGATTGTTTTTAAAGTTATGGCTTGCCTTATACTCAATTTTTCACCCTTATGTTTTTATGTTATGAATAAAAAAGCACGTTAATCGAATTGAAATATTTCTGTAATATTTAGGTGTTCTAATGCGCTCTGAAACAAAAACGTCATCAAAATGCCATAATCGGTAAGACAAAACTGAGATTTAAACATGAGTGAATCAAAGCGCAATACGCTATTAATAAAAACGCTTAACTGGGCTGCTATCGCCTTTTTAGTTTATTTAGTCCTTGTAGCCGTTGGCACTGTCAGTGGTGGTTTTAAATTAGCGTCGGGCGGTACTGAGGGAGCGAAAGAGATTTTTGCATTCGCAACCAACCCGTTTATCGCATTATTATTAGGTGCTTTAGCAACCGCTTTAGTGCAATCATCATCAACGGTTACCTCAGTTATAGTGGGGCTAGTTGCTGGCGGTTTACCGTTAAGTATTGCTATTCCAATGGTGATGGGTGCAAATATTGGTACCACTATTACTAACACCTTAGTGTCTATTGGCCATATTCGCTCTAAAGAAGAGTTCCAACGTGCATTTGCGGCATCAACTGTTCATGATTTCTTTAATTTATTTGCCGTTATTATATTTTTACCGCTAGAAATAATGTTTGGTTTGCTGCAAAAAATGTCTGCTGCTTTATCGCACTTATTTATTGGTGATGCCGACTTATCATTAAAGAGCTACAACTTTATTAAACCACTCGTAAAACCAGCTGTGGGCGTAATAAAAGATGCATTTAGTTTTTTAGATACAAAAATGCTAGGTGCAGCGATGGTTATTGCAGGTATTTGTTTGATTTTATTTGCCGTAACTACATTAGGTAAATTACTTAAAAAAGCGCTGGTTGGCACTGCAAAAGATATACTGCATGGAGCCATTGGGCGCGGGCCTATCGCGGGTATCACATCAGGTGCGGCAGTAACAATTATGGTTCAGTCATCATCAACGACAACCAGTTTGATGATCCCACTTGCTGGAAGTGGTGTGTTTACTACGCGTCAAATTTACCCATTCACACTGGGAGCTAACATTGGTACAACCATTACTGCTTTATTAGCGGCCACATCAATTACAGGGCCTATGGCTGAGGTTGCGCTAACAATTGCATTGGTACACGTTATGTTTAATGTATTTGCAGTTGCACTTATTTACGGCGTTCCTGTGCTGCGTGAAATACCGCTAAAACTTGCTGAAAAGCTAGCCGAAATTGGTACAAATAATAAATCAGCAGCATTAGGCTATATACTAGGATCGTTCTTTGTGGTGCCTGGTTTAATTGTACTGGCCGTTCGATAAGTAGAAATAAACGTATAAAAGGAATGCGCTATATAATTTATATAGCGCATTTTTTGTTTTACCACTGGTAACTTACAGACAACATGGCATTACGTGGTTTACCTGGGAAGTAACGATCCCCAGTAAAGCTGGTGTAATCGGCGCGCTCAGCGTAGGCTGTGTTAGTTAAGTTTATAATTCGGGCACTCAGTAATAGCTGTGGACTAATTTGCCACTGGCCGCGCAAGCTTAAAATATCGTGGCCTTGATATTCATGTAAGTTTTCAGGGTCGGAAAAGTAGCGGCTCACATAGTGCCATTGCAGCGCAAGGCTAATACTCTCGTTGGCTTGCCAGTTAAAATCGATATTAGCAACCTTTCGAGGTGCGGTATCAATATCGTTACCTTTAATATTAATGCTGCCAATAACTTGCTCATTCGAGTACGTATGCTTGGCATAGGTGCCTGCAAAATTAACAGATAAGTGCTGATTAAAGCTATGCGCTAATTCAAGCTCAATACCGCGATGCCGAGTTTGGCCGTCATTAACAGTAAAAAAGTCACTGTCGCGGTAGATGGTATTGTGCTTGCTCATCGCATACATCGATAAGCCATAGCGAGTATTGTTGTACACCCCTTTAATACCCATCTCAGCATTATTAGCTATTTCTGCGTCTAAGTCGGCAGTACTTTGCTCGCGTTGTAATTGATAGAGCTCAGCCGCTTGGGGGGCTCGATAGCCTCTTGAAAAATTAGCGTATAATGTATTGTTAGTATTAAGCTGATAGCTCACACCTAGTTTTGGCGAAAGATTATTAAAGCTATTTTTAGTGCTTTCGGGGCGACTATAACGACAGCCACCAAAACCACATTCGCTGCCATCCTCTTTTGTACGCCCTGCAAGCATATTATTTTGATAGTCATATTGCATGTGCTCATAACGCAGTCCTGCGCTAATAAGCCAGTCATTAAGCTGCCAATCAATAGCGGCAAATGGAGCGTATAAGGTGGCATCGACTTGGTAATCGTAATGTTTACCTTGCGGCACAGTGGCCACTAAAAACGCAGAGCCTTGGGTGGGGTTATCTTGGGTTTGTAAAAAATCGGCTTGGGTAAACTCACCATCAAAGCCAAGCTTTAAGTTCGTATTGTCGTTCACATAATGTTGATAAAGTGATTGTAGGCCAAACCCCGTTTGACTGTTTTTTTCGAGCGGAGTACCGGGTAAAAAGTGTTTAAAAAAGTCCATGCTTTGGTCACGAATATAAGGAGTAACAACAAGCGTGTTCTCACCTAATTGCCAGCTTGCTTTACTCCAAGCCCTAAGCGATCGGGCTTTTCTAAAGGCGTCAGGATCAAAATTTTGCTGTGCAATATCTTCATCTTTATAGCTTTGAAAGCCACTAATATATCCTGCGGTTTGTTGGTCTAAGTCGGTATAGGTCAACCCCGATATTAAACTTAAGTTGTTGTTAGCGTATCGATGTCGCACATTTATTTTTTGTTGTTTAACGCTTTCATCATCTCGGTAACCGCCATCATCGGTAAAGCTGGCATTAATACCGAACCCTGAATTATCCATAGCATGGCCTGCACGCAATTTATAGCGAGCATAACCGTAAGAGCCATAATCAACACCCAGCAAACCACCACCTTGGGTCGTGTCTGGTGTAATGACGTTAATTACGCCATGCACTGCATTTGAGCCATACAGTGCAGAGCCTGGGCCTTTTAATACTTCAATACGCTGTGCCATTTCGCTATGTGCTTCAAACAGCTCATTAATATTACAAAATCCAGCTGCACGAAGTGCAATACCATCTTCAGCAGTTAAAATCCCTCCACAGGCACCCGTACCCGAAAGCACCTGCGAGCGCAGAGCGGGTAAATACTCTTGACCATTACCACGTTGTATATTGGCACCTGCAACGCGTTGCAGTGCTTCTTCTACATGGGTAGGGGCTATAAGCTCCAGTTGTGATTCGCTTAATACACTGATCACCAAAGGTAATGGGGTGGAGAGCGCTTCACTACGTGATGCTGTGGTGGTGATACGTTCAATTGATTGCGCGGTATCTTCAGCACACGCACTATTAATTAAACTTAACTGACTGCATAACAATAAAGGGGGTAAATAGTAATATTTCATAAATTCCAGCACATCGGCAATTTGATAAGTTTAGGGTAGGGGATTTTGTGAATTGGTTAAAGCACACTCAACCTATAAACCCGATAAGTAATCGATAAAACAATACAAAAAATGCCGGGCACAACTAAAGTCAGCACTGAGTAATGTTTAAATAGCAATACGCCTACCACTCCGCCGGTTAAAAAACCGGCAATAATTAATACAAAAACAATGCACTTTCTAGTATCGAATGTTTGTCCTTTTAGGGCTTTTCCAAACATTAACCCTAAGTCGGTAAATATACCGGTTAAATGAGTGGTACGCACTACAGCGCCGCTGTAGTTAGTGGCCAAAGCATTTTGTAAGCCGCAGGCAGCAGAGGCAAGTGTAAGTGCGTAAGGGTAAGAATATTGAAGTAGCTGTGCGCTTAACAGCAGTAAAATACCCTCAATAAATAAGAGCGTATCGTAATGGCGTCCTAACTTAAGTGACCCGCCTGAGAGCATTAACCCTGTTAATGCCGAGCCAAATATAAAGCTCAGTACAATCGCAATTAAAAATAACGCTGCATTGATGTTGGTAGTAAGTTCAATAGCTAATGAAGTCACCGACCCCGAAACATGAGAAATTGCTTGCTGTTCAAATCCTAATAAACCTACTGCGTTTACCATACCGGCAATAAAAGCGAGGGTAAACGCACCATATTCGACCCACTTAGGTAGTTTTGTAAACATCCTTTTAGCTCCGGTTTCAGTGTGTAGATTAATCATACACTTAATTAAAGTTAATAAATGAAAAGAGATTATATTTTTAACATCACAAGCAAGTGATGATCGCTAAATTTAACTTTTGCGTACTAACCAAATTTGGAATTAATATGTTTAACCAAGAACAGCAATCACGCATTATAGAAATGGCATGGGAAGACAGAACGCCATTTGAAGCCATTGAAAATCTGTATGGGCTAAATTACTCTCAGTTAGTTAATTTCATGCGTGACCACATATCTAGCGGCTCATTTAAAGTATGGCGTAAGCGCCATGCTGGGCGTAAAACTAAACACCTAAAGTTACGCGACCCCGCGATTATGCGCAGTCATTGTAAAACACAGTACAAGCAGCGTTAATTTTTCTCATTTCATGTAATGTTCAGGCTTAGCCGTTAATACTCTTCAGTAATGATCACACTGGAGAACAGCCATGAAAACACTAATCAGTATTTTATTAATGGTTTTTACGCTAACGGCAACAAACGCATTTGCAGTGCCACACAAAGACAAACATGAAAATAAGCATGCTAATAAACACCACTGGAAAAAGCATAAATATAACCAATACCATGACAAAAAACGAATCTCTAAAAAACAAGCAAGGCATTTAATTCGCCAAGGGTGGACTCCACCAGGATGGCACACCCGTTATCATCAAGGCGATATCCTCGAGCGTGATATTTATAAGCGTGCTAGAGTAATAGACCGAGAAAGAGACACAGTGCGAGTTGAAGTTGATCGCACTATTATTCATCTAGTGCACGACACTCGTGAAATACTCTCTATTTTACAGCGCTATTAGGATTTATAAATGCTCACTGTATTGGTCATAGTTACTGGCTTGTTGTTATTAATAACCTTATTACCCCTGTCATACAGTCAGCATTACTTGATACGTAGTTGCGACTTTGTGCGCTTGCAGGTGTGCTACCTAGCAAGCGCTGTAATTATCGTTGCACTAATAGGTATGTGGCAAATCGACTTTATTGCATACTCATTAATAGCGGCTGTTGCTTTAATTATTTGTGCGCTTCAAGCTAAGTGGATTTATCCCTACACTTGGTTTGCTAAAAAAGAAGTATTAACAGCGCCAAAAAGTAGTGATCATAGCATCAGAATCTTATCCGCTAATGTACTGATGTCGAATCGACATAGTGAGCAATTAATCAACTTAGTCGATAAATATCAGCCCGATTTACTTATCACCTTAGAAAGCGATAGTTGGTGGCAAGATAAATTGTCCGTGCTTAAAAAAAACTACCCTTATCAAGTACAGTGCCCAAAAGATAACCGC
This sequence comes from Pseudoalteromonas sp. ND6B, assembly GCF_000764215.1. Taxonomy (NCBI): domain Bacteria; kingdom Pseudomonadati; phylum Pseudomonadota; class Gammaproteobacteria; order Alteromonadales; family Pseudoalteromonadaceae; genus Pseudoalteromonas; species Pseudoalteromonas sp. ND6B. The sequence continues at coordinate 105,099 of NZ_JQFL01000003.1, forward strand.
TACGGCATGCATGTATTTAGTAAATTTAACATACTCGATGCACAAATTTGTGAACTCATAGAAGATAATATTCCCTCTATTCATATTTTGTTTGAAAATCATCAAGGGCTAAAAATGCAAGGCCACTTTATTCATCCTGCCCCACCGAGCCCAACAGAAAAAGATTCATCGCGTCCGCGCGATAGCGAACTAATAATGGTGGCTAAAGCGCTTAAAAATCCAAGCCGCCCGACGATAGTCGCCGGCGATTTAAATGATGTAGCTTGGTCACGCAGCACCCGTTTATTTATGCAAATCAGTGGCTTTTTAGACCCACGTAAAGGACGGGGCTTTTATAACACTTTTCATGCTGGTTACTTTTTTATGCGCTGGCCGCTCGATCACTTATTCCACTCTACAGGTTTTACTGTAAAGCGTATCAAACGTCTTGCTAAATATGGCTCCGATCACTTTGCTCTGCTTACCGAACTTGTTTATGAAGATGCTAATCAGCAATCACTCGAAACAAAGCCCAGCGAGCTTAAACAGCAAGACATACAAGAGCTTGCTATGAGCAAAGCCGATAAACGTAAAGTGCCTAGGTTTGAAAAAGGCTAGATGAAGTACAGATGTTAGGCTAAAGGCTTTAGGCGAAAGGCAAAATTAATACATTAGGGTCGTGCTTTTAAATTTGCGGGATTTTATATAGCGAGCTATTTAGTTGAGTGTTAATTAACAAAGAGATTCATTATGTTTAATAAAATTATCGACTTTTGGTTTACAGAGCTTGAGCCTAAGCAGTGGTGGCAAAAAGACGAGGCGTTTGATTTGATGATTCAGGCTCGTTTTGGCCAATTACACCAGCAAGCGAGTGCGAGTGAGTTATTTCAATGGCGTGAGAGTGCATTAGGCAGCCTAGCTGAAATTATCGTGCTTGATCAGTTCTCGCGCAATATTTATCGTGACAAGCCAGCATCATTCGCCTGTGATTCAATGGCTTTAGCTTTAGCACAATCGGCCATTACAAAAGGGTTTGATAAGAAGTTGACGGATGAGCAGCGAGTATTTTTGTATATGCCTTTTATGCACAGCGAATCGCAGTTAATTCATAAGGAAGCAGTCCGGCTATTTAAGGCGTTAGGTATTCAAAATAACTTAGACTTTGAGTATCAACATAAAGCGATTATCGATAAATTTAATCGTTACCCGCATCGAAATAAAATACTGGGGCGGGAGTCTACAGAAGAAGAACGCGAGTTTTTAAAACAGCCCAATTCAGGTTTTTAGATTCATCAGGCAAAAAAACACCGCGCTTATTACAAGCGCGGTGTTTAGTTTTATTAACCAGGTACCTGATATTAGCTATTAATCATGATGCTTTTAACATTCACAAACTCGCGAATACCAAAGCCGCCATGTTCTCTGCCATAGCCACTGTCTTTAACACCGCCAAATGGTAGGTTCGGTTGTGCCAGTCCGTAACCATTTATGTTGATCATACCGGTATCAAAATGCTTTTTAGCCAGCTCAATGGCTTTTTTCTCATCTTTTGAAAAGATACCGCCGCCTAGTCCATAACGGGAGTCGTTGGCAATACGCATAGCGTCGTCATTATCTTTGGCTTTAATCAAAGATGCGACAGGGCCAAATAATTCGTCATCATATGCAGGCATCCCTGGTGATAAATTTTCTAACACGGTAGGCGGGTAGTAATAGCCTGTTTGCTGCGGAATTTCGCCGCCTACAATTACTTTTGCGCCTGCATTTACCGAGTCTTGCACTTGCTGATGAATTTTGTCGCGTAAATCTTCGCGTGCCATAGGACCCAGTTCCGTATCTTTATCCATAGGGTCGCCCATTTTAATTGCTTTAAATTGCTGGCTCAGCGCTTCTTTAAAGTCATTGTATAATGAGTCAACTACCACAAAACGCTTGGCAGCCACACAGGTTTGGCCATTGTTAATAATGCGACCCTGCAAACAGGTTTTAACTGCCAGTGCGAGGTCAGCATCATCAAGTACAACATAAGCATCGTTACTACCAAGCTCTAATACCGTTTTTTTAACGTGCTTACCGGCCTGCTCAGCTACTTTTTTGCCTGTGCCATCACTTCCTGTGAAGGTAACGCCACTAATGTGTTTATGAGAGATAAGTGCGCTGGCTGTTTTTCCGTCAATTAGTAAGTTACTAAAGCAATGCTCAGGGAACCCAGCTTGTTTAAATAAGGTATCTATTTTTTCAGCCATACCAAATACATTGCCCGCGTGTTTTAATACCGTGGTATTACCCGCCATAATATTTGCGGCACTGTATCTAATAACTTGATAAAGTGGGAAGTTCCATGGCTGAATACCTAGCAACACGCCAGTAGGGCGATAACTTATAATTGCACGACCGCCTTGCATATCGCGTTCTTCGTCGCTCAGCATATCGGCGCCATGTTCTGCGGTATAACGGCAAATGTCAGCACAAAGCTGCACTTCTTGAAAGCCTTGTTCGTACACTTTACCCATTTCTTCGGTCATCAGTTTAGCAAGCGCTTCTTTTTGCTCTTCAAATAAAGAGGCTAGCTTATTCAGGTATTTAGCGCGCTCAGTAAACGAGGTTAATCGCCATGTTAAGTATGTTTCATGAGACTTTTCGATCACTTGTTCTGCTTGAGCTTGAGAAAGCAGTGTATAGCTATTGATGACTTGCTCGGTTGCTGGATTGATCGTATCTACTGTGTTACTCATTTTACCTCCTAACAAATTATGTAATAGGGTAGGTGCAAAACCAAAGCCAGTTGGGCGATAGTTTATAAAAATTCATAACTTTTTGTTAATAATGGTTTTTATATTACTTTATACAAAAATCTAGATTTTGTTTGTTCGTTGTTTTTGCTATGGTTCTGTAAATACTGCAAGTTGTTGAAAAAGTTACAGGGAGTAGTTAGATGATACAGTCATTGTTTAATATCGATTTACCTCTTATTCAAGCGCCTATGGCGGGTGTACAAAACGTTGAATTGGCTGCAAGCGTTTGTGAAGCTGGCGGGCTAGGGTCGTTGCCTTGCGCTATGTTATCGCCAGCACAGTTAGTTGAACAGCTCGACTTACTTACTCAAAAAACAGATAAACCATTTAATCTAAACTTTTTTTGTCACTCGGTTACTGATTACACCAGCCAACAAAAGCAGCAATGGCATAATATGCTGACCCCTTATTTTGCAGAGTATGAAATTGACCCGCAAAGTTTAACCGCAGGGGCATCCCGTCAGCCTATAAACCAAGCCGTTGTTGATATTATTGCACCTTATAAACCGGCGGTTGTGAGTTTTCATTTTGGTTTACCTAAGCACGCTATTGTGGCGCAAATAAAAAGCTGGGGCACTAAAGTAATTTCAACGGCGACCACTTTAGATGAAGCTATTTGGCTCAGTAAAAATGGCGCTGATGCTGTTATTGCTCAGGGTTTAGAAGCTGGAGGGCATCGAGGGCATTTTTTATCAATGGATTTAAGCTTGCAACAAACCACTAAGCAGTTAGTTAAGCGTTGTGTTGAGCATTTATCATTACCGATTATTGCTGCAGGAGGTATTGCAACGCCAGATGATGTAAAGCATATGAAAGCGCTGGGAGCCAGTGGAGTTCAAGTTGGTAGCGCTTATTTATTATGTAAAGAGGTAAAAACATCTGCTTTACATCAGCAAGCTATTTTAGAGCAGGCTCAAGATAGCACCGCACTAACTACTTTGTTTTCAGGTCGAGCCGCGCGGGGTATTCAAAACCGCGTCATGCTCGAGTTAGGTACTATGCCTGAGGGCGTGCCTTCGTTTCCTCACGCTAGTAGCGCAATAACTGCATTAAGAACATGCGCTGAAAAAGCAGGCCAAAGTGATTTTTCGCCTTTATGGTGTGGTCAAAAGTATGTGCCTCGGGTGGGGGTATCAGCTGCGGATATTACGCATATTTTAATGGAAAAATGGTAGAGTTTAATGTCTGATAACCCACTTTTATCGCTTGGCGATAGTTATGAAGTGCTTATAAATAAGCTTAAAACACAATTGGCAGGTATTTACCCTCAACAGCTTGTCGCGCGCAATACCGTGTTATTGCCCCAAGGCGATGTACAGCGTTATGGCTATTTAATTGTGGAGGGGGTTTTAGGTGCTATTCATGATGATATTGATGGCGGGCAAAAATGCAAAGAGTTTTATTTTAAAAATGAGTTTGCATTGCTGTTTGCCAATTGGATGACCTCAAGCCCCGCTTTTTACCAATTAAAAGTAATTAATGAAGCCAGTGTAATTAAAGTACCGCTAACACTATTTGAGCAAGCACAGTACCAACTTATTAAGCAGCAGCTAATTGCGCAGCAACTAATATTTAAAGAAGCCAAAGAAGCATTTTTATTACTCAACAGCCCCGAGCAGCGATACTGTTACTTGCTTAAACATAAACCGCATTGGTTGGCGCAGTTAAGCTTAAGCCAAGTGGCTATGTATATAGGTATTTCGGCCATTTCGTTATCACGAATTCGTAAGCGACTTAACTTAAGTTAAGTGCTGTTTATATAAAGCACTATACACTCCTCATTTTTATGCCTTTAGTGCCTTGGAGTGTTATGTTTTTAATTGCCCAATCATTGGTTGCCGTCGCGACTTTACTCGACTTAGCTTCATTTCAGTTTAAGTCCCGACGCATTATCTTATGTTGTTTATTTACCTCTGTGTTATTAACCTCAGTCCACTTTTTTATTTTGGGTTATAACAGTGCCGGCTGCTTAATGCTTATTGCCGCGTTACGTTATTTTTACTGCATATACTTTAAGCATACTTGGGCCATGTTTGGATTTATGGCAGTGAGTTGTTTAGCCGTTTATTTAACATGGCAAGATTGGTTTAGTGGCTTTGCGCTGGTGGCGACATTAATACAAACCATTGCTTCATTTCAAAATAGAGACTTGCACTTGAGGTTATGTATGGTGGTGGGAACCTCTTTTTGGATAACGCATAATATTTTTGCTGGCTCCCCTGTGGCAATAATTATGGAAAGCCTATTTTTAAGTAGTAACTTATTTGGTTTATATCGATTTTATATTAGTAAAAAAGTCTTGCTGAACCTCAAGTAGGAACGTAAAATGCAGCAATGTAAACTTATTAAAAGAACTGTTTGGCAATTTCTTTTAATAAAAAGGTTTCTCGAATAATCGACAATCCTTGTTTATCGCTATTAGCTAATGTGCGTTCGTTGTGAGCTATCGCCTCAAAAATATTTACCCATTTAGCTTGCATACCATTTTGTTGCTCATAGTGCTCAAGCTGTGCTTGGCCGAGTTGTTCGTTAATTTCGCATACATAACAGTATGACTTTATATGAATAATATCAAAGTCATCTTTGTACCAAGGACGATATTCTTCATAGAGGCCAAACTCACTACAGATTTTTATATTTTGCGCGCCAGTTTCTTCATTAAGCTCTCTGATAAGTCCTTGTTCAATGCTTTCGTGTAAGTCTACGCCACCACCGGGTAAACTAAAATCGTCATAGCGCTGAGTGTACATTAATAAAATGTACTGCTGTTTAAATACAATTGCGCGAGCAGTAGGGCGAGTAAACTGACGACCTTGAGTAATATTAATAGTGGGGTGAATAGTGGTTTTTAATAGGCGCATAACGACTCCAGCAATAAAGGTAAATTATATCAGTTGGTTGTATTAATTACTTCATTGTTAAAAAGTAATTAACTGAAAAGATTGTTAATTTAAGCGTTTATACATATATCTGTAGTTATAATGGCGAACTATTAAAAAATAAAATGTCATTGTTTTAGTCCTGCTCTGAATACCTTTCATTTGTTTAAAGGGGTGAGTAGAATAATAAAAAAGCATAGGGATTAATCATGTTAAATATACTTTTAGTTGATGACGACATCGAATTTAGTGATGTTATTTGTCACATTGTTGAGTTTCTTGGGCATAATATTCAAACTGCGACCAGTTTAGAAGAAGCGCATCAGTGGTTTGAGAATAATTCCTTTGATCATGTATTACTGGATTTCATGTTACCCGATGGCAGTGGCTTGCATTTATTAGATCATTTAAAAATGATTGGTCAATCTCCTAAAGTCACTCTTATTTCAGGTCACCCATCGGTTAAGGGGATTTTAGCCGATATGTGTGAGCCCAATGTAACGCATTTATTAAAGCCGCTGCAGCGAGAAGATTTAGAACTGGTTTTAAACGGTCCTAAAAAAACTGTTAAAAAAGCTAAGAAAAACGCTATCACCCATCATTTTGATACCTTAATTGGTGAATCTGAGGCAATGCAAAAGCTCTATACTATGATAGAGCGTGTTGCTAAAACACAGGCTAACGTAATGTTAGTAGGTGAAAGTGGTGCCGGTAAAGAAGTGGTTGCACAAGCGATTCATAATGCCAGTCAATGCGAAGGACCTTTAGTTGCTAGCAACTGTGGCGCCCTTTCAAAAGAGCTTATTGGCAGTGAATTATTTGGTCATGAAAAAGGTGCCTTTACAGGGGCGATAGCCCGCAAAGAGGGCGTGTTTGAACAGGCAAATGATGGCACCTTATTTTTAGATGAAGTCACTGAAATGCCCATTGGCATGCAGCCTAATTTATTGCGCGTATTAGAAACAAAAAAAGTAACAAGGGTAGGTGGCAACCGAGAAATTCCAACTAACTGCCGCGTTATTTCTGCGACCAACCGTTCTTTAATCGATTTAGCCCAAAATAATATTTTACGTGAAGATATATACTTCAGGCTTGCCGTATTTCCTATTGATATACCGCCATTACGTGAACGAAAAGACGATATTCCATTATTGGCAAAAGTCTTTTTAGAGCAGTTAAATGACGAAAATGGCACTGCTTTTAGCTGGACGAACGAGCAACTTAAAGAGCTGCAAACGTACGACTGGCCAGGTAATGTACGTGAACTTCGTCATGCAATTCATCGCGCTTTTATTATGAGCGATCCACAAACAAGCGATGTGGCACTGCCTGATAACCTAGAGTCACCTTTTTCACGAGTAAATAATCAAGCTCAGGAAAATCAGGTTTCTGCAGGACAAACCATTGAAGAAGTTGAAAAAGAGCTTATTCATGCAACACTCGATAAAGTACAAGGTAATAAAACATTGGCTGCACAAATGTTAGGTATAAGTACTAAAACGCTTTATAACCGCCTTAACGCATATGGTGGCATTGGCGAATATAAATAAAACAACATGAGGATAGTATGGCATTAACTAAACAAATAAAGCCTTTAAACGAATTAGTACATGATGCGCGGGCACCGTTAAATCGTATTTCAATGAATGCTGAGCTTATCAAGCTAGTACTTGAAAACGATATGCCCGTCGAAAAAGCACTCGAGGCACTCGATAAAATAATTGTTAATTGCCAAGCATGTAGTGACAGTTTACAGCTTATTTCAGACTCAAAATAATAAAAACCAGGACGATAAATGATTAAACGCAAACAGCAAGGCAAAGCAAATGTTATATGGGCGTTATTTATCTCCATAATACTATGCATTATTGTAGGTAATGCATTTTTAGCGGTTAATACCATACAAGGCTTAACGCGTACTCAGCAAAGTTTAGATAACACTAATATGCTAAGTACAGCCATTGAGCAAATGCATCTCTCTGTAGTGCAGGCTGAATCAGGGCAGCGCGGGTATTTATTAACGCAGGACGATGATTACTTAGCTCCATATTACGATGCGGTTGCACAAATTGAATCGCAAACCGATTATGTTCGCTCTTTAAACTCTGAAATTGAGGGGCAAGCTGAGCGTATTGCAACGTTAATTTTATTAGTTGATAGTAAAATTGCTGAGCTTAAAAGCACAGTTCAATTAGCATTAAATGACAAAGAAGAACGTGCAATGCTCATACTCAACTCTCATAAAGGGCGTGACCTATACCGAGAGATTCGTGTACTTGTTAATGATATCCAAGATCGTGAGCTGTTATTTAAAGTCAGTCACTTTTCTAAATTAGCGCAAATAAAAAACGAGGCAAAAATCACTTTTGCAATTACAGCCATCACGAGTGCTTTACTTATTGGCGGTATGTTTTTACTTGCGCGGCTTAACTTAAAAAATGCGGCGGTATATCGAGCTGAGCTCGAAATGCAAAACGAAACCTTAGCCAGTAAAGTGACCGAACGTACCCAAGAACTTACGTTATATTCTGATGAGTTAAGTCGCAGTAACCGTGAGTTAGAAGAGTTTGCTTTTGTTGCCAGTCATGACTTGCAAGAGCCGCTGAGAAAAATTCAAGCATTTAGCGATCGTCTTGAAAGCATGTTTAAAGACGAGTTAGGTGAAAAGGGAACTGACTACATTGCTCGAATGAAAAATGCTGCGCAGCGCATGTCTAATTTAATTAATGATTTATTAGAGTTCTCTCGAGTAACAACTCGAGGTAAAGATTTTACCGACACCAATCTAAATAGCATACTTAATGATATTTTAAGCGATTTAGAAATAGCCATTAATGAGTCTAATGCGCAAGTGATAACGGTTGATATGCCAATCATTCAGGCTGATCCGAGTCAAATGCATCAGCTGTTTTTAAACTTAATTTCAAATGCTGTGAAGTTTAGAGCGCCTAACGTAAACCCTGTTATTGATATTAGCTTTGAACGAATTAGCGAGTTTAGTGAAGACCATAATAGTAAAGTAAGTTGGCATGTTATTACTGTAAAAGATAATGGTATCGGCTTTTCAGCTGAGTATGCAGATAAAATATTTGTGCCATTTCAGCGTTTACATGGGCGTTCTCAATATAAAGGAACCGGCATAGGTTTATCTGTGTGTCGCAGAATTGTAGAGCGACATGGCGGAACTATTACAGCAATAAGCACCCCTAATGAAGGCGCAACCTTCATTATTAAACTACCTGTGGATGCAGAGTTATTCACATTACAAGGAGAGGCATAATATGCCATTAACAAACGTAAAACCCATTACCATTTTAATGGCAGACGATGATGAAGATGATCGTTTATTAACCCAAGATGCCCTCGCTGAAAGTCGCGTTTTAAATGAATTACACTTTGTTGAAGACGGTGTAGAGCTTTTAGAGTATTTAGAGCGTAAAGGGAAGTTTGAAGATAAAACCCTGTCACCAAGACCTGGCTTGATTTTACTCGACTTAAACATGCCGAGAATGGATGGACGTGAAGCACTTCAAGCGATTAAAGCCAACCCTAATTTAAAAGGTATTCCCGTTGTTATTTTAACTACTTCAAAGCAAGAAGAGGATATGGTTAAAGGTTACGATTTAGGTGCGGCTTCATATATTACCAAGCCAGTAACTTTTGATGGTTTAGTTGAGTTGATGAAAACGTTAGGTAAATACTGGGTTGAATTTGTAGAGCTACCAAGCACGTTTAACGATTAAGCATATAATTAAAATAGGAGACGCTATGTTAGCAAAGGCAACGAAACTGCTATTGGTTGAAGATGATGAAGATGATTACATTCTTACTCGTGACTATTTAGAGCAGCTCAGTTCCCATGTGTTTGACATAGACTGGATAAGCTCTCCTGAGCAGGCAATACATGTACTAAGTAAAAATGAGCATGATATTTGCCTGCTTGACTATCGCTTAGGTGCCTCAGATGGCTTAAGTGTTTTAAAGCAAGCGATTAAGAATGGCTTTTGTGGGCCTATTATCATGTTAACGGGGCAATCTAACGATGCGCTAGATTCGGCTGCGCTTGATGCTGGTGCGGTTGATTACTTAGTTAAAAGTGAAATGAGTGGTAGCCGGTTTGCCCGTTCTATTCGTTATGCATTAGCGCGCCGCGATGTAGAAGATGAGCGAGTTGAGCGTTTAAAAGCGGAGGCTGAAAACCGTTCAAAAGACCGCTTTTTAGCGCATTTAAGCCACGAACTGCGAACTCCCTTGTCGTCTATTTTAGGCTATACCGAACTACTTATGCTCAGTGATTTTAGCAAGCAAGCTGAAAATGAGTTGGGTGTTATTTATCGTAATGGCAAACACTTATTGAGCTTACTGAATGATGTTTTAGATTTATCTAAAATTGCAGTCGATAAGCTTGAGCTAAGCTTGGGGGATGTTAATCTTGATAGCCTAATGGCCGACGTGTTTACGCTAATGCGTGTATCAGCCCTTGATAAAGGTTTATCATTAAAATTTGAATCACTGGAGCCTTTGCCATTAGTTATTCGTGTAGATGCTACTCGGGTACGACAAATTCTCATTAACCTGATCAATAATGCGATAAAATTTACCGAGCAAGGCGAAATTATCGTTAATGCATGGACAGAGACGGTGGCTGATCGTGAAATGCTCTTTTTTAGCATTAAAGATTCAGGCTTGGGTATTGCTCCAGAAAAACAAGCACTCATCTTTAAGCCTTTTGAGCAAATTGCCGATGTAGAGTCGCGCTCAGTAGGTGGTGCGGGCTTGGGATTAGCTATTTGTTCTGAGCTACTTAGTCGTATGCAGGGTACTATTTCATTAGATTCTTATGTAGGTGAGGGCTCAACGTTTACCATTTCCTTATACCCTGGTGATATCAGACAGGTAGAGCGCAATTTATTAAAACTTGATTTAACCCCCAACATGCAGCAAAAAGTAGCGCCATGCGAAGTAAGTGGCAAAGTGTTGGTGGTGGATGACTTACGCGATTTACGCGTGTTAGTTGGCCATTTAATTGGCTCAGCGGGTGCAGATGTAGATTATGCCGATAATGGCAAACAAGCGCTTGATAAGGTTAAAAAGCAACTCGCAGAAGGGCGCGCCGCTTACGATATTATATTTTTAGATATTCATATGCCGGTGATGGGCGGAAAAGAAGCAGCCATTGAACTTAGAAAGTTAGGGTTTAAAGGGGCGATTATTGCTTTAACCGCGGCCACCATGAAAGGCATTCATAACGAACTAACCGCGTTAGGGTTTGACGATATGATTGCCAAACCTGTGGATTCAAACTTACTATACCAATGCTTAGAGTCAGCGCTGGGGGAAAAAACACAACGTGTTTCATCGATACAGCCAACGCCAAAACATAATACTAGCATAAAGCGTTTTTTATTAGTGGAAGACGATGCTGATGCCGGACAAATTACTCAGTTATTATTAGAAAGTTTGGATGTAGACACGGATATAGCAACAAGTGTCAAAGACTGTAAGGCGACGCTTGAGCATAACAGTAATTACGACAAAGTATTACTCGATATGCATTTACCCGATGGTTCAGGTTTAGAGCTTGCTGGGTTTATTAAAGAACACTATCCTGATATTCAACGAGTTATTATTAGTGGAATGGAGCCTGATGCCGTACACATTAGACAGCTAGAAATAGAGCAAGTTTTGCTTAAACCAATAAACTTGGCGTTATTAAGTAAACTTGTTTAACGCCACTATTTGCCAATTTATATAATAATTAGCTAGGTAATATTAACGACCGATTGGCGTATGACTAATTCGGGCTGAAATAAAGTTTGAATAGGCTGTACGCTTTTTTGATATACATGGCTCAGTACCCACTGTGCAGCTACTTTACCCATTTCATCTATTGGGTAATTAATAGTGCTTAAAGGGGGGTATACATGGCGGGTAAAGAACACGTTATCGTAGCCTATTATTGAAAGTTGTGCGGGTAGTTCAATGCCATGCTCTCTGGCACTGACCATTGCACCCGTTGCCATTTCGTCATTGGCGCACACTAAGGCGGTAATGGCGGGATTTTTTTTATAAAGAGCAGTAAATCCTTCGTAGCCGCTGTCCTCTATAAAGTCACCTTCATACAAACTGTTTTCATCAAACTCAATGGCATGTTCAGCAAGTGCTTGTTTATGTCCGTTTAAACGTTCTTGAGCGTCTTTTTTCCATAAAGGACCGCTAATGTAAGCAATGTTTTTGTGACCAGACTCAAGAATGTATTTAGTCGCTAAATAGCCCCCTTTAACATTATCAAGAATAATACAGCGATCGGCGAGCTCAGGAATATGGCGATTAAGTAAAACAAACGGCGTTTTACCTTTGCTCAGCTTTATTAAATATTCATCGCTAACCGCTTCAACATGCAAAATAAGTGCATCACAATTACGGCTAATTAAAAACTCTATGCCTTGTTGTTCTCGCTCTGCGTCACTGTGCCCTGCGGTAATAATAACGTGTTTACCTTGTTTTCTGAGGGTGTTTTCTATGCCGCTCATCATAGGGCCATAAAAAGGACCTTTTAACTCAGAAACCAATAAGCCAGCACTATTAGAGCAATTAGAGGCCAGTGATTGCGCAATAGAATTTGGGCGGTAGCCTAATTCTTCCATCGCTAAAGTCACTTTTTTTCTGGTTGCATCACTTACGTTTGCATTGTTGTTCATTACTCTTGAAACAGTGGCAAGTGATACCCCTGCAAGCTTTGACACCTCATAAATGGTGGCCATACTATTCCTTGTTACAAATTACTTTTTTGTGTTAAATCGGCGGTGATTTTTTTTATGGTTTTGTTATCTAAGTTGTATTTAGTCATTATTAAAGCCACAAGTATACTGCCAATAGCAGGGTAGAGTGTAAATGAGGTTAAAATACCGCTTTTAGTTGCTTCGCTTAATTCTACATTGGCTTGATACTGATAATACGCAAGTAACCAACCCGCTATAGCGCCGCCTAATGCGAGCCCCAATTTGATAAAAAATACCACGCTTGCATAAACCAAACCCGTGAGTCGTTGACCATTTTGCCAAACTCCGTAGTCAATAGCATCTGCCATTTTTGCCCACAATAAAGGTGTCGCCATTTGAGTGAAAAAGCACCATAAAAAATACATTAAAAAGGCGAGTAAAACTTGCTCATTAGGGACAAAAAAAGCAAAACAGCTCAATATGGCAGAAATATATTGCAGATAAATATAAGCCGTTTTTTTATCTAAGCGTTTACTTAAAGGTTGCGCACACGCACAGCCTATAATATTACCGACCATACCTAAAGTCACAAATTCGGTGATTAAATCTTCTTTTCCAAGAACATACTTTACATAGTAAATAGCTAATGTCGTGCGCAGCACCATACTGGTCAATAATATCAGTGCTGCCATACACAATATTTTAAACGGCTGATTTTGCCATAAAACGTGAAGTTGTGTTTTTAAAGATAATTTATGTGGTGGATTTATCACCCGCTCTTTGGTGTAACGAAAACAAATTAGAAATAACACTACACCAAGACAACTCATAACCAGCATGGTGAGTTGATAGCCCAACTCGTTATTACCCTCCCCAAACCACTTTACTAAAGGTAAAGTGCAGCTCGTAACCAATAACCCCCCCAGCATGCCAAACACAAATCGATATGATTGAATAGAAACCCGTTCGTTAGGATTGCTACTGAGTACGCCGCCAAGTGCCGAATAAGGAATGTTAATTGCGGTATAAACCAACATTAGCAAGGTGTAGGTAACGAACGCGTAAATAATTTTGTTGCCGTCATCCATCGCGGGGGTAGTAAAGGTAATCACGCTTATAACAGCGAAGGGGATGGCAAGCCAAAGTAGATAAGGTCGGTAGCTACCGTATTTTGTATGAGTGGCATCGGTCAGGGCGCCCATTATTGGGTCTGTAACTGCATCAATGACTCTGACGACTAAAAAAAGGGTACCAACAACAGCAGGCGAAATACCAAAAATGTCGGTGTAGAAAAAAGTTAAAAATAGCATTACGGTTTGAAAAATAATATTACTGGCCGTATCACCTAGGCCATAAGCTATTTTTTCTTTTTTACTCAGCATAAAAGCCACTCATTATTATTTTTGGCGCTGTTTAAGAAAATCACGATACGCAATTGCGCTTTGTTTTAAGGTGCGTTGTTGAGTTTGGTAATCAACATAGACTAGCCCAAAGCGTTTTTCATAGCCATAGGCCCATTCAAAATTATCCATTAAACTCCATGCAAAGTAGCCTTGCACATTAACGCCTTGCTCAACGGCATTATGAACGGCATTAAGGTGTGTATGGTAGTAATTGATACGATGTATGTCATCTACTTTTCCATCTATTAATACATCGGCCATCGCTGCACCGTTCTCAGTTATATATACTTTGGGTAGCGTGTAACGATCATTTAATGAAAGTAGGAGTTCACACAATCCCTGTGGGTATATTTCCCAGCCCATATCAGTAGTGGCAATATTCTCTAAAGGAGCTTCGCTAAACCAATGATCTGGCGTATTTTTGTAATGGATACGAGTATAGTAATTAACCCCTAAAAAATCGATTTTTTGGCTAATAATTGCCATGTCGCCATTTGCAACATCAGGTTTTGCATCATTTGCAAGCTCCTTAATCACTTCAGGGTAGCGGCCTTCCAGCACTGCCTGAATATACCATTGGTTATGATAGTCATCAGCTAATTTAGCAGCGCGTTCATCGTCAGGAGTAAATGGATAGGCAGGGCTAAAATTAAGCACAATACCGGCCTCTATCTTAGGGCAGTTTTTGCGTATCACTTGCATCGCAAGTCCATGGGCTAGTAGTAAATGGTGCGCCGCTTGGCGTCCTGCTTTTTGACTTTTTATGCCTGGTGCATGTACCCCTATTTCATAGCCTAGGTAGGCACTACAAAACGGTTCGTTTAAGGTCGCATAAGAATCCACTAAGCCCTCTAGTTGCTGAGTTACTATATGAGCGTAATGAGCAAATTTATACGCGGTATCGCGATTTAGCCAACCACCGTTGTCTTCTAAATGTTGTGGCAAATCCCAGTGATATAAAGTGACATAAGTTTTAATATTGCGTGCTTTAAGAGCTTGTAGTAATGACTTATAGAACGCCATGCCCTGAATGTTTAAACTTCCATCTTGGTGTAAAACGCGGGGCCAAGAAATAGAAAGTCGATAGGCATCAACGGCTAAATCGGCAATCATTTGAACGTCTTGTTGCCAATATTTTACATGCTCACAGGCGTGATTGCCGTTACTGTTATCTGCAATGGTGTTTGGTTTGCTACAAAAAGTATCCCAAATACATGGTAGGCGCGTGTTGTGGCTTCCCTCTATTTGAAAAGAGGCCGTGGCAACACCAAAAATAAACGGCGATTTTAAAAGGGCTGACGTGCCTGGCAAATAAATTGTTTTAAACACAATGAGATACGTCCTTAAGCTTGCAGTAATAATGCGCTTTACCGTAATTAGCTAAGCAATAGAAATTGTATAATACAGCAATGTAAGCGCTTACAATATTATTTGTAAATAAATTGATAAATTTTCTCTGTATGCTATAAATGTAAGCGCTTACATTTGGTGTTGCAACTATTATCTGCTTTTTAAGTTTTACTAAACGCAATTAAATAGAGGTAACAATCTGATAATTATAAATAATTAGAGATTATACTATGGCACATATCACACAGCCACTACCGGCAGCAGAAAACAGCCAAAAACCAGGGTCTACACACACCTTTGCGTTAACATCGCTTACGACCTTGTTTTTTATGTGGGGTTTTCTTACCTGCCTGAACGATATTTTAATTCCGTATTTAAAGGGAATGTTCTCCCTTAATTACACCCAAGCAATGTTGGTACAATTTTGTTTTTTTGGTGCCTACTTTGTTATGTCAATTCCTGCAGGAAAACTCGTTAGTAAAATAGGTTACCAATTTGGTATTGTTGTTGGTTTGGTTGTCGCTTCGATAGGGTGTGCATTATTCTACCCCGCTGCAGAGGCACATGTTTACGAACTATTTTTACTTGCTTTATTTGTGCTTGCTTCAGGGATCACTATTTTACAAGTCTCTGCTAACCCTTATGTAAGCGTATTAGGGCCTGCAAAAACAGCGTCTTCGCGTTTAACTATGACCCAAGCTTTTAACTCTTTAGGAACAACGGTTGCGCCATTATTTGGTAGTTGGTTGATTTTGTCTGAAATTAGTCAAGCTACAGCCGAACAAGTTAAGTTCCCTTACTTAATGCTCAGTGCAAGTTTACTGACACTGGCTATTATTTTTGCTTTTTTGAAGTTACCTAAACTCGGTAAAGCGATTGATAGTGAAGCTGAAAATCAAGGTGACACTGAGTTTGTTGACTTAGGCAGTGTTTGGAAATATCGCCATCTTATTTTGGGCGCTATTGGTATTTTTGTTTATGTAGGTGCTGAAGTTGCGATTGGTAGCTTTTTAGTCGGCTTTTTAACCCTTGACCATATTGCAGGTTTACCTGAGCAACAAGCTGCACATTATATTAGCTATTATTTTGCAGGTGCAATGATAGGGCGATTTGCTGGCGCTGCGATTATGCAAAGATTAAATGCAGCCAAGGTGTTAGCTTGTCATGGTATTTTGGCCGGTGTGTTAGTGTTAATTGCAATGACAGGTCAAGGGTCACTCGCTATGTGGGCTATTTTATTGGTTGGTCTGTGTAACTCTATTATGTTCCCTACTATTTTTAGTTTAGCGCTTCAAGGCTTGGGTAAATACACCTCACAGGGGTCGGGTATTTTATGCTTAGCGATTGTAGGTGGAGCTATTATTCCATTACTACAAGGTATGCTGGCTGACAATATCGGTGTGCAGTTAGCGCTTATACTGCCTATTGGCTGCTATTTATATATTACTTACTTCGCGCTGTTTGGTGCAAAAAAAACAACGTCAACTCGTCTTTAAGTTTTAGGTGAATGCTATGATTATTAAACGAACTTTTTCAGTCACTGCACTGATGCTAGCAGCAATAACCAGCAGCGGTTGTTCGCAACCCTCTAACAGTGCTAGCGATGCGACAAATCAAAAAGAAATTTGGCCAACAATAGAAACCGGTATTAAAAGCGATGCTCAAATGGAGCAAAAAATCGCAGATATGCTAAAGACCATGACGCTAGAGCAAAAAATAGCGCAAATGATCCAACCTGAAATTCGTCATATTACGGTTGAAGATATGCGTAAATATGGCTTTGGCTCCTATTTAAATGGCGGTGGCTCGTTTCCAAATAACAATAAACATGCAACCCCCGAAGACTGGGTTGATTTAGCTGAAAAGATGTATCAAGCGTCTATTGATGATTCTCTCGATGGCAGCACGATTCCTACAATGTGGGGCACTGATGCGGTACATGGACACAACAATGTGATTGGTGCGACTTTATTTCCGCATAATATTGGTTTAGGGGCGGCGAACAACCCTGAACTTATTGAAAAAATTGCCGCAGCAACGGCGCGTGAAGTTATGGTTACCGGTATTGACTGGGTATTTGCACCTACGGTTGCCGTAGTGCGAGATGATCGTTGGGGTCGCACTTACGAGGGGTATTCTGAAGACCCTGAAATAGTAAAAGCATATTCAGCCTCAATTGTTAAAGGCTTACAAGGCGCTGTTGATGAAGACTTTTTATCAGATACGCGGGTAGTTAGTACGGTTAAGCATTTTTTAGGTGATGGCGGTACTGTGAATGGCGATGATCAAGGTAATAATATCGCCTCTGAAGAAGAATTATTTGCGCTTCATGCTCAAGGTTATGTTGGTGGTTTGGGTGCAGGTGCACAAACGGTAATGGCCTCGTTTAATAGCTGGCATGGTGAAAAAATTCACGGCAGTAAATATTTACTGACCGATGTGCTTAAAGATAAAATGGGTTTTGATGGCTTTGTTGTCGGTGACTGGAATGGCCACGGGCAGGTTAAAGGTTGTTCTAATAGTAACTGTGCTCAAGCGGCTAATGCGGGCTTAGACGTATACATGGCACCGGATGAGTGGAAACCATTATTTAGCAACTTGGTTAACCAAGCTAATAGCGGTGAAATCCCACTCAGTAGAATTAATGATGCAGTAACGCGTATTTTACGCGTTAAAATGCGTGCAGGGTTATTTGATAAACCAAGCCCTGCGAAGCGTCCCCTGTCTGGAAAAACTGAAATTATTGGTAGTAGCGAACACCGTGCAGTGGCTAAACAGGCTGTACGCGAGTCTTTAGTATTACTTAAAAATAAGCAGCAGTTACTGCCATTATCACCTAAAACCAACGTATTAGTCGCAGGCATAGGGGCTGATAACATAGGTATGCAGTCGGGTGGTTGGAGTGTTACGTGGCAAGGTACAGGTAATAAAAACAGTGATTTTCCTGGTGGCAGCTCTATTTATGCAGGTATTAAAGATACTGTAGAGCAAGCTGGTGGCAGTGCAGCGCTGAGCGTTGAAGGGGAATATACAGCACGCCCTGATGTCGCCATTGTGGTGTTTGGTGAGCAACCATACGCAGAGGGTAATGGTGATGTTGATAACCTCGAATACCAGCGCGGTAATAAAAGCGACTTAGCGCTACTGCGTAAGTTTAAAGATGCGGGAATTCCTGTTGTTTCATTATTTATAAGCGGTCGCCCTATGTGGGTTAATGCTGAGCTTAACGCCAGTGATGCGTTCGTTGCTATTTGGCTTCCAGGTAGTGAAGGCGATGCTATTAGCGATGTCTTGTTTAAAAATGCAGACGGTTCAATTAATCATGACTTTAAAGGGAAATTATCGTTTTCATGGCCTAATAATCCAATTGATAATGAAAACCGTAACGACGAAGCTTACAGCCCATTACTTCCTTATGGTTTTGGTTTAACTTACAACGATAGTAATGTCTTAAAAGATGACTTGCTGGAGCAAACTCAACAGACTGAAAAACTGGATGATTTAGTATTGTTTGAGCGTGCAATTAAAGCACCGTGGTCACTGGTTTTAAAAAGTGGTGAGCAACAAAAAACGGTGGCGAGCAGTCGCGAGTCATTAGGTGCGGTGAGCATCCAAACATTTGATAAAGAGGTGCAAGAAGATGCGCGCGCTATTCGTTTTAATGGCCAAGCAATGGCTGGGGTTAATTTAGCCGCGGCATTCCCATCTGACTTACGCTCATACGTTGAGAGTAATGGCCAACTGCAAATGCAAATTAAAGTAGATAAAGCCGCGGCTAGTCCGTTATGGGTTGGTATGGGGTGTGGTGATAGTTGTCAGGGTAAGTTTGATATTACTGATAACCTTGAGCAATCAGGTCAATGGCAAACATTAAACATCAACTTAAGTTGTTTTGCAGAGCAAGGTGTTGATTTAGCACAAGTGTTCACCCCTTGGCAGTTAAGCACGCAAGGTGATTGGCATGTATCTATTGCTAAGCTGGCTATTACAGCAAATGCTGTCGAGCAAAGTAGTGTTACTTGTAAGTAGTCAATAACCTATTAACAAACATCAATAAGCAGGTACTAAATGTACCTGCTTATTGCTTTAAAACCGCGTATACAAAAACCTACCAAATTAGTCCCTTCTTACTTTCATTCCATTCTATGTGATTGATTATATTCAGCTCAATAGTTATCATAAAAACATAATAAAACTGCATTCGCTTTTGCGTTAATTATTTGAGAGTATGCCGAAATATTAAACGCGTTATGTAATTAACAGGTGAGAGAATGAATCAAATAAAGCTGGCTTCGCAGAACATACAGCCTTCAAAAATAGTCTGTGTGGGGCGCAATTACAGTGCGCATATTGCTGAATTAAACAACGAACACCCTGAGCAAATGGTAATTTTTAATAAGCCTAATAGCGCGATCACTAATACCTTACTCTCTTCCCATAACGGTGATACATTACATTATGAAACTGAATTGTGCTTTGTGATTAAAAATAAGCAGCTTGCAGGGGTAGGGATTGGACTCGATTTGACTAAGCGAGCTTTGCAAAGCAGTTTAAAAGAAAAGGGCTTGCCGTGGGAACGTGCTAAAGCATTCGATGGCTCAGCATTATTTAGTGAGTTTATTGAATTAACGCCAGAAATGACATCGTTTATATTTGAATTACATATTGATGGCAAGCCGGTTCAACATGGTGATAGCCAACTTATGTTGCACCAACCTGCACAAATATTGGCTGAGGTTAGTCAGTTTATGAGCCTCGAAGAAGGCGACATTATTATGACTGGCACTCCTGCTGGCGTAGGGATGGTTAGTACTGGACGAGAGTTCAACGTTGCTCTTTATTCTGGTCAGCAGTGTTTATTGGAGCATCATTGGTCTGTGAGTCAAAGTTAATTATGTGTTGATAATATTGTTTATCAAAATTATCGATATGTTCACTTAGCCAGTGTCGCTGGCTTAGTTGATGAGCCGCTGATTCTAGTATGGTACTTTCTAATGCCGCATTAATTTTCTTAATTGCCTGATTAGCAAAATCATTAGGCGCATTAGTCGCACAGCCTACAGCTCCTTTGATTAATGAGCGCGTATTTTGAGCTATGGGTATACTAACTATTTTTATAGGGTGTTGTTGCTGGTTAAAGTAACTGGCCATAAAAGGGTAATCGAGCGAGTAGTCTAAAAAGCCATGCCTCAACCTATCGATCACAACGCCACTCTCATTATCACTACTTAAGCTCAAGGACACGTTATGATGGCTCAAAGAGTTTTCAATAATCATATTTATGTGTGGTGAAAAACGTCGTGCTGCGGCTTGTCCATAGGTAAAGCGTTCATCGCTAAGTAAACTAATTAAATTTATAGGATTACCATGTGCTTTAGTAAGTGTTTCTGCTTTTTGGTTAGTTGTAATAATACTAAACTCAGGGTAGATAGAGGTAGGACGTGAGTATGTATAGACTTCGTTGGTGCTCTTTTTATGGATTACGCATGGAAAGCAGACATTTTTGCCTTCTTTGATATATTTATTAATTCGTTTTTGTGGAACAAATAATCGAGTATGTTTTACATCCTTTATACTACTGATTAGTTGCTTAGTTAAATTATCACACAAGCCCATTTGAGTATTCTCTGAGTCTAAGTGAAAAGGTGGTGTGTTGCTTTGTAGCCATAAAATTTCAGTGAGCTGATTTTTAGATTGGCTAATACTGTTACTCGAGAATATTAAAAATAGCAGGCAGAAATAACGAGCTGTATCCATAAAAAGCTGATAATTCTTTATTAAATGACTGTATTTAATTATACCTTAGCGCTTAAAAAATAAACATAAAGAATAGCAAAGAATCAACATTATTGAATAACATTTACCCTTTGCTTGATTTCATTAGTAAGGCATTGGATTATTTCTAAATATGATATCAATCGCTGATAACACGTCATCGCTTAGTGTTAGGTCAAACGCATCAATGTCTTCCTTTAATTGCGCCATAGTAGTGGCACCAATAATAGATGATGTCACTCCATCAACTTGATTACTCCAAGCCAGCGCTAATTGAGCTGGGGTGATAGCGTGTGCATGGGCAAGTTCAACATACTCTTTGGTCGCCTGTTGTGATTGTGGCGTATCACGAAAAATACCGTTACGCTGCATAAATGTCCAGCGGGAGCCTTCAGGGCGTGCTCCATTTAGGTATTTACCGGTTAATAGCCCTGCGGCCAATGGTGACCAAGGTAAATAAGCAATATCTTCATGTACACATTGTTCTATTAAATAAGGCCAATCTTTGGCATGTACTAGGCTAAACTCGTTTTGGATAGACACCATTTTTGGCAAGTTATGCTCTTTTGATAAATTTAAAAATTGGCTAATTCCCCAAGGCGTATCATCAGAAAGCCCACAATGCTTAATTTTTCCTGCTTTAACACACGCATCTAACCCCTCTAAAATATCAAGCATATCAGCGGTGTGTTGTTTTGCATCGACATCAGTAAATTTAAGCATGCCAGGCCATTGCCTTGCAAAATGAGGAGTGCGACGATTTGGCCAATGTAATTGGTATAAGTCAATATAATCTGTTTGTAAGCGCTTTAGAGACTGATCAACGGCATCAATAACAGCTTGGCGAGTAATATCACCGCCATCACGGATCCATGAAAGCCCATTACCGGCAATTTTAGTTGCAATAACAATGTCTTTTCGTTTTTGTGAATTACGTGCTATCCAATTGCCTATAATTTCTTCTGTTTTACCGTAGGTATCGGGAGAGGGAGGAACAGCATACATTTCTGCTGTATCAATAAAGTTCACACCCTGCTCAAGCGCATAGGCTATCTGTTGGTCGGCATCATGTTGGGTGTTTTGTACTCCCCAGGTCATGCTACCTAAACACACTCTTGAAACGCTAACACCACTACTGCCTAATTGACTATATTGCATTGCTAATCCTAATTATTCGGTTTGAGAGTTTGCTTTTAAAGCCGATAACAATGGCTCAGTGATCGTGGCTTTTTGGCCTGTTTTAAAGTCAAACATCACCACTTTTGACATGCCGGTGGTTGTTATCGCGTTTTGCGCATGACTAAACACACTGTAGTTCATTACAAATCGGTCAGATTTAATATCACTAATGGTAATACCTACGCTCAATGTGTCGGGAAAGGTAACTGGACGCTTATAGCGAATATTATTTTCACTGATCACAGGCCCCGTGGCTTTTGAGTTGATGGTATCAAATAAATTTAATTTATTTAAAAAATCGATTCTGGCTATTTCAAAATAACGCAGGTAAACACAGTTATTAACATGCTGTAGGGCATCCATATCGCCCCATGCCACAGTAATATCGGTATGAATAGGGTGTTGTTGTTTAAACGTTTCCATGTATTTATTGCTCTTAGTTTTAAAGCATTTAGATTAGCAATATGGTCGGATGAGCTCAAGGGAATTATAACTAGGGGTGGAGCTACTCTGTATTGCCCTCATGGATGTAAATAAGGGACGTAAGCAGGACATGGAAGCTTTGCGCCTTTTTTATTTAAACAATTAGGCTATAAACCTCGCGCCGCGAGTAAACTGCCTCAGATTGAACAAACCTTAACCTTAAAAGAACAACAGTGCTAAATAAAAACCCTTGAGTAAAAATTGTACCTCTTTAAATTCATGGCTATAGTAACTATTAACACACAAGGAGATAACTATGCAGAATATAATTAATTGGTTATTGGCATGCACCGTTTTTATAGCGTCGTTTACTTGTTACGCTATGGGTAATGAGGCTGGGGCAATTGTTTTGATTTTATTAGGCTTTTCTTTAGAAATTTTATTTTGGATGTATTGTTTTAATAAGCCAAAGAAAAGTAAACGCTCTTTTTAAGCAATAACATGCTTGCTAATTAAAAGTGATTCCACAATAATGGCTGTATAAATAAACAGTTGTTATTGTGTGATGAAAAAGTTTATTCATATAGATATGGACTGCTTTTATGCGGCCGTAGAAATGCGCGACAATCCTAAGCTTGCAAGCGTACCACTGGCAATTGGCGGAAATAGTCGCCGTGGAGTGCTCTCTACCGCTAACTATATTGCTAGAGAGTATGGGGTGCGCTCTGCTATGTCTAACTATCATGCCAAACAGCTTTGCCCTGACTTAGTTATTGTGCCTGGCAGAATGGCTGTTTATAAACAAGTATCAACACAGATCCGCGCCATTTTTAACCGCTATACTGACCTTGTAGAACCTCTTTCGCTTGATGAAGCATATTTAGATGTGAGCCATAGTACTGCTTTTAAAGGTAGTGCAACGTTAATTGCTGAGCAAATTCGTACCGATATTTTTAATACCACAGGACTGACTGCATCTGCAGGGATTGCCCCAATTAAATTTATAGCCAAAATTGCTAGTGATGAAAATAAGCCCAATGGCCAATTTGTAGTATTGCCTGAGCAGGTTGACTCGTTTTTAGCCCAATTGCCATTAGGTAAAATTCCAGGGGTGGGTAAAGTAACTCTAGAAAAGCTTAATTTAAAAGGGTTATACACGGGGCAAGATGTGCGCGAAAAAGGGGCTAATTGGATGCAACAGCATGTGGGTAATTTTGGTGTGTCGTTATATCAAAAGTGCATGGGTGAGCATATAGGGCGCGTTTCCACCGAGCGGGTACGTAAGTCATTGAGTGTGGAACATACTTATGAATACAACAAAAACAGCCTAGATGAATGCCTTGAACAATTACCGCAACTGTTAGATGAACTCGTGGTTCGATTAAATAAACAGCAACTACAACATAAAATTAATAAATTAAGTGTTAAAGTTAAATTTGCTAATTTTGTAGTGACCTCAGCAGATCAAGCTGCGCATCAATTAAACACGGCTATTTTTAAAGAGTTACTCGCCAAAGCCTATCAACGTGGATTACAACAACCGGTGCGCTTATTAGGAATTGGCGTGGGTATTAAAAATCAACCAGAGCATAATTTACAGCTCAGTATTTTAGATGTGTAAAACGTGTAACTCCAAGTTGCCAGTAAATATGCAGGTTATCGCAGTTCACTGGTTATAAATTGCTAAATAAATAATAATAGGGACTACGTTTTCTAACAGGATCCTTTTTTATGGCATATCCAAAAGCAGTACTGGCTAAGCCGGTAAGTGCAAGCCTAGATTGTACATCGCATGATGCACTTATTATTATCAGCAACGACTTTTCTCATTTACCAAATACGCCACTGCGTGATGCAATTTTAGACCAAGCCCAAGTAGACTCTCGCATAGGCAATCAAGTCACCTTGTTAGTGATTGCCGGTAAACGTGTCGTGTTAGCGCCAACAGGCCCTTTAAACAGAGATTATGACGACGTTCGTCGTTATTTTGATGCAGCCAAATTAGCCATTAATGAGGCAAAAGCATCAGGTAGTGTTAACCCTGCTATTTATTTACCCGCTTTAAATACGGATAGCCGTTATCAACATGCTCTTGAAGTGGCTTACTTAGGCGCATGCCAAGCATTATGGCAACCCCTAGAAGCGCGTGAGTTTCATGGTCAAGGTATTGAACCTATTACTCAAATAGGCTTAATTGATGCCAATGAGCAAACAATCAAAGCAGTCAATGCGTTAGCTGCGGGGCAATATGCCGCACGTGATTTATGTGGCACCGAGCCTGAACGCATGGCACCACCACGTTTTGCTGATTATTGTACTGAGTTATTTGAAAACAGTGCGGTGAGCGTTGATGTGATTGATGATTTAGCTGCCATTGATAAGCATTACCCCATGCTAAGTACCGTTGCTCGCGCATCGTATGCGGTAGAGCGTCATCATCCACGCGTTGTTAAACTTGAATACGTGCCTGAGGGCGAAGTAACCCGAACACTGATGTTTGTTGGTAAAGGTTTAGTCTATGACACGGGCGGTGCAGATTTAAAAGTCGGTGGTTTTATGGCGGGCATGAGCCGCGATAAAGGCGGTGCGGCCTCGGTTGCTGGATTTATGAAAGCAGTAGCCGATTATCAGCCTAAAGGGGTTAAAGTGATTGCTTTTTTAGCGGTTGTACGCAACTCTATTGGTTCAGATTGTTTTGTCCCTGATGAAATAATTACTAGCCGAGAAGGTGTGCGAGTACGTATTGGTAATACCGATGCCGAAGGGCGTTTAGCTATGGGTGATTTACTCAGTGAAATGAAAGATTTAGCTAAAAACGAAATAAATCCAACGCTGTTTACAGTGGCAACCTTAACAGGGCATGCTGCGCGCGCGATGGGGCCTTATGGCGCATATGTTGAGAATGGGCCCGCGCGTAGTGCTAATATTTCACGCCAATTAGCCGATTGTGGTGATTTATGGGCTGACGGTGCTGAAGTGTCGCGTTCACGCCGTGAAGATTATGATTTTATAAAACCACGCACTTTAGCTGACGATGTGCTTTCTAGTAATAATGCGGCTTCTGCTGTCACAGCGCGCGGCCATCAATTCCCTATGGCATTTTTAGCTGTGGTAGGTGGATTAGATAAGCATGGTAATGAATCTACTTTACCACTTCCTTATGTACATATGGATATTGCTGGTAGTGGCGTTGAAGGCGGCGACTGGCAACATGGTAAACCAACTGCAGCGTCAGTAAGCAGTTTATTTGCCCGCTATTGTTTATAACTCCCTATAAATAATCCTAAAAAGCCCTGAAAATCAGGGCTTTTTAATTGGTGGAAGATATTTATTATCCGGAGTTAAGGTTAACTAAGCTTAAAGCGCGATACCACGCTTGATAACTCAACACTGCTTTGTTTGAGTTTGTCGCTAGCGCGAGTTAAATCTTTGGTGTTACCCAATGATTGCTCTGTAGATTGTGATAAATCATTAATTCTTAAATTCACCTCGTCTGCGGCTGATGTTTGCTGCTCTGTGGCGCGAGCAATTTGGCCGTTCATATCAGTGATCACCGATACCAGCCTGTCTATTTCATCAAGTGATTCATTAGCTGAAGAGGCTTGTTCAACCGTAGAAATAGAAATCTCTTGGCTAGATTTTACCGCTTCAACTGCAGCTTTAGCCCCTTCTTGCAGCTTAGCTATCATAGCTTGAATCTCATCAGTGCTTTTACCTGTCCGGCTGGCAAGTGTTCTTACTTCGTCGGCTACAACTGCAAAGCCTCTTCCATGTTCACCTGCTCTTGCAGCTTCAATAGCTGCGTTTAGCGCTAACAGATTGGTTTGTTCAGCAATGCTTCTAATAACATCAAGTACTGAGCCAATATTATTACTCTCTTGAGCAAGGTCGGCGGTCACTTTGCTCACGGTTTCTATATTACTAGAGAGGGTTTCAATGGCGGTAATGGTTTTCGACACTACATTTTTACCCGTTGATGCGTTACTAGCAGCATCATTTGCGGCTTGCTCAGCAGCTTCGGCATTACGGCTAACATCATGAATTTGATGAGTCATTTGCTCCATTGCCGCGGCTACTTGGGTGCTACTGTCGTTTTGAAGCTCAATAAACGACTGGCTGGTTTTGCTAGAATCATCTACAGCATGGGCATGCTCGTTTACATCGTTTGCGCTTTTGGCAACCAGCACCAAAGACTCCCTAATTTTGGATACAAACAAGTTAAATGACCGCGACAGCTGAGATATTTCATCATTGCCATTTTCGTTGAGAGTACGGGTTAAATCCCCCTCACCTTGAGATATATCTTTCATCATTTCAGCTGCTAAACGAGTCGGCGTTAAAATACTGCGACCAATAAAGTAGCTAAAAAGTACGACAACGACGATCATAATCATTACATTGATAACGATAATAGTACGTTGCTGCGAAAAGGTGTTGTCTATGGTATCAAGGTAAACGCCCGAGCCGATGATCCATTGCCATTGATTAAAGCCTTTTACATACGCAATTTTATCTACGGGTTTGTCGCTGCCGGGTTTTGGCCACTTGTAAGGCACATAGCCTTCGCCGGATTTTTTAACAACATCAACCATTTCAACAAACAAAGGGGTGCCATCAGGGTCTTTATTATTCGTTAAATCTTTCCCTTCAAGCGCTGGTTTAATTGGGTGCATTACCATGGCTGGCTGATAATTGTTGATCCAAAAATAGTTAGTATCATCGTAACGCAATGAGCGTATTGAGGCCATCGCTTGAGATTGTGCTTGTGCACGAGTGAGTGTTTGACTTTGTTCAAGCGCTGCGTAGTGTGTAATGATGCTATAAGCAGTTTCCACCACATTTTTAGTTTTTAGATATTGCTCATTTTTAAGCGATTTATATTGATTACTTAAACTCGAAATACTCAATACAATTAAACCAAAAATTACAATCCCTACTAAAATGGCTAAACGTTGAAATATAGTAAAACGACGGAGGTTTGGCATATGCATGTTCCCGTATTAGAGCATTATTTCTCTTAAATAAGCATAGTTAAAATATAGGCTAATACGGTTTTATTTTCCTTATATTGTACTTTTAATACTCTCTTTGTTAACTAGTTTGCGTAAATACAATAAAAAGGATAGGCCGAACTTTTATTTAACGGGTGCTTATAATGAATTTAATTATTGTTTGTTGACGTTTCAATATAGCTTATCTGCATAAAAAAAGGCTGATACTTATATCAGCCTTTAGTCGAATAATTAACCCAGTTTTAGTTACTTTGTATTAAAATTACGGTTAAAGAAGTTTGTAATAGTTTGATGTAAATGAGTTTGAACTTGTTTACCGCGAAGGCTATGTTTTGAGCCCGGGTAAGTCATCATTTCAAACTGTTGATTGTTATCTTGCAGCTGTTTAAACAATTTAGTGGCATGGGTAAATAATACGTTGTCATCGGCCATACCATGGTAAATCATTAATGGGCCTTTTAAGCCTTCAGCGTATGGGAACACCGCACTGTCGATATAGCCTTGGGCATTAGTATCTGGGTGACCCAAATAGCGCTCGGTGTAATGGGTGTCGTATAGAGCCCAGTCGGTAACCGGAGCACCAGATACACCCGCGCTAAAGTAATCGCCTGCTTTAAACATAGTCATCAGCGCCATATAACCACCGTAGCTGTGGCCATAAATACCAATGCGAGCAGGGTCTACGTAATCAAGGGTAAGTAAAAACTCAACGCCTTTGATTTGATCCGCCACTTCTACAACGCCTAAGTGCTTATAAATCGCATCTTCAAACTTTTTACCGCGATTGTAAGAGCCTCGGTTATCAAGTTGAAAAATTACATAACCTTGTTGCGCCATGTATTGAAAGTATAAGTTTTTGCTGCGCCAGCTATTGGTTACTCGCTGAGCATGAGGACCACCGTAAACGTTTACAATAACCGGATGCTTTTTACCCTTTGCCATATTTGCTGGTTTAAATAAACGGTAATGCATAATTTGGCCGTCTTCAGCGGTAATTGTGCCGTATTCGGGCTGGGCTAAATCAGTTAGATACGGGGTAAGTGGGTGAGAGTCATCAAGCTTATTCTCTTCAAGCCACGTAATAAACTCACCATTAATTTTGCGCAGTGCAGCTGAATTTGGCTTATTAACCGATGAGCTATTATCAATGAAAGTTTTATTATCTTTCGCTAGAACGACATTATGGTATTGGCCTTTTTCAGTAATGCGCTTCATAGCCCCTTTTTTAAATAAAGGCGCACTGTATAAATGGCTCTCTAGCGGGGTATCTTTACGTGCAGCAAAGTAAACAACGCCATTTTTTTCATCTATCCCTTTTAGGCTATCTACGACCCAATCACCTGCGGTAATCTGGCGGATAAGTTGGCCGTTATTACGATATAAATAAAGGTGCTTAAATCCATCTCGCTCTGAGGCCCATACAAAATGCTTTTTATCTTTTAAAAATTCAAGGTCAAAATGCAAGTTGATCCAGGTATCACTTTTTTCAGTTAAAGCAACGGTTTGCTGTTTTGTTTTAGTGTTGTAAAAACGTAGTTCTAAGTTATGTTGCGAGCGGTTTTGCCATTGATAAGAGAGCGTATTGCTGTCGCTTAGCCACTTAGCGCGGGCAATATAAATATCTTTATCGTCGCCTAAGTCAATCCAGTCAACTGCTTGATCATTAAGCTTTACCACCCCAAGTTGAATGTCAACATTATTGGTGCCAGTAAATGGATAACGCTGGTTAAATAGTTTTACTTCATCAGCATAAATTTCGTTACGAATCGCTTCTTGAACAGGGCTTTCATCAACGCGAGTAAAGGCGATTTTAGATTCATCATTTGCCCACCAATAACCGGTCATACGGCTCATTTCTTCTTGCGCCACAAATTCGGCCATGCCGTTTTTAATTACGCCACCGCCATCTTTACTTAACTGAATTTCTTTACCTGAAGCCAGCTCTAGTGCATATAGGTTTTGCTCTCGGATAAAGGATACGAAATTTCCTTTTGGAGAGAAACGCGCATCGGTTTCAAATACGTCTGTGTTAGTCAGCTTTTTACTATTTTTAGCATCTAAGTCATAGTAATAAAGATCGCCATTAAGAGGGAATAACAGTGCTTTCCCATCTTTTGACCATTTATATTCAAGGATACCTTTTCCAAAAATACGTTGGCGTTCGCGGCGTGCTTTTTCTTCATCGGAGAGATTTTCTGGGCCTGAAAATAACTGCGCCGAATCAACTAACAACCGGTTGGTATTATCTTTTAAATTATATTCCCATAAATCGTAGCGGTTATAGTCATCGGTTTTACCTTGTAAGTAGGTAACCCGGCTACCATCAGGCGAAAACTTAAGTTGTACCGGAGATTTGCCTGCTAAGCTCGGATCATCAAATATACGCTCAAGCGTTAGCGGCTCAGCTTCTGCGCTTAATGCGCCCGCGAGTAGGGGAATTGCCAGTGAGAGATGTTTTAGTTTTTTTAACACAGGATTGCCTTTACTTACATAAAATTATCTCGATGGTAAAGCACAAGCGTGTGCAACTGCAACTAAATGCTATAAAGTGTGCGGTAAAATAATCTAAGGACTTTAACATGAGCAAAACATCATTTACCTTAGCACCTGAACTGAAAAGAGATTGTATTGAACTGGCTGATTGGCCACTTTGTAAGGTGTTGCTATTAAACGACAGCCAATATCCTTGGTTTGTATTGGTCCCCAGAATAGCGGGCTTAAAAGAGATTATTGATTTAACCGAGCAGCAACAAATTACTTATTTACACGAGTCAGCGAAACTCAGTCATTTGTTAATGGAGGTGTTTAATCCTGATAAGTTAAATGTAGCCGCATTGGGTAATATGGTGCCACAACTACATATTCATCATATCGCGCGTTTTAAAACAGATATTGCATGGCCTGCGCCGGTATGGGGCAAGTTTCCGAGTGTGCCTTATACTAATGAGCAGATAGAGCAATTAAAAGCGCATTTTTAAAAATCAAAATGAGTTACTTTGAGGGGATAGTATGAAATTAATCAAACAACTCTGTACAAGTGTATTTATTGCAGCCATTGCAGTGTCAGCAGTGATAGCGGGCGAGCAGCCAGTAGCTGTAGATGTGGTAAATAACGCTAATATTAAAAACTTTGCAGCACATAACAACTTAGTTTTTTCAGCAGCGCAACCGACTGATGAGCAGTTTAAGCAACTATCGCAAGCTAAGGTGAAGCACGTTATTAATTTACGTGCAGCAGATGAGCAAGACTGGGATGAAGGCGCGTTAGTCAATTCTTTAGGAATGAATTACCACGCAATTGAGATTGCAGGTGCACAAGATGTAAACAACGACAATGCAAAAAGATTAGCTAGCCTTTTAGAAGAACTTAAAGGTGAGTCAGTGGTTGTTCATTGTGCGAGCAGTAATCGTGTTGGTGCGCTAATGGCTATTTCAGCTCATCAACAAGGTGCAGATATAGAGTCTGCGATTGAAACCGGAAAGCAGTGGGGAATGGCAAGCCTTGAGCCGGTTGTTCGTAAAGTGATGAGTGATAAATAATTAGACTGATAAGTAATAAGGGTCTGTTGACCTTTCAAGGTTGAATTTGCAGCAGTCTGTTTGGTATTTAGGCAAGGCAGAGCCTATGTGGTGTGGTTATTCCCCATAAATAGGCGATAACGCAGCATCAATGCCAAACAGGCGCTGCCCGAAGGGTTCTGCCTAGGGGCGATTTACTCTTTGTTGCCTACATGGATGTAGGTAAGGGGCGTGAGCAGGACGCGGAAGCTTTGCTTGGTTTTTACTTAGCCCACTAGGTTACAAACCTCGCGCCGCGATTAAACCGCCCCTAGTTTGAACAAATTTTAATCCGCAAAGGTCAACAGACCCTAGATAAAAAAAGCGTTACAGTGTAACGCTTTTTATATGTGAGCTAATTTAGCGCATATTAATTAAGGCCAAGTACATCTTTACCTTGTTTGAAGGTTACATCTACAGGGATGTTCGCTTTGCTTAACTTTTCTAAATCTTTAGCTAGTTCCGCTTTAATATCGCCATGAGTTGCAATCAGTTGATCAACTTTTTCGTAATCACCGTCACCTTGCAGGGTTAAAATAAGGCGCGATAATTTAGCCATAGCGTCGCCCATTTTATCCATGTTGATGCTATACAAGCCGTCTTCATTTTTAGAGAAGGCACCTTCTTGAGCAAAAAAGTTAAAGCGGATCATATTTGCTTTACCATGTGCACTTGAAGCACCAAAGCGCACTGAGCGGAAAATACCCGCCATAAAAGTGGTGTAGTAATCTTCTAATGTACCTTCGGTGATTTCACCTTTTTTAAGTAACTGTTCAACCATGTATAAACCAAGAATATCGGCTTTACCTTCTTCCAAGGCGCTAGCGTGCTCTTGAAGTGATTGGCGAACAGTACCTTTACCCGTTATGGTGTTTTTAATTCCTAAACCGTGAGCTACTTCATGGAACATAGTGTTAGCAAAAAATGCATCAAAGGTAATGTGTTTACGTTGCTCTGGCACAATTAACTGCTCTGCGATAGGAACTAAAATTTTATCAAACTTCGCTCGCATTGCATTTTTAAGCTGTAAGCGACGTGTGCCTTTTTCTAGCTGTACTTGCTCATCATTTGGTAAGTTAATTGCAATGGTTTTACTGCCGGCATTTGAGTGCCCAGCATAATAAACAACATCGTAGGCATTTAAGTCAGCATCTGATCCTGGTACTTCTTGCTTGTACTTGCTATCAACAGGTAAGCCTTTTTGCAGCTCAGGTAAAAAGGCAGCAAATTTAGCCAGGCGTTCGCTCCATTTTAAATCTTTAATTAGTACATACGATTCATAGGCAGCACGGTAACCAAATAATTGGTCTTCGTAGTTTTCAATTGGGCCAATAACAACATCGATAGGATTATTTTTCATATCCATCCAAGCAAAGTCAGAGGCTTGGAAATCATCGCTTTGTATTGCGTCAGCTCGTAAGTTTAGGTAGTTGGCAAATTCTTTGTCGTCAGCTAATTTGCTGGCGTCTCTAAGTAGCTCAGCTGCTTGGGCAAGTTCTACGGCATATTCTTCTGAATAAGGCGTGCTGTATAAATTACCTAGTTCATCGCGTTTAATAAGTGAGTAAAGCCCTGTTTTATCTTTTACATCAGCGTTATTAAGCTCTTCTTTGGTGATGTCGGCCGGATAAAAACCGGCCCCAAGCGGCTTTTCTTTGTAGCCAGATAAAAATACTTCATCGCCATTTAAGCGATCCCATGGGCCGTAGTTAATATCAGCAAACTGACGTACTTTTTCATCATCTAATTGTGCTAAAAAGCTTTGTTTATCTTCACCAAATGCTTGTTTCCAAAATAAATCGTCCATAATTTTTGAAGCATCAATAAGCTTGGCAACCATGGCTTTTTGGTTCTCAGATAAGTGTGACAAATCGCTTTGTAAGCTAAAGTCTGTGTATATGTCTAAGCGTTGACGGTCAATATTAACGAGTGTTGGCCCAGAAGGCGCTTGAGAAGCCGTTGGCGCTGAGCTTTGCGGCGTATTGTTTGAAGACGGTGCTTGCTCAGAACAGGCACTAAGAAAAACGATGCCAGAGAGCAGTATTGCTTGGCTAATTTTATTTAAGATCATTATATTGCCTTTAAAAAGTCTATTTTATAACTTGTATACTGTAAGTTAAGGTACTGAATGAGTATTAGTGTGCCTTAGCATGCTTGCATTAAAGCAAAACATACTAGCAAATAGCAAGTATTAGACGTTAGAGTGCACTAATGAGGGGCCGCTGGTAAATAATCAATAATTATCTACAATTCTTTCTATTTTAGGTATATGTTTAATACTACTAAGCTTTGAAATAATTAATAATATAAGACTTGCTGTAAAGTGTAGGTCATTAAGCAAAGGGATATTTTATGTCTACAGAAAATGCCTTACTCACTATTTTAGTTGACAGAATTAACAACGACACACTGGTGTTGCCTACGTTACCTGAGGTAGCGATTAAGGTTCGCCAAGCCGCAGATAACCCCGATGTTAATTTGATGCAAATGTCAGATGTGATAGCACATGATCCTGCATTGTCGGCGCGGATGATCAAAGTCGCAAATAGTGCAATTATGGGCCGAGCTGTAAAGGTGTCTAACTTGCACCAAGCCGTTACACGTATTGGGCTTAGGCAAATAAAAAATATTGCCACAGCCATGGCGATGGAGCAGTTATTTGTATCTAACAACGAGTTAATAAAAGGCTACATGGGAAAGGCGTGGCATAAAACGCTGCATGTGGCCTCGCACTCTATTTCATTAATGGAGTTTTACTTAAAAAGAAATACCCATACATCGCTAAATCGCGATGCCATTACATTAGCTTCATTAGTTTATAATATTGGGGTGTTACCCATTTTAACTGAAGCAGAGCGTCACCCTGAAGTGTTTGCAAGCCCCAGCTTTTTAGCCCATGCGATTCAACGTTTAAGTGGTAAAATTGGTGGTTCAATCATGAAAGCATGGGAATTTCCTGATGTGTTTGTTGAGGTCGCGCAGCACTGGGCAGATGTGAATCATCGTACTGCTGAGGTGAGTTATATCGACTTTATTCGTGTTGGTGCAATCCTTGAGGGAACCTTACAAGTATCTGATAAGTCAGCAGCGCTGCAAACGTATATTGATAAAGGCATATTTCCTTCATTAGAAATGTTAGAGAGTGAAGAGTATTTGCATATGGTTGAAGACGTAAAAGAAATGTTTAGTTAATACCAATTTTATTAAAAACATGATTATTCTAGCGTATTAAATAATCCGCTACCTGCGTTAAAAATTATTTATATAGAACAACTATGTATCATAATTTTTGCCTTGTTATCGACTTATTTCTTTGTCGCTATAATAGATCACTAATTTAATGCATGAATCGCCCCGTGTTTGCCAGAGACTCAATAACTTGAGAAACTGGAACTATGAAAAAATCAAATCGCTATACATCAGAATTTCGTGAACGTGCAATTAGGCTTGTTACCACACAACAGCATGAATACCCTTCTCTTTGGGCTGCGCTAGTATCGATTTCAGATAAACTGGGATGTACCCCAGAAACACTTAGAGCATGGGTCAAGAAATCTCAAGCTCAACCGTCTAAACCCTCTTCTAATACGCAATCAACTGAAGAACGCCTTGCCGTCTTAGAGCGCGAGAATAAAGAGCTCAAGCGAACGAATGATATCCTGAGGCAAGCTGCCGCTTTTTTCGCCCAAGCGGAGCTCGACCGCAAACAGAAGTAATAGTGGATTTTATTGATGCTTGCAGAGAGCATTACGGTGTCGAGTCAATTTGCAAGGAATTGCCGATTGCACCATCAACGTATTATTCTCATAAACAGATACAAAGAGAGCCTGAGCGACTGTCTAACCGCAAAAAGCGTGATGCTGAGCTGATAATACTCATTCGCGAAGTGTGGGAGGATAATATGTCAGTTTATGGTGCAAGAAAAATATGGAAGCAGCTACAGCTTGACGACCATCAAGTCGCCCGCTGTACAGTCGAACGATTGATGCGAGTTATGGGAATTCAAGGTGTTCGTCGGGGTAAAGCACATAAGACAACGATACCTGACGAGCAACAAGATAAGCCACTTGATTTAGTTAATCGTCAATTTACTGCTGAGCAGCCAAATCAACTTTGGGTAGCTGACATCACCTATGTTGCCACATGGAGTGGGTTTGTTTATGTCGCTTTCGTGATAGATGTTTTTTCACGATACATTGTAGGTTGGCGTGTATCAACGACAATGCACACAGAGCTTATTCTTGATGCGTTAGAGCAAGCTATTTGGCATCGTGGCAACCCCGAAGGGTTAATTCACCACAGCGACAGAGGCAGCCAATATTTGTCTATACGATACACTGAGCGACTTGCTGAAGCTGGAATTCAAGCGTCTGTAGGCAGTGTGGGTGACTCTTATGACAATGCATTGGCTGAAACAATAAATGGATTATTTAAAACAGAGATTATTCGCAGAAATGGCCCGTGGAAGAATGTTGATGCTGTTGAATACGCAACGTTAGAGTGGGTCAATTGGTTTAATAATCAACGCTTATTATCTTCAATTGGGTATATTTCACCAGCTCAATATGAAACAGACTACTATGATAATTTAAACGAGTCAGGTAAAGTGGCCTGACTTAAACAAACTGGTCTCCGATGAACTCGGGGCGATTCA
>NZ_JQFL01000004.1:0-14233 GCF_000764215.1 Pseudoalteromonas sp. ND6B
TGAATCGCCCCGTGTTTGCCAGAGACTCAATAACTTGAGAAACTGGAACTATGAAAAAATCAAATCGCTATACATCAGAATTTCGTGAACGTGCAATTAGGCTTGTTACCACACAACAGCATGAATACCCTTCTCTTTGGGCTGCGCTAGTATCGATTTCAGATAAACTGGGATGTACCCCAGAAACACTTAGAGCATGGGTCAAGAAATCTCAAGCTCAACCGTCTAAACCCTCTTCTAATACGCAATCAACTGAAGAACGCCTTGCCGTCTTAGAGCGCGAGAATAAAGAGCTCAAGCGAACGAATGATATCCTGAGGCAAGCTGCCGCTTTTTTCGCCCAAGCGGAGCTCGACCGCAAACAGAAGTAATAGTGGATTTTATTGATGCTTGCAGAGAGCATTACGGTGTCGAGTCAATTTGCAAGGAATTGCCGATTGCACCATCAACGTATTATTCTCATAAACAGATACAAAGAGAGCCTGAGCGACTGTCTAACCGCAAAAAGCGTGATGCTGAGCTGATAATACTCATTCGCGAAGTGTGGGAGGATAATATGTCAGTTTATGGTGCAAGAAAAATATGGAAGCAGCTACAGCTTGACGACCATCAAGTCGCCCGCTGTACAGTCGAACGATTGATGCGAGTTATGGGAATTCAAGGTGTTCGTCGGGGTAAAGCACATAAGACAACGATACCTGACGAGCAACAAGATAAGCCACTTGATTTAGTTAATCGTCAATTTACTGCTGAGCAGCCAAATCAACTTTGGGTAGCTGACATCACCTATGTTGCCACATGGAGTGGGTTTGTTTATGTCGCTTTCGTGATAGATGTTTTTTCACGATACATTGTAGGTTGGCGTGTATCAACGACAATGCACACAGAGCTTATTCTTGATGCGTTAGAGCAAGCTATTTGGCATCGTGGCAACCCCGAAGGGTTAATTCACCACAGCGACAGAGGCAGCCAATATTTGTCTATACGATACACTGAGCGACTTGCTGAAGCTGGAATTCAAGCGTCTGTAGGCAGTGTGGGTGACTCTTATGACAATGCATTGGCTGAAACAATAAATGGATTATTTAAAACAGAGATTATTCGCAGAAATGGCCCGTGGAAGAATGTTGATGCTGTTGAATACGCAACGTTAGAGTGGGTCAATTGGTTTAATAATCAACGCTTATTATCTTCAATTGGGTATATTTCACCAGCTCAATATGAAACAGACTACTATGATAATTTAAACGAGTCAGGTAAAGTGGCCTGACTTAAACAAACTGGTCTCCGATGAACTCGGGGCGATTCAAAGTTATGCTGTATATTAATACTGCGCTCTTGTTGACCTCTATTAAGAGGAACCTTACACACCAGCGTTTGATAAATGCCTGTCTAAAAGTGGGTGTTTTGATAGTCCGACAAGTACGGATAAGGCGGTCTAAATGACCGCCCGTTACTTATTTTAAATATACCTCAATAACTTCAGCCCTGAAATGCCCCATTTCTTGCGAAACGGTCTCAAAGCCAAAGTAAACCAAAGGGGTCAAATCTTGACTTCAGACATCATAATTATTGAGTGCCTGCCCACAGCTGCAATATCAACGAACTCAAACCAATACATCAATAATTAAAGCAGTTACGTGCTTCTTTATTATTTGAAAAGTATTTAAGTGTGGCGTCACATAATCTCAATACCTCTGAAATCAAAAAGCAGGAAAACAGCTAATAAATTGGTTGGTGCGATAAATGTGCGATATTTTTTATTATTAAATTAGCTAGTACGAAAGGAAAATGGTTTTTATTGGATGAAACTGAATTCTGAAGAGTTTTAAATGGTCGGTATGGAGAGATTCGAACTCTCGACCCCTGCCACCCCATGACAGTGCGCTACCAAGCTGCGCCACATACCGACTTCGACTGCAATAGTACGTGTATTTTTAAAAAAATCAATAAGCATTTGTTTGTTTGGATGTTTATTGCGCAAGCGTTTAATATTAAGCGCTTGCGCCAGAAGTTTTACACGGCTTTACTCTTTATTTAACCACTGGTTGATCGTGTTATACATTTCATCTCGTAGTATTGGTTGCGCAGTTTTGTTAGGGTGTAAGTTATCGTTTTGCATTAGCTCGCTTTTGCCTGCTACTTTAAGTACAAAAAACGGCATTAAATACGAGCCTGTGGCTTTGCTAACACTGGCAAAACTATCGGTGAACATTTTACTGTAACGTGGGCCATAGTTAGGTGGAATATAAATTTCCATTAGCGCGGTTTGTGCATCTATTGCTTGGCTTTTTTCAATTAGAGCGGTCAAGTTGTCTTGCATTTTAGTAACTGGAAAACCGCGTAGACCGTCATTAGCGCCAAGCTCTATGAGCACATGAGTTGGTTGATATTGCTCAAGCAATGCATCAAGTCTGCGCAGGGCGCCACCAGTGGTTTCACCGCTAATACTGGCATTAACTAAATTGATATTACGTTGCTCGGCATCGTATTTATCTTGTAACAATTGCACCCAGCCTTGTTCTTGTTTTAAGCCATAGGCTGCGCTTAAACTGTCACCAAGTATTAAAATCGTGTTGTTAGCTGCCGCAGTAAGCGGGTTAATAACTAAAAATAAAATAAATACAAAACGTAGGATTGAATGAGTCATATGTCAGCGCTTTCTCAATTAAATATAATTCAAGTAAATGGTTTGTCTAAAGTTGTATCTACCCTTGAAGGTGAGTTGTCCATCCTCAGCGACATCAGCTTTAATGTCAAGCACGGTGAGTCTGTTGCTGTTGTTGGCACGTCGGGCTCAGGTAAATCCACTTTATTAAGTTTATTAGCAGGGCTTGATACGGCAAGCAGCGGCGAAGTAATGTTAGATGGGGAGCCGCTGCACGAATTAGACGAAGAAGCGCGGGCCGCACTCAGAGCTGCAAAAGTTGGCTTTGTGTTTCAGTCTTTTATGTTGGTACAAAGTTTAACTGCACTTGAAAACGTGATGCTACCGGCAGAGCTTGCAGGTAAAGAAGACGCCAAAGAACAAGCGCTCGCTTTGCTTGAAAAAGTAGGCTTAAGCCATCGGGTTGATCATTACCCGTCGCAGTTATCTGGTGGTGAGCAACAACGTGTTGCGATTGCCCGTGCATTTGTTGGTTCACCAAAAATATTGTTTGCCGATGAGCCATCAGCTAACTTAGATAGCAAAAATGGCCATATGATTGAGTCGTTATTATTTGATTTAAATAAGCAAAACGGTACAACCCTCATTTTAGTCACTCACGATGAAGCCTTAGCGCAAAAATGTGAACGCATTATTCAAATAGAGGCGGGGGAGCTGGTAAAAAATTCAACAGAGGAAATGGCAAATGTGGGCTAAATTAGCGCTTAAACTATTTTCTCGTGAGTTTCGCCGTGGTGAACTAACCGTAATAAGTGCTGCCATTGCACTGGCGGTATTAACCGTGCTTACTTTATCTATGGTAACTGAGCGAATTGCAGAAAGTATTGCGCAAAAAAGCAGTGCATTTATAGCAGCAGATCGTGTTCTTGCCAGCAACCACGCCATAGATACCGCCTTTATAACCAAAGCAGAACAACAAAACTTACAAACTGCACAAATGGTGTACTTTGACACTATGCTGTTTGCAAACGATCAAATGCAGTTTAGCTCGGTAAAGGCGGCATCAAACAGTTACCCGCTTAAAGGCCAATTGAAAGTTAAGTCGGGTTTGAATGCTCAAACTGAGGTTGCACCCGGTGCGCCAAGCCCTGGTAACGTATGGTTAAGTGAGTCAGTTTTTTATAGCTTAAACATAAACGTAGGCGACCAAGTTGAATTAGGTGCCGCGTTATTTAATGTTGAAAAGGTGATTGTAGAAGAACCCGATGCGCCATTTAATGTGTTCTCTAGTAGCCGTAGGGTGCTCATAAACATAGATGATGTGGCAAAAACCGAAGTAATACAGCCAGGCAGTCGTGTATTTTACCGCCAGTTATATGCAGGTGATGAAAACGACATCAATAGTTTTTACGATTGGTTAAAGCCGCAACTCAAAGAAAACCAAAACTGGTATGGTGTAAAAGACCGCCAGTCTCCTATTTCAAACAGTTTAAACAGAGCCGAAAGCTTTTTATTGTTAGCAGGTTTACTGGGCATTATTTTAGCTGCAGTAGCCATTGCGGTGTCAGCTAAACGTTATTGTGAGCGCCAATACGACCCTGTCGCAATGATGAAAACTTTAGGCGGCAGCCGCGATATAATCCGCAAAATTTACCTTATGCACTTATTAATGGTGTGTACCATGGCGGTAGTTGTTGGCCTTGCTATTGGTTACGGCTTACAAGAAGTTGCAACTGGTTACCTTGCAAAAAGCATGGGAACCGAACTGCCTATGGCAGGGTTTAAACCGTGGTTAGTGGCCATTAGCACCGGGGTTATTTGTGCGGTTATGTTTTCTATTAAGCCATTGTTAGATTTATTTGATATTCCACCACTTAGAGTGCTTCGCCGTAATTTAGGCGATCGCCTTGCGGTAAGTAAAATCCATTTAGGACTTAGCGCCTTAACGGTATTTTTATTAATGTGGTTATTTAGTAACAATATTAAAATTACCCTTATTTTATTTGCCTCAACGCTTGCGCTTATTTTAGTGTTGTTTTTAATTTCTAAATTGATATTTGGCGGGGGTCGCAAGCTTGGCTTAAAGCCAGGTAACAGCTGGTCGTTGGCTATTGCGTCTATTCAAAAACGTGCCAACGTTAACGCGGTGCAGCTAATCAGTTTTTCGCTAGCGATTAAATTACTGTTGTTTTTAATTGTGCTAAAAAACGACATTATTTCGGATTGGCAGTCTCAGTTACCAAGCGATGCACCTAATGCCTTTTTGGTTAATATTACGCAAAATGAGCTGGATCCGGTAAATGAATACTTAGCGCAAAAAGGCATTCAAGTGTCGGAGTTTTACCCAACGATTCGTGGCCGCGTGAATGCAGTAAATGGCGAAGCAGTAGCACGTGAAGTGTCATTGCAAGACAACGAGAAAAAAGACGAAGAAGCCCGCTCAGGCATTGGCCGCGAGCTTAACTTAACTTGGCTTGACGAAGTCCCTTCACAAAATGACATTATCGATGGCCAGTGGTTTGGCGATGACGCAGTAGCTGAGGCCTCACTTGAAGAGTCGATGATGAAGCGCCTTGATGTGAAAATGGGCGATACCCTCACGTTTTTAATTGGTGCCCAGTCGTTCGACGCTAAAATTACCAGTGTACGTAAAGTTAATTGGGCTACGCTTAAACCTAACTTTTTCATTATTTTAAGCCCTGATGTGTTGAGCAGCTTTCCGGCCACGTATATTTCATCAGTACGTATTGAGCCTGAGCAAAAGCGCGACTTTAGCCAGCTATTGCGGGCATATCCCACTATTACAGCGATTGATGTAGACAACTTTGTTAAACAAATTCAATCGACTATTGAGCAAGTGTCGTTAGCTATTGGTTTTGTACTGGCTATAGTGGTGTTGTGTGGCGCGTTGGTACTTATATCGCAGGTGCAAGCGAGCTTAGGTGAGCGGATGCAAGAAATTGTGATACTGCGTACGTTAGGTGCTAAAAGCCGATTAATCAAAAATGCCACCTTGTATGAGTTTTTATTACTGGGCGGTTTAGCCGGACTGGTGGCTGCATTTTTCAGCGACATTGCGTTATTGATTGTTCAGCAGCAAATGTTTGATTTAGCGGGTAAGCTGCATCCTAACATTTGGATTATAGGCCCCGTTGCTGGCGG
Organism: Pseudoalteromonas sp. ND6B; assembly: GCF_000764215.1. NCBI lineage: Bacteria > Pseudomonadati > Pseudomonadota > Gammaproteobacteria > Alteromonadales > Pseudoalteromonadaceae > Pseudoalteromonas > Pseudoalteromonas sp. ND6B. Next base: position 5,771 of record NZ_JQFL01000004.1, read on the forward strand.
CGTGTTTGTAGCAGGATTAGGCTATTTTATGATTGCCCGTACGCTTAAACAAAATACCCAAGGCTTAGTACGCGCATTGGCGTAAACTTTCCAGCCAAATAGCGTTTAAATGCCTACTTTTTAAGTAGGCATTTTTGTTTTTGCTTTGTACTGGTAATTTATACAGTGCTCTGGCATTATTAGCACTATTAATAAATAACAATAATGAGAGTGCTGTTTGGCCATAATTTTAGGGATCGATCCGGGCTCGCGTTTAACGGGTTACGGTGTGGTTGCGCATCAAGGTGCCAAGTTTACATACTTAGGCAGTGGCTGTATTAAATTAGCCGATCATGACTTTCCCACCCGACTTAAAATGATTTACCAGGGCATTACGCAACTTATAGAGCAATTTTCGCCTGAAACATTTGCTATAGAAAAAGTATTTATGGCGCATAACCCTGATTCTGCTTTAAAGCTAGGTCAAGCCCGTGGTGCTGCGATTGTCGGTGCCTCTATGGCCGACTTACCGGTTTTTGAATACTCAGCACGGCAAATAAAGCAAGCCGTTGTGGGTAACGGTGGGGCAGATAAATCGCAAGTTCAACATATGGTTAAAAACATACTTAAACTGCCAGGTACGCCGCAAGCCGATGCGGCGGATGCGCTTGCAATTGCAATTTGCCATGCCCACTCTGAACAAAATTTAATAAAACTAGCGGGTAGCGCAAGCAAAACCGTTAGAGGACGTCTAAGGAAATAACAATGATAGGTCGCTTAAACGGCGTGTTAGTTGAAAAACAGCCCCCAGAAATACTATTAGAAGTGAGCGGCGTTGGCTACGAAGTACAAATGCCAATGACCTGTTTTTACGATTTGCCTAAAGTAGGCGACAACGCCATTGTGTACACTCATTTTGTAGTACGCGAAGACGCACAGTTATTGTTTGGCTTTAATAATAAAACCGAACGTGCGTTATTTAGAGAGCTGTTAAAAGCCAATGGAGTAGGGCCTAAATTAGGCTTAGCCATTTTGTCGGGCATGTCGGCGCAGCAGTTTGTAAGTTGTGTAAATAATGAAGATGCCACTGCCTTGGTTAAATTGCCAGGGGTGGGCAAAAAGACCGCAGAGCGCTTAGTGCTCGAAATGAAAGACAGATTAAAAAATTGGGGTAATGACTTATTTACCCCATTTAGCGATAGCGCCGTAATAGAGCCTGCGAGCGATGCAACTATAGCCAATAATGCGGCCGATGATGCGGTTTCGGCGTTAGTGGCGCTCGGTTATAAATTGCCACAAGCGCAAAAAGCAGTAAAATCAGTAAGCAAACCCGATATGTCGACTGAGGTTCTAATTAAAGAATCTTTGAAATCAATGCTGTGAGTAAATTATGATCGAAGCTGATCGCTTAGTAGATGCTGCTGAAAAAACCAACGAAGACACCATAGACCGTGCTATTAGGCCTAAGTTATTGGCCGACTATCGTGGTCAGCCGCATGTTAAGCAACAAATGGAAATATTTATTGAAGCTGCGCGCAGTCGTAGCGAAGCGTTGGATCACTTATTGATATTTGGCCCACCAGGCTTAGGTAAAACCACGCTTGCTAATATTGTGGCGAACGAATTAAACGTAAATATTAAAACCACGTCTGGGCCTGTGCTTGAAAAAGCGGGCGATTTAGCCGCATTGCTCACTAACCTTGAAGAGGGTGATGTACTGTTTATTGATGAAATTCACCGTTTGAGCCCGCAAGTTGAAGAAATACTCTACCCGGCAATGGAAGATTACCAGCTCGATATTATGATAGGTGAAGGCCCTGCTGCGCGTTCTATTAAGCTTGATTTACCCGCATTTACACTCATTGGTGCAACTACCCGTGCGGGATCATTAACTTCTCCACTGCGTGACCGTTTTGGTATTGTGCAGCGCTTAGAGTTTTACTCTGTGGAAGACTTATCGCATATTGTGGGGCGCTCAGCGCATTATCTTAGTTTAGAAATGTGTGACGATGGCGCGGCCGAAATAGCCAAACGTTCGCGCGGTACGCCACGTATTGCAAATCGTTTATTGCGCCGAGTGCGCGATTACACCCAAGTAAAGTCAGACGGTACGGTTAATGCTGAGGTGGCCCAACAAGCCCTCGACATGATTGACGTTGATAAAAGCGGTTTTGATTACATGGATCGTAAATATTTACTCGCCATCATCGAAAAGTTTATGGGTGGCCCTGTTGGCCTTGACAACTTAGCCGCGGCAATAGGCGAAGAGAAAGAAACCATAGAAGATGTGATTGAACCCTTTTTAATTCAACAAGGATTTATTCAGCGTACGCCGCGAGGGCGAATTGTCTCTGATAATGCGTACCACCATTTTGGCTTGTTACCTAAAAAAGATTAAATAACCAGAATAACTAGACTCTTTCTAAAGCCACTGTCATTTTAACGACAGTGGCTTTTTAGTATGAGCAAAAGCTAAATTTAGACGTATTTTACTTTGCCAATAATTCACTGAGCGTTAAGACATATCAGGCTATTGTGCGCCTGCTGTAACGTTACTGAGGCCGAGTGTAGCTGATTTGACAAATTGCGGGCAAAAAAAAGCCCGCAAATAATGCGGGCAAACAACAAGTTTAAGGAAGTAATCTAGGGAACTACGTTTTACTTATTGAGGTCATACCCCAAGAAGTAAAAAAGTAATACGAAATAAATCATATTACGAAGAACTGGATTCAATGAAATAGCTTTCATTTAATGCGCTAGCTCGGTATGGGAGAATAATACCGAAGCGGCAGAATTTGTTCAAACTAGAAAATTTATATTTTCAGATTAAAAAAACTAATAGCAGGGGTTTTCTGTTTTTACTTAATGTTGCATGTTAATTAACCATTAATTCTATAAGTTAATGAAATGCTTTGTTTATGTATATTAACATATAAACGTTCGGTATTAGTTTTACTATTACGTTAAGGTAAGCGTGTAGTGTTTATGAGTGCTTATGCATTAATTTTGAATAAACAGCGTATTTTTGTGACTCTTTAGTGAAATTAAGCGGGCTTACAGATAGCTTTATTGTTATTTATTTATACAGTAAAACAAGAGTTAAGTAGTAAAACTATTTTTTTAACGTTTTTTGTTGGCTATTCACAGCAATATCGTTGTCAGCAGGAAATACACTAGATACACTAGCTGAACTTTAATGGTGGCTAATGTGTTACAAAGTTACCTTACTCAAATAAATCAATTTGATGTTTTTAATTATTTAGGAGTTTAACGTGGGATCAGGGCTTAATTTTTTAGATCTAATTCTAGAAGCCAGTTTGCTTGTGCAATTAGTAATGCTAGCGTTGGTTGCTATGTCGGTTATGTCGTGGGCTATTATTTTTCAACGTAAAAAAGCCATCTCTGACGCCTTAGCAAATGCCAAAAAATTTGAGCAACGTTTTTGGTCTGGTGTTGACCTAAGTAAGCTATATAACGAAATTTCATCACGCGGTGGTCAATCAACGGGTATTGAAGCGTTATTCACCTCAGGTTTTAAAGAGTTTGCACGCCACAAAAAAAATACCTTTCAAAGTGCAGGCATTGTTATGGAAGGCACGTACCGTTCAATGCGGGTTGCGCTTTCTCGTGAAATAGAAAAACTAGAATCAAGCTTATCGTTTTTAGCAACCGTTGGGTCAATTAGCCCCTACATAGGTTTGTTTGGTACAGTATGGGGTATTATGAATGCCTTTATTGCCTTAGGTGAAGTAAAACAAGCAACCTTACAAATGGTTGCACCAGGTATAGCAGAAGCTTTGATTGCAACAGCAATGGGTTTATTTGCGGCTATTCCTGCCGTTATTGCCTATAACCGATTTGCTAATAAAGTTGAAAAGTTAGAATCTCATTACATTAACTTTATGGAAGAATTTGCCAATATTTTACACCGTCAAGCAGCTACCCAAATAGAGGCTCAAGCGAATGTACCAGCGTAAAAAGCGTCGCCCAGTCGCAGAAATTAATGTAGTACCATACATTGATGTAATGTTGGTGTTGCTTATTATATTTATGGCCACTGCGCCATTAATAACCCATGGCGTAAAAGTAGACCTACCAAAAATGGAAGAGTCAGACTTAGTTGATACCAAAGATACGCCGCCCATTATTGCCTCTATTGATTCGCAAGGTAAATACTATGTAAGCATAGGTACTGATCCGGAAGAGCCAATGGAAGCATTAGATGTAGCCGCTGTAATTAAACTACAACTAATGAAAAACCCTGATACCCCAGTAATGATTAAAGGCTCAGGTAAAGTGTCGTATCAAGAAGTGTTACTGCTCATGGATTTTTTGAAGAATGCAGGTGTACCATCGGTAGGCTTAATGACCGAATCCTTTGAGGGGACCAAGTAGTCATATGAATACGTCGTTAATCAAATCAGTAATACTGCATTTAGCATTAGGGGGATTTTTGTATGCATCAGCAAACATTCATCCACCTAAACCTAAAGTAATGGAAGTGACGCTTAATGCCGCCATTCCTGAGCCAGAAAATGCGGTGTCTGCTGTGACCGTGGATCAACAGCAGGTTGAGCAAAAAATTGCTGAGTTACGCAAAAAAGAAGAAGATAAAAAGCGCGCTGAAGATAAACGCATTCGTGATTTAGAGCGCCGCGCAGCAGACGCACGTAAGCAAAGTGAATCTGAAGCAAGACGCATTAAAAAGCTAGAGCAGCAGCGCAAAGCTAAAGAGAAAGAAAGAGCCGAAGCCGAAGCTCAAGCTAAAAAAGCCCGCGAAATAGAACAGCGTGAGCGAGCAAAAGCCAAACAAGCGCAAAAGCAAAAGCAAGAAGCTGAAGATGCTGCTAAAGCGGCTGCCGACAAACGCAAAGCCGAAGAAGCCGCGCTTAAAAAAGCGGAAGAAGAGCGTAAAAAACGTGCTGAAGAAGCCGAGCGTAAACGTCAGCAAGCATTGCAAGAACAAATACTGCAAGAGCAACTTGCCAAAGAGCAGGCTGCTCGTAATAAAATACGTCAACAGCAAGTAGTGAGTGAAGTTGATAAATACCGTGCATTAATTATGGCGCGTATTCAGCAAAACTTATTAATTGATGAAAAAATGAAAAACCAGCAATGCCGCATTAATCTCCGTCTTGGGTTTAATGGCTTGGTTACGCAGGTTAAGTCGTTAGGCGGTGATAAGTTAGTGTGTGAAGCTGCTTTAAGAGCGGTTCGCATGGCCGACACATTACCGGTATCGAAAGATAAAGACGTATTCGAACAATTAAAGAATATTAATATAACCATCGCGCCAGAGTTTTAAGGGATGACATGTTTAACAAAATTAAAATAGCCTGTTTAGTTTTAATATTAGGGTTTCAGGGTGTTGCACACGCGGCACTTGAAATTGTTATTACTGAAGGTATAGACGGTGCAAGACCGATTGCGATTGTGCCTTTTAAATACCAAGGTATTGGCCCTATTCCAGAGCAGCTTAGCGATGTTATTGCTGCTGATTTAATGCGCAGTGGTAAATTTAAGCCAGTTAGCGTTTCACAAATGCCTCAACAACCACATAAAGACGGCGATATTGATTACGGCGCTTGGGTTAATAAAGGCGTTGAAGCGGTTTTAGTGGGTGAAGTAGAACAGCAAACCAACGGACGTTACTTAGTACGTTATGAGCTTGTTGATGTTATTCGCGGCCAAATTACTGGCGGTGAAACACAAATGATGAGCAACGGTAAGCTTGTTCAAAGCCAAGACCATATTTTAGAAGCACGTCAAAGCGTAATTGGTGAAACTGGATTTCGTCGATACTCGCACCGCATTAGTGATGTTATTTATGAAAAGCTAACTGGCGAAAAAGGCGCGTTTTTAACAAAAATAGCCTATGTTATTGTACGTGATACCGAAGAAAAGCCTTATCAGTTAGTGGTTGCTGATTACGATGGTTTTAATGAACAAGTATTATTGCGTTCAAAAGAGCCATTAATGTCACCGGTTTGGTCACCTGACGGTACTAAGTTAGCGTATGTAACCTTTGAAAATCGCCAGAGCCAAATTTATATTCAAGACATTTATACGGGTAAACGCGAATTGATCACCAGCTACAAGGGAATTAACGGCGCGCCGCAGTTCTCGCCAGATGGTAAAAAGTTACTGCTAGTGCTGTCAAAAGATAAAACTGGTGCAACTGAGGTTTACTTATTAGACTTACTAACACGTAAAGAGACGCGATTAACACGCCATCGTAGCATAGATACCGAACCTTCGTGGTACCCAAATGGTGAAGATATAGTATTTACGTCGGAAAGGGGTGGTAATGCTCAGATTTATAAGTTAAATTTAAAAACTGGCAGAACGCAAAGATTAACCTTTGACGGTGACATGAACCTAGCGGGTTCTATTTCGCCAGACGGAAAAGAATTAGTGATGGTAAACCGTACTAACGGACAGTATCATCTTGCTAAGAAAGAGTTGGCTACAGGTGCGTTTCAAGTTTTAACACGAACTCGCCTTGACGAATCACCGAGCATAGCGCCAAATGGCTCGATGATTATATACAGCACGCTCCACAATAATAAACAGGTACTTGCGCTAGTATCGATGGACGGCCGTTTTAAAGCACGTTTACCTGTGCTTGATGGACAAGTAAAGGCACCGGCTTGGTCGCCATATTTACAGTAATAATTGCTGGTTTACTCAAAATAGGAATCTACTCAATGCAACTTAACAAAATACTTAAAGGCCTGCTAATTGCTGTGCCAGTAATGACACTAGCAGCTTGTAGCTCATCTTCAGATATCGACGAAAATGCAGCTAACCAGTCAAACCAAGCAACTGTTGAGCAAACAACAACGGATACAGTTGAAGTAGCCACAATGACGCCAGAGCAACAAGCAGAAGAGCAACTTCGTCAAAAGTACGAAGCGCTTCGTCAAGAGCAAATTATCTACTTTGACTTTGATAAAGCGACAGTTGAAAGCAAATATGCAGACTTACTTCGTGCACACGCTGAGTTTTTAGTTAAAAATCCTTCTGTTAAAGTATTAATTGAAGGCCACGCAGATGAGCGGGGTACGCCAGAGTACAACATTGCACTTGGTGAGCACCGTGGACAAGCAGTTGAAAAATACCTACAAAGCTTAGGTGTTTCTGCAAGCCAAATGTCAGTAGTTAGCTACGGCGAAGAAAAGCCAATGGTTAAGACTCGCACAGAAGCAGCTTTCGCTAAAAACCGCCGTGCGGTACTAGTTTACTAAGATAAGAGATATTATGAAGCCGAAAATTATTTTGGCAGCCATGATATTGAGCGGGAGCACCCAGTTAATGGCTGCTCCCGCTCCTGTTTCAGAAGCTGCAAGTTCACAGTCAAGCATTGAAAAGCGTTTAGCAACACTTGAAAGTATGATGCAACAGCGTAATTTTTTACAAGTAGAGTTACAGCAACAGCTCAATTTACTGCAAGATGAAGTTAGTCAAATACGCGGAGTAACTGAAGAGCAAAGCTATAAGCTTGAAAAAGTACTCCAGCGTCAACGCGAGCTTTATCAAGAAATTGAGAACCGTGTTAGCCAAGCGTATGCAAAGCCGACCGCTCCAGCGCCTACAACAGACTATACACAGCCTAGTAATGAGCAGAGCTACAGCAGCGATTTATCTGAAAACGAAGCGTACGAACGTGCTGTTGCGCTTATAATGAAAGATAAACGCTACGACCAAGCTATTCCAGAATTTCAAGCGTTCTTAACAACGTATCCAAATTCAGTGTACACCTCAAACGCACATTATTGGCTGGGACAACTATTAACGATTAAAAATGACGGTGTAAAAGCAGCCGAGCACTTTAAAGTAGTTGTTAACGAATTTCCAAATTCAAATAAACGCCCAGATGCGATGTTAAAGCTTGGTACACTTTTACAAGAGCAAGGTTTGAAGGCAGAAGCACAAAAAATACTGAATGAGCTTATCAATCAGTACCCAAGTACAACTGCTGCTAAATTAGCCACAGAACGCTTATCAAAATAAATGTTGATGCTTGATTAGACTGCTTTTTGTCATAAGCGGTCTAAAATTGCTCAACTAGACATAAAAACTTAAAAAAAGAGACAATTTCGGTTGCACTCATTTTATAAATAAGTATTATAAGCGCCCGCAGCAAACGAATGGTAACCCCACTCGAAATGCGACAAAAAGAGCGGGTCATTAGCTCAGTTGGTAGAGCAGTGGACTTTTAATCCATTGGTCGATGGTTCAAGTCCATCATGACCCACCATTCTTTATTGTTAATAAAGTTTGGTCTTAATCGGCGGATTTACGCAATGTGTTAACAAACACAATGAGCGGGTCATTAGCTCAGTTGGTAGAGCAGTGGACTTTTAATCCATTGGTCGATGGTTCAAGTCCATCATGACCCACCATTCTCTATTGAATGGTTATAATCGGCGGATTTACGCGTACTTACTTTTATAAGTAAATCAGAGCGGGTCATTAGCTCAG
>NZ_JQFL01000005.1:0-31419 GCF_000764215.1 Pseudoalteromonas sp. ND6B
TGAATCGCCCCGTGTTTGCCAGAGACTCAATAACTTGAGAAACTGGAACTATGAAAAAATCAAATCGCTATACATCAGAATTTCGTGAACGTGCAATTAGGCTTGTTACCACACAACAGCATGAATACCCTTCTCTTTGGGCTGCGCTAGTATCGATTTCAGATAAACTGGGATGTACCCCAGAAACACTTAGAGCATGGGTCAAGAAATCTCAAGCTCAACCGTCTAAACCCTCTTCTAATACGCAATCAACTGAAGAACGCCTTGCCGTCTTAGAGCGCGAGAATAAAGAGCTCAAGCGAACGAATGATATCCTGAGGCAAGCTGCCGCTTTTTTCGCCCAAGCGGAGCTCGACCGCAAACAGAAGTAATAGTGGATTTTATTGATGCTTGCAGAGAGCATTACGGTGTCGAGTCAATTTGCAAGGAATTGCCGATTGCACCATCAACGTATTATTCTCATAAACAGATACAAAGAGAGCCTGAGCGACTGTCTAACCGCAAAAAGCGTGATGCTGAGCTGATAATACTCATTCGCGAAGTGTGGGAGGATAATATGTCAGTTTATGGTGCAAGAAAAATATGGAAGCAGCTACAGCTTGACGACCATCAAGTCGCCCGCTGTACAGTCGAACGATTGATGCGAGTTATGGGAATTCAAGGTGTTCGTCGGGGTAAAGCACATAAGACAACGATACCTGACGAGCAACAAGATAAGCCACTTGATTTAGTTAATCGTCAATTTACTGCTGAGCAGCCAAATCAACTTTGGGTAGCTGACATCACCTATGTTGCCACATGGAGTGGGTTTGTTTATGTCGCTTTCGTGATAGATGTTTTTTCACGATACATTGTAGGTTGGCGTGTATCAACGACAATGCACACAGAGCTTATTCTTGATGCGTTAGAGCAAGCTATTTGGCATCGTGGCAACCCCGAAGGGTTAATTCACCACAGCGACAGAGGCAGCCAATATTTGTCTATACGATACACTGAGCGACTTGCTGAAGCTGGAATTCAAGCGTCTGTAGGCAGTGTGGGTGACTCTTATGACAATGCATTGGCTGAAACAATAAATGGATTATTTAAAACAGAGATTATTCGCAGAAATGGCCCGTGGAAGAATGTTGATGCTGTTGAATACGCAACGTTAGAGTGGGTCAATTGGTTTAATAATCAACGCTTATTATCTTCAATTGGGTATATTTCACCAGCTCAATATGAAACAGACTACTATGATAATTTAAACGAGTCAGGTAAAGTGGCCTGACTTAAACAAACTGGTCTCCGATGAACTCGGGGCGATTCAGCAATTGGTATAACTTGTTTTTGAACAATAAAAAGCACGATTAATATCGTGCTTATATTTTTAATACTATTTAATAAAGCTTTTACGCTAAATCGTCAGCATCACCTAAGCCCTGTGTAAGCTCTTCTAGCAATTGCTTAATTTCTTCAGATGCAAGAATAAAATCTGCATCTAGTTTAACCGCCATATCTTCTTTAGGAATATCGGCATTTTCTTCTTTAAGTGCTTCTGAATAGCTTAAACGTTTAATTGAGCCATCGTTTTGTAGCATAAATTTAACGCGCTCTTGCCAATCAAGGGCAAGCTTAGTAACGCGCTTACCACTTTCAAGGTGCGACTTCACTTCGTCACACGATAGGTCATGGCCTTTGAGTTTTACCTGAGCACCACTGTCATCAGCTTCTTCAAGTTCAGCGTCTGACCCAATTGCAAAGCCCTCTGGAGTACTAAAGTTAGTAAGCCAGTCAGTTAAAAATACGTCTAAATCATAATTAGCAAACGCAGGAACAACGGGTAATGTCCCTAATGATTTACGTAATAGAGCAAGTAGTTCCTCTGCTTTATTAAAGCTTGCACTATTAACTACCACCCACCCATTTTCTTGGTCTATAAAAGCAAACTGCAAGCTCGATTTTTTAAATGCTTGTGGCAATAAGGTGTGTAAGATGTTTTCTTTTAATTCATCTTTTTCTTTTTTCTTTACTGGGCGATTTTCTTCGGCTTCAATCTGATCAACTTTTTCTGCTACCAGCTCATTTATTACCGAGGCTGGTAATACTTTTTCTTCACGTTTAGCGCACACTAAAATACTTTTTTGTGAGAAATGAGAAAGAGTTTCACCATGTTTACCAAATGCTTTTGTCCAACCAAATGTTGCCAACTCTTGGCCAGTACAAGGACGAAATAGATCTTGCTCTAATGCCTTATCAAAGTCTTCTTGTGTGTATGAAACGTCTTGTTTAAAGCGATAGCATATAAGGTTACTAAACCACATAGGGGAATGATCCATTTAAAAAATTTGTGCAATCATAGCAATAAAAGCCGCTTCTAGAAACGGCTGATTTAGCTTAATCGAGTTTAAAAAGTGGCAGGGGAGATGACATGTTTTTAGGGAACGAAATACGGTAGTGTAGCCCTTGCCCAGGCTCACTACTTACTTCAATTTTACCATTGAGCGTTTGTTTTACTAGATTAAAAATAATATGAGCACCTAAGCCGCTGCCACCCTCATCACGCTTGGTGGTAAAAAATGGGTCAAATAAACGCTTTAGTTGAGCCGGTTTTAAACCTAAACCGTTATCTTGATAATTAATGATGAGGTCGTTTTCATCAGTATTCACATCTATGGTGATTTGGCCGCTGTTTATATTTTCAAAACCATGCACTAATGAGTTCATAATTAGGTTCGTAAATATTTGGCTAATGACTCCCGCAGGTAAGTTAATAATTAAATCATCTGGGCAATGTAGGCGAATGCTGTGAGATGTTTTTTTAATTTGTGGGTGCAAAGAGCGTATAACTTCGTTGATGTAGTCTTTAAAGTTAATTGTTCTTAGGGCTTCACTGGCCTGATCTACCGCAATTTGTTTAAAGCTGGTTATTAAATCTGAGGCACGTTCTAAGTTGTGAGAGAGCAGTTGAGCGCTTTGTGCTGCATCATTAATAAAGCCTTCTAACGCCGCTGACGATAATGATTTATTTTTATACGCAGTTTCTATTTCGGTTAATCGCTCTTGTAAAAAAGAGGTGGCAGTAACGCCGATACCAATAGGGGTATTAATTTCATGAGTGATCCCCGCCACTAAGCCGCCTAATACCGCCATTTTTTCTGAGCCAACCAGTTGCTCTTGCGCAAAGCTTAATTCATCGAGCGAGCTTTGCAGCTGAGTTTGTTTGCTTAACAGTTCTTGTTCGGTTTGCTTTCGTAAATCGACTTCCTCTGTTAAAACTGCTTTTTGTCGCTCTAGTTCATATTTTTGTTGCTGTAGATCGATCATTGCTTGGCTTAAATTTGATGTTTTACGCGCAACATCCTGTTCAAGTTGTAAGTTTTGTTGATCCAGTTTTTGATTGCTTTCAATTAGGTCATGCTGAGTTTGTTTTAACTCTTTTTTATACTCAACAACCTTCGAAATCAGATTGTTAAAAGAGCGTTCCATTACTTTAAGCTCGTTATTTTCATCGGTGACTATTTTAACCTGTTGACCATCAAGCTCTTCTAACTCAAGGTATTCAATTTGCTCGGTTAATTGAGTAAGGGGCTCGGTGAGTAACTTTCTAAATGCAATTAAAAATAAGATGATTAAAAAAGTAGTTTTAATCATGGCATTACCAATCAAAAAGTAGATAGAGAGCATAATGCGACTAAAAATTACATCGCGACTAGAAAATAAAGTAACATCGCCTACTTGCGTTGCTCGTCCTGAAAACTCAAAAATAAGTGGGAATGTATAGCCAAATAAACCGGCTTTGGTGTCCTCTACCATGACATCTTCTTGCACAAGTTGCTGACTGTAAAGATTGTGAATATTTAGCGCGCGGCCTAATTGAGAAATAATAGCGCCATTATCGTCACGAATAATAACCCCCTCAACCATAGGTATATCGAGCAATCCTTCGGCGGTTGTGGTGGTTTGCTTTATATTTAGCTCCCAAATTGCTCGGGTTAAACTTCTACCAAAGGTCTTTTGTAATGTGCCAAGTTCATCGCGTATGTAATCTTTAGTATTGACGTACTCTGCGAAAATTTGCCCGCAGGTCACCACAAAGGTCAGTATAAAATAAACTGATAAAACCCGAGTGAGTAACTTTGTTGAAAGACTTTTTTGCGGCATGGGAGGCTTATATTTCCTTAAATTATTCAACTGTTAATGTACGCTTATAAACATTAGTTAATAAATGATTAAAAATAAACATATATTTTATAATATTGCTATTTAGCGTTGTTAAATAAGCAATCATTCTGTTCTATATGCTTTGGGTTTCTATTTGAGAACTGTTGGTTTGGATAGGCTGTTTTTTACTTGGAAATAGTTAATTTACTAATTTGTATTGTGCAATTAAGCATTTTATTGATAACGTTAATCAAAGTTACAATAAATAATCTGCTCGTTGCTAATTTGGTTATAATTTTGACTGTTGCGGATTGGGCAACCAACTAATTTTACAGTGGGTTTAGGTGTTTTGTATGAGTTTAATTAATGAGTCATTATGATGCGTTTTTCTATTTTAGTCTGTGATGATTCCACCGTTGCTCGCAAACAGGTAATGCGCTGTTTAAAAGAATGTATTGATGCCGATATTCAGCAAGCAACTAACGGTAAAGAGGCGTTGGAGCAATTGCGTCAAAGGCATTTCGATCTCCTGTGTCTTGATTTAACCATGCCTGAAGTTGATGGTATTGAAGTACTTGAGCAAATCAAAATTTCTAAAATAGAGTCTTATGTATTAGTGATCTCTGCTGATATCCAACAAAAAATGCAAGCACGTGTCGCGCAACTAGGCGCAATCGATTTTATTCATAAGCCAATTAATAAAACGCAACTGAGTACAGTTTTGCATAAGTTTGGCATTTATTAATAAATTTCATGATGAAAAAGACTGTTTTATCTGCTAATTTAGGGTTGACAGAATAGCCTTTGTTAAGGCAGTCTTAAGCTTATGAAAACATTTAGTCTTGTAACGACCATTATTATTACAACCACCATTCTTACTGGATAGTGGCATAGGTCGGTGCAACAAATTTAAAGGCCTGTGTTCACTTAGAACACAGGCCTTTTTTCGTTTTATGGAATGAGGAAACATAAAAAATGCGCGTATTAAAATTTGGTGGCTCATCGCTCGCTGATTTTGCCTGTTTAGAGCAAGTTGCTGCACTCGCTAAGGCACAATTAAAAGATGAAATGTTACTGGTACTGTCAGCCCCAGGTGGCATGACTGACTCGTTAGTTAATTTAGCTAGTACTGCAGAGCAGGGGCATGACTTTAGCGAACAATGGCATTCACTGACTAGCCGATGCAACATGCTTAAAGCAGCGGTAGAGGAAAAGCAAGGAGCAGTTCAAAACTGGCCTGACTTTAACGAACTTAAAAATAAGCTTGAGGGTATTGCACTGATAAAGTGCTGCCCTGATCAGGTCAGAGCATTCATTATTAGTTTTGGTGAGCGTGTTAGCGTATCGCTAATGCAAAGTCTATTAGCCGATCATAACGCGCATTATTTACAAGCAACAGATTGTATTGTTTCAACCGGCGGATACATAGACGCAGAAGCGGATTTAGTGGCCAGTAAGGCACGTTTTCAAGCTGTGTTAAAAGAATCCCCTGCGACGGTTTACATTATGCCTGGTTTTACTGCAAGTAATGATGAAGGGGAGCTCACAACGCTTGGTCGTAATGGGTCTGACTACTCGGCGGCGATTGCTGCGGCGTGTTTAGAGGCGCAAGTGTGCCAAATATGGACTGACGTTGATGGTGTATACAGCGCCGATCCGCGTTATATCAAAAAAGCCACTAAGGTTGATTTCCTATCTTACAAAGAGGCGATGGAGCTTTCTTATTTTGGCGCTAAAGTGTTGCACCCTAAAACTATCCTACCGTGTGCAAAAGCTGGAGTGCCATGCGAAATTAAAAACACTCATAACCCAGATGCGCAAGGCTCACTAATTAGTAACGATACGGTATCTGATGAACCAGTAAAAGCACTCTCAAGCCTACAAAACTTAGCTATGTTGACCGTTTCAGGCCCTGGTATGAAGGGTAAAGTGGGCATGGCATCGAAAGTATTTAATGCATTAGCGCATGATAACGTGTCAATCGTCCTGATCACTCAATCATCATGTGAATTTAGTATTAGCTTTTGTGTGCATGAAAGCGATTTAAATCTAGCGTTAAGTGCGTTGCAAGTAGCCTTTGACTTAGAGTCAAAAGCGGGGCTCATTGAGCCGGTAAATGTGCAACGTAATTTAGCAATAGTAACGTTAGTTGGTGATAACATGCGTGCCCATAAGGGGTTAGCGGCTAAGTTTTTTGCATCGCTTGCACAAGCGCAAGTAAACATTGTTGCCATAGCGCAAGATTCAACAGAAAGTGCTATTTCAGCCGTTATTGACGGTGAATTATGTAATGACGCGGTTAAAATTTGCCATGAAAACTTCTTTACTCATGTGCCTTCAATTGATGTGTTTTTATTGGGCTGTGGCTTAGTCGGCCAAGAGCTAATTAACCAACTTGAGCGTCAACAAGCATGGCTTGAAAAGCGTAATATTAAATTAAACCTATATGGTGTTGCCAACTCTCGTCAATTACACCTTGATGGTGAGGGGATTGAGTTTGATGATTGGCAGCAAAAACTGGCGCAGTCAGAGCAAGCGTTTGATTTAAAATTGGTCGAGCAGTTTGTTAAGCAAAATCATTTAGTTAATCCAGTGCTAGTTGACTGTACTTCATCAGATGCCTTGGCTGCACAATATGTAGATTTTTTAAATGCAGGTTTTCATGTCGTGGCTGCCAATAAAAAAGCCACCACGAGTTCATATACGTATTACCAAGATTTAATTGCAGCAACACATAAAAATAATCGTAAGTTTTTATACGAAACTAACGTAGGTGCAGGTTTACCTGTAATCGATAACTTGCAATCGTTGTTTGGTGCAGGTGATGAGTTACTTGAGTTTAGTGGTATTTTATCAGGCTCGCTTTCATACATGTTTGGTGCACTAGAAGATGGTCTATCACTTTCTGAAGCAACAATTAAAGCCAAAGAAAGCGGGTTTACAGAGCCCGATCCGCGCGATGACTTATCGGGAACTGACGTAGCACGTAAATTACTGATCATTGCACGCGAAGCCGGTATGAAATTAGAGCTTAGCGATATTGAAGTGGAGTCGGTTTTACCGCCAGGTTTTGCCCAAGGTGACAATGTTGAGCAGTTTATGGCGAAATTACCTAGCTTAGATGCTGGTTTTAACGACCGTGTTCAAAGTGCAGCAAGTGAAGGTAAAGTACTTCGCTATGTAGGCACAATTAAAAATGGTCACTGTAAGGTCGGAATCGAAGCGGTGGATTCATCACATGCATTGAATGTTATTCGTGATGGTGAAAATGCGCTGGCTATTTTAAGCCAATACTACCAACCGCGTCCGTTTGTAATTCGTGGTTATGGGGCTGGCTCTGCAGTAACGGCTGCGGGTGTATTTGCAGACATATTAAAAACATTATCTCGCTAGGAGTCAGTCATGATTGAAGTATATGCTCCGGCGTCTATTGGTAATTTTGCCGTTGGCTTTGATGCGCTGGGCGCCGCACTTGCGCCCATTGATGGCGGTTTATTAGGTGATGTGGCGGTTGTTAGTGCCGCATCGAGTGATGAATTTATTTGTACTGGCGACTACGCACATAAGTTACCTAGTGATGCGCAAGAAAATTTAGCATATCAGTGTTTAGTGCACTTTAGAGCGTATGTTGCGCCTGATATGCCTGCGGTAAAGCTCGAACTTAGGAAAAATTTGCCGATTGGTTCGGGATTAGGCTCAAGTGCCTGCTCTGTGGTGGCGACATTTGCAGCACTGGATAAATTTGCCAAAACTAATTTAAGCCAAGTAGAGCTCATTGAGCTTATGGCAGATTTTGAAGCCGTTGTAAGTGGGGGGCGCCATTACGATAACATCACACCGTGTTATTTAGGCGGCTTACAGCTAACCGGTGATTTAATTCCTGATAAATCTATTGCTTTACCTGTTGATGAAAACTGGTATTACGTCGCCGCATTTCCGGGCTTTTCGCTCAATACCGCCAAAGCGCGCTCTGTTTTACCAAAAGAGCTAAGTATGCATGCCGGGGTTGAGTTTGCTCAGCGTTTATCGGCGTTTAGTAGCTTACTGTTAACAGGGCGTTTTGATGATGCATTAAGCATTATGAAAGACGAAATAGCAGAGCCATATCGTGCGCCACTTATAAGCGGCTTTAGTGATGCCAAAGCAAGCTTACCAGCACTGGGTGCTGAAGTTGTGAGTATTTCAGGCGCAGGGCCGACCTTGTTTAGTGTATGTAAAACGCTTGAAGCGGCAGAGCAATGCGCGCAGTGGCTAGAGGAAAATTACATCAACGAACAAGGCTTTTGCCATATTTGTAAATTAGATAACGACGGCACGCGTCAATTAAATGTTTTATAGGATAAAGAATCATGCAATTACATAATTTAAAAGAATATTCACAAAAAGTGTCGTTTGTTGAAGCTGTAAAAACAGGACTGGGGCGTAATCAAGGTGTGTTTTTTCCAGAGTCGTTAGCGCCATTAAGTGATGTTGATGCATTACTAGATATGGACTTTGTTACTCGCAGCGGCAAAATTTTATCGCACCTTATTGGTGACGAGCTACCAAGTGATACTGTTGCCCAGATGGTTAAAAATGCGTTTAACTTTCCGGTTAAGCTGGTGGAAGTTGAAGATAATACCTATTGCTTAGAGTTATTTCACGGCCCAACACTAGCATTTAAAGATTTTGGTGGCCGTTTTATGGCCGAGTGCTTGGCGCAATTTAATCAAGGTGAAAAAGTCACTATTTTAACTGCAACATCGGGTGATACCGGGGCTGCCGTAGCGCATGCTTTTTATAACAAACCAAATATTGATGTCGTTATTTTATACCCTAAAGGTAAAATTTCATTAGCGCAGCAAAAGTTATTTACAACGCTTGGTGACAACATTCACTGTTATGCGATTGAGGGTAGTTTTGATGATTGCCAAGAGTTGGTTAAAAAATCATTTTTAGATGAAGAGCTAAAATCGAAGTTAGGTTTAAACTCAGCAAATTCAATTAATATTAGCCGTTTAGTCGCGCAGGTGTGTTATTACTTTGAAGCCATTGCACAGCTGCCAAAAGAAAAGCGTGCTACAGCGCATATTTCAGTACCCAGTGGTAACTTTGGTAATGTGTGTGCGGCTATGATTGGCGCGGTTATTGGTATGCCAGTTGGTAAACTAAGTGCGACTACAAACCAAAACGACACAGTACCGCGCTTTATGCTTGATAAAAATTGGACGCCTAATGCGACAATTGAATCGCTTTCAAATGCAATGGATGTGAGTAAACCTAATAACTGGCCACGTGTGCAATCAATGTTAGATAATAACTGGTTTAGTTATGATAACTTTTATTCGGTGAGTGTTGATGAGCAGCAAACACAAACAGTGATGAAAAAAATTCAACAGCTTGGCTATATTGCAGAGCCTCACACCGCAATTGCTTACCAAGGTCTTGTAGAAAATAAGGCAGCAGATGCTGTGGGGATTTTTTTAGCGACTGCGCATCCGGCCAAATTTAAAGACAGCGTTGAGGATATCCTTAATGTTGAATTAGATATGCCAAAGCCGTTAGCTGATGCATTAGCAAAATCGTGTTTAGCCACTGATATGCACAACGATTATGATATTTTGCGTACAGAGTTGTTTAAAAAGCTTGCCTAAAAAAGGCAGATAATAAAAGCGGCTTAGGCCGCTTTTTTTTGTTTATTTATGCATCGCTTTAGACATAACGCATAAGCTATATAAATGTAGTAAATAAAATTCATTTAAAATTGTTATTAGTTTATAAAAAAATATCATCATCAAAATGCTGTGAAATAGTTTCAATCCCTGTTTAAATATCCTCAACTTAAGAGCGTAGGCAAAACGTCGTTTTAAGCGTACAATAAAGCCTCTAAAAAATACCCATACACGTTGCCCAGGAGACCCCAATGCTAGAACGTAGCATGAATATTTCGGACTTTGATCCAGAGTTATTTGACGCGATGAGCAAAGAAACATCACGTCAGGAAGAGCATATTGAGTTAATTGCATCTGAAAACTACTGTAGCCCACGCGTACTTGAAGCGCAGGGTTCTCAGCTGACTAACAAATACGCTGAAGGTTACCCGGGCAAACGTTACTACGGTGGCTGTGAGCACGTAGACGTGGTTGAGCAACTTGCTATTGACCGCGCAAATGAATTATTTGGTACAGATTACGCAAATGTGCAACCTCATGCCGGTTCACAAGCTAATGCTGCTGTTTTCCAAGCTCTTTTAAGCCCACTTGACACTGTATTAGGCATGAGCCTAGCGCACGGTGGTCACTTAACACATGGCTCACACGTAAACTTCTCAGGTAAAACATACAACGCAATTCAGTATGGCCTTAACGAAGAAACTGGCGAAATTGATTACGCACAAGTTGAAGCGTTAGCACTTGAGCACAAACCAAAAATGATCATTGCTGGTTTTTCTGCATACTCAGGTATTGTTGATTGGGCTAAGTTCCGTGAAATTGCAGACAAAGTAGGTGCATACTTATTTGTTGATATGGCGCACGTTGCAGGTTTAATTGCTGCGGGTGTTTACCCAAGCCCGGTGCCATTTGCTCACGTTGTAACAACCACAACACACAAAACATTAGCCGGTCCTCGCGGTGGTTTAATCATTTCTGCGTGTGGCGATGAAGAAATTTACAAAAAGCTAAACAGCGCTGTTTTCCCAGGTGGCCAAGGTGGTCCTTTATGTCATGTTATTGCTGCCAAAGCGGTCGCATTTAAAGAAGCACTTCAACCTGAGTTTAAAACATACCAAGCACAAGTTGTTAAAAATGCACAAGCAATGGTTGCCGTATTACAAGAGCGCGGCTACAAAGTAGTATCGGGTAAAACTGACAACCACTTATTCTTACTTGATTTAATCGACAAAGATATCACAGGTAAAGATGCAGATGCTGCCCTAGGTAACGCGAATATCACGGTTAACAAAAACTCAGTACCGAACGATCCTCGTTCACCATTTGTTACTTCTGGTTTGCGTATTGGTTCACCAGCAATCACTCGTCGTGGCTTTAAAGAAGCTGAATCAAAAGAGTTAGCGGGCTGGATCTGTGACGTACTAGACAACATCGAAGATGAGTCAGTACAAGCGCAAGTAAAAGAAAAAGTGAAAGCAATTTGTGCAAAATTACCTGTTTACGCTTAATCCAAGAGTAAAATAGTAATTTAGATCACAACTGCACACATTTTTGTTATGATAATGGCCGCTATAATAGCGGCCATTTTTTGTTTTTAAAACGGAAACACACAGTTATGCATTGCCCATTTTGCACCGCCAAAGATACTAAAGTTATTGATTCTCGCCTTGTAGGTGGGGGACACCAAGTACGTAGACGTCGTGAATGTAATGAATGCCACGAACGATTTACCACCTTTGAAGGGGCTGAATTAGTGATGCCACGGGTCATCAAGCAAGATGGCAGCCGCGAACCGTTTAATGAAGATAAGTTACTAAATGGCTTAACTCGCGCCCTCGAAAAACGCCCCGTAAGCACTGAACAAGTTGACGAAGTGGTTAATATTATTAAATCGCAGCTGCGAGCCACTGGCGAACGCGAAGTGTCTAGCCATTTGGTGGGTGAGTGCATTATGGAAGCACTTAAAAAGTTAGATAAAGTGGCCTATGTAAGATTTGCCTCTGTATATCGCTCGTTTGAAGATATACGCGAATTTGGTGAAGAAATAGCCCGCTTAGGGGAATAGTAATGACCAAGCAAAGTTCGTTTTCAGAGGATGATAAACGCTACATGGCTCGCGCTATTGAACTGGCAAAAAAAGGGCGCTTTACCACCACTCCTAATCCTAATGTTGGCTGCGTACTCGTAAAAAATAATAAAATAATAGGTGAAGGGTTTCATCAGTTAGCGGGTCAAGGTCATGCAGAGGTAAACGCACTGACTATGGCTGGTGAAAATGCCAAAGGTGCAACCGCTTATGTAACACTTGAGCCTTGCAGTCATTATGGTCGAACACCGCCATGTGCTGAAGGGCTAAAAGCAGCCGGTGTTAAAAAAGTGATTGCCGCAATGGTTGACAGCAACCCGCAAGTTGCAGGCAAAGGTCTGAAAATTTTAGCGGATGCTGGTATAGAAGTCGCTTACGGGTTACTTGAAGCGCAAGCTCGCGCATTAAACTTTGGGTTTTTTAAGCGCATGGAGCAGGGATTACCCTTTGTGACTTGCAAAATGGCCGCAAGTATAGATGGTAAAACGGCGCTTAAAAACGGGCAAAGTAAATGGATAACTGGCCCCGAAGCGCGCCAAGATGTGCAACTATACCGAGCACAAAGCTGTGCAATTTTAACCGGTGCCGATACGGTATTAATGGATGATGCAAAATTAAATGTGCGCCCAGAAGAGTTACCGTATTCTTTACCAACTGATTTACCACTGCGCCAACCGGTTCGCGTTGTTATTGACTCACAAAACAGACTTACCCCTGATCTTGCCTTATTTTCAATTCAAAGTGAGGTGATAATATTTACCACCAAGGTTGATAAATCGCATCAGTGGCCTCATTTTGTTAAACAGATTGAAGTACCTGAAAATAATAATAAAGTAGATTTACTGGCCGTGTTACACACGCTTGCCCAATTGCAGTTTAATAATGTGTGGCTAGAGGCCGGAGCGACACTGGCCGGTAAAATGACAGAACTTGATTTAATTGATGAGTTTGTTTTTTACATTGCTCCTAAATTAATGGGCAGCGATGCTAAAAGTTTACTAAATTTCCCAGAGTTAATGAGTATGCAAAATACCATTAATTTAACTTTTAATGAGTGTGTGCCAATCGGTGATGATTTACGTATCACAGCACTAAAAAAAGCTCATTAATCATTTTATATAAAGAGTAGCACTATGTTTACTGGAATAGTTGAAGCGACAGGTAAAATTGCGTTATTACAAAAAAAACAAGGTGATTTAGCTATTCGTATCCAAAGTAAAAACCTTGATATGAGTGATGTTAAGTTAGGTGACAGTATTGCAACCAATGGTGTCTGCCTGACGGTTGTTGATAAGCATATTGACGGCTTTAGTGCTGACTTATCAAATGAAACGATTAGCTTAACAGGGTTTGCACATTACGCATTAGGGCAAACCGTTAATCTAGAAAAGGCGATGCAACCTGTTTCGCGCCTCGGTGGTCATTTAGTGTCTGGCCATGTAGATGGCATTGCCACTATCACAGCAATTAATGCCAATGCGCGAGCAACAGAATATTGGTTAGCCACCGATGAAAATTTAATGAAATACATTCCTTACAAAGGGTCGGTTTGTATTGATGGTATTAGCCTGACGGTTAATGCAGTTGAAGGTAATAAATTTAAACTGACGATTGTGCCCCACACCAGCGGGCAAACGACCATAGCTGATTTTCAAGTCGGTACCCAAGTTAATTTAGAGGTCGACCAAATAGCACGTTATTTAGAGCGCCTAGTCAGAGGGGCTGAGCAACCTACGGGTTCAGATATTTCGATGAGCTTACTCGCTAAAGCGGGCTTTATAAAATAACGACATTGACAACTTATACGAGCAACTTATGAATTTAAACAGCGCACAAGAAATAATTGATGACATTAAAGCCGGTAAAATGGTTATTTTAATGGATGATGAAGACAGAGAAAATGAAGGCGATTTAATTATTGCTGCTGAACACATTAGTGCAGAAGCGATTAACTTTATGGCGACTCATGGCCGTGGACTAATTTGTTTAACGATGACTCAAGAGCGTTGCTCGCAGCTTGATTTACCATTAATGGTAAAAAATAATGGTGCCGCATTCTCAACTAATTTCACTATGTCGATTGAAGCATCAAAAGGGGTTACCACAGGTATTTCTGCAGCGGATCGTGCCCGCACTGTTCAAGCTGCCATCGCGAAAGGCGCTGTGCCAAGCGATATTGTACAACCAGGTCATATTTTTCCTATTATGGCGCAACCAGGCGGCGTGTTAACACGTGCCGGGCATACAGAAGCAGGGTGTGACTTAGCGCGTTTAGCAGGGCTTGAGCCATCATCAGTGATTGTAGAAATCCTAAATGAAGATGGCACCATGGCGCGTCGTCCTGATTTAGAAGTATTTGCTAAGCAACATGATATTAAAATTGGCACCATTGCTGATTTAATCGAGTACCGCAACCTAAACGAAACCACAATTGAGCAAGTTGCAAAATGTAAATTGCCAACTGAACATGGTGAGTTTGACTTAGTGACATACAAAGACACCATTGATGGGCAGTTACACTATGCATTGCTTAAAGGTGAAATAAAACAACAAGAACCGACCTTAGTACGTGTGCATTTACAAAGTACCTTTAACGATATTTTACTCTCTGATCGCAATGCTGACCGTAGTTGGGGTTTATCGCAAGCAATGGCTTATATTGCTGAGCATAATGGCGCCTTAGTTATTTTAGGTAAGCAAGAAAGCACTGAAGAGTTAGAAGCCACAGTAAAAGCGTTTGCCGCAGCTGATGCGGGTGAAAATGTGACGCCACGTAAATTTCAAGGTACTTCGCGCACCGTAGGTGTGGGTTCGCAAATTCTGGCTGATTTAGGTATTCAAAAAATGCGTTTGATGAGTTTACCTAAAAAATACCATGCATTATCAGGGTTCCATTTAGAAGTGGTTGACTACGTAGAGCCACAATAATTACGCGCTAGGTTATTATTTTATTTATGTGGTATAATGCGCATCAATTTTTGCGCAACCGAAATCGCTTAAACTTATTTTTAGGGTTATCAAATGAAAATTATTGAAGGTAATAAATACGCTCCAGGCAAAAAGTTTGCCATTGTCATTTCTCGTTTTAATGACTTTATTGGTAGTAGCTTGCTTGCAGGTGCTGTTGATGAGCTAAAACGTACTGGTGGAGTATCAGAAGACGATATTACCGTGATTTACGTACCCGGTGCGGTTGAATTACCTTTAGCAGCGAAACGCGTTGCAGCAAAAAAAGAATATGATGCAATTATCGCCTTAGGTGTAGTGATAAGAGGGGGCACGCCTCACTTTGATCTCGTCGCTGGCGAGTCAAATAAAGGGCTTGCACAAGTATCGCTTGAGTATGATATCCCGGTTGCATTTGGCGTATTAACCACTGAAAGCATTGAGCAAGCAATTGAGCGCGCAGGTACCAAAATGGGTAACAAAGGCGGCGAAGCTGCTTTAGGTGCGCTTGAAATGGTTAATGTGTTAGATAAAATTTAAGTTTAAGGAATTTTTGTGAAACCAGCAGCAAGACGTAAAGCACGTATCTTAGCACTTCAAGCCGTGTATTCATGGCAATTAAGCGGCAATGCAATTGCCGATATCGAACAACAAATGTTGATCGAAAACGATGTGACTAAAATTGATGTTGAATATTTTAAAGATTTAGCGCGTGGAGTTGCCGTAAATCATAAGCAACTAGACGAAGCTGTATCGCCTCATTTAACTCGTCCATTTGATGAATTAGACGAAGTTGAACGTGCAATCTTACGTTTAAGCAGCTACGAGCTTAAATTTCGTGAAGATGTTCCTTACAAAGTGGCTATCAATGAAAGCATTGAATTAGCGAAAATGTTTGGCGCTGAAGATAGCCATAAATTTGTAAACGGTGTACTTGATAAAGCTGTAAAACAGTTACGCAAGTCATAACAACTTAAGCTGCATATTAATTTCAGTGAGTTGTTATAAATAACCGTTAAAAAGGAGAGCCGGCATAGGTCGGCTTTTTTGTGTATGAAGGAATTTGAATTAATTAATCACTACTTTAAAGGTCGCGGTATCACTCGTCGCGATGTTAATTTAGGGATTGGAGATGACTGTGCGCTTGTCACAGTACCAGCAAACTGTCAGCTTGCTGTAACAACAGATACCTTAGTTGCTGGGGTGCATTTTTTTCATGATATCTCTCCTCGCGCATTAGGGCATCGAGCTCTGGCAGTAAATTTAAGTGATTTAGCTGCCATGGGTGCAGAGCCTACATGGGTATCGGTTGCACTCACGTTGCCAAGTATCGATCCACAATGGATTGCAGAACTGACTGACGGCATGCATGAAATTGCTGAGTACTTTAATGTACAAATTATTGGTGGCGATACGACTCAAGGCCCACTCAGTATTACTATTTGTGCAAAAGGCACGGTTCCTGAAGGTAAAGCACTGCGTCGAAGTGGCGCAAAAGTGGGCGACTGGATTTTTGTAACCGGACCGCTAGGTGATGCTGGTTTGGCTATTGAGTCAAAAAAACAAGGTTTGCCAGTTGCACCTGAACATTTAAAGCATATTAATAAATGTTTAAACTTTCCAACGCCACGCGTGGCCGCCGGACAAGCTTTGCGTGGCTTAGCGTCATCAGCTATTGATATTTCAGACGGTTTACTTGCTGATTTAGGGCACATTTTGGATTTGTCACAGGTCAGTGCAACAATCAATATTGAAAATGTACCTACTTCTGATGCGATGCAAGCGAGTCTTGATTTTGAGCAACAGCTTCCTTTTATACTCAACTATGGCGATGACTATGAACTACTTTACACTGTCCCAGACAGTAATAAGAGTATGCTCGATATTAAGTTGCGCCAATACGGTGTAGAAGCAACCTGTATCGGCCAAATCAAAAGTGGTGACGGGAATATAGAATTATTACACCAAGGTGAAAAGTTTGTTTTTGAGCACAAAGGCTTTGAGCACTTTTCCAAGGAGCAGGTTTGAATAAAAACCGATTATTTAATTTAAAACGCCCACATCAATTTTTTGGTTTGGGTTTTGGTACAGGGCTTGCGCCTAAAGCCCCTGGTACATTTGGTACTTTAGCGGCGTTACCATTTATTTTTATTACCATGCATTTTCCGTTATGGTTACAAATTGTATTTGCGGTGGTGATCAGTATATTTGGTATTTGGGCATGTGGAAAAACAGCTGATGACCTTCAAGTTCATGATCATCCAGCTATTGTTTGGGATGAAGTCGCTGGTTACTATATAACGATGATTGGTGCAGCACTGAATTGGCAAACATTATTAGTGGGCTTTTTACTATTTCGCTTTTTTGATATAGCAAAGCCAGGGCCGATTCGTATACTTGATAAACGTGCTCATGGTGGGTTTGGTATTATGGCCGATGATGTACTTGCAGGTATTTTTTCGCTTATTTGTTTGCAAGCATTGATAAAAGTAGGTTTACTACCCTTTTAATTTATTATTTGTTTAACTAGGTGGCAGCACTATGATGCGATTTTTATTGGTTTGTGTACTCTTGATGTGTGCCATGCCAAGTACGGCTTCAATTACTGATTACGTAGTTAAACAATGGAACATTAAAGACGGACTTCCCTCACAATCCCTCAAAAGTGTGGTGCAAGATAACCAAGGCTACATGTGGCTTGGTACGCAATTCGGATTAAGCCGATTTGATGGTAACACTTTTACTAATTACAACACTCAAAATAGTCTGTTTTTACCCAGCAATGGCATCAATAAATTACTGATTGATGGCCAAGGACTATTATGGATAGGCACGAAAAACGGCCTCGTTGTTATAGACCCAGAAAAGCTAACCGCACAAGAGTTTAATATTAAAGGCCCTGTTAGAGATATTCTTGAAGACTCTAAAGGCAGTATTTGGATAGCAGCTAATGGGCTTTATTACATAGACAGAGGCCAGATAGAGCTGCGCGACCAGCTAAACAATCCGAGCCCTATCGTAAATGCCACTGCGATCACCCAAATAGTAGGGTCAGTCAGTAAAATGGCGCTCTCACCAGAGGGAATTTGGCTGGTTAACGATCGTAATTTATTGCGCTTGACGCAAAGCGCGTCTGATTTTTCTAAATTGCGCTTAGAGCTTACCGCTAAAGTGGCCTTGCCTGATCGTTTAGCACAAACAATTGTTCACGACTTATCCTTTTTAAATGGCAATTTATATCTTGCTTCTGAGCTAGGCGCTTACTTTTTAGATTTAGATGATGAGCTACGCCCATTTCCGCTGCCTAACGCTAACAACTCAGCCGTTTATAAGTTTATGAGTGATGGCAATGGTGGCTTGTGGGTATCGACTTATGGGCGCTTATTGTTCAGAGGGAAGTCGGATGATTGGCAATGGGTTGAGCCCAGTCAATTAGATCAAAGTATTTGGTTTGCCGATATATTTAGAGATGATGAAAATAATATATGGTTAGCGAGTTTTAGTGAGGGACTTTGGCTTGCTCATGAAGGGCGAATAGAGCGCCATTCAGCCATTTCTAAAATGACCGAAGCGGTTATGGCCATTAGTAAATCACCAGATGGTAAGTTATGGATTGCCAACAAAAGCGGCGTAGGCTATTTCGATGCCGATAAAACGTTTATCAATGTCATCAACAGTGCCAAGTATGGTAATGCCTCAGTACATGACTTACAGTTTGACGGCAATCGTCTTTATGTTGCCACTGGTAGAGGTTTGTTTTTCTACGAGTCGAATACCTTATATAGTTTCCCTGCCCGTGCGCTAAGTGATAATCCTGTATTTGCTATTAGTACGTCGACTAAAGGCGGCTTTTGGGTGGGCACTGGGCGAGGCTTATATCGTTTAAATTACAACGGGTTAAACCCTTTTGCGTACAATGCTTTTTTAGGCAGTAAGTTTGTAACCTATGTTTTAGATAAACCAAATTTTGGGGTGATTGGTACCAGTAAAGGGGCGTATTACTTTACTGAACGCGGGATAGAAAAAATAGGCGACCAAACCACTTTGGAAAGTGCGTACGTTACTAGCATTTTACACATTAAAGGCGTGGGGATTTTAATTGGCTCGCTTAACGATGGTTTGTTTTATCGCAGTGGACAAGGGCAGTGGCAGCAATTAGATGCCGCCAATGGGCTGCCATATGGTTCTATATTTAGTCTTGAGTACGATGATACTACAAAACGCATTTGGGTAAGCACCATGAAAGGGGTTTATCGCATGCCAGTTGAGCAATTCAAAGCCAACATTGAAAGCCTAAAAGTGGAGGAAGTGATCTCTTCATTTGATCGACAGCTCGATGGTAAAGCAAGTCAATGCTGTAATGGTTTAGGCCATGATGCGGTGGTTGATATGGATAATTCAATTTGGTATCCCAGCTTGCAAGGCGTTGTAGAAATTCCTAAAGACGTAGAATTATTTGGGCTGCGTTCACTTAAACCAACTATAGAAACTTTAACCACGCCATCACGAAAACTTGCTGCGGCTGCGTTAGGTAAAAAGCCAGTACTTAAAACTGACGAGCGTGATGTAACGCTTACCTATACCGCTATCGATTATTATGCACCTGCAAGTATAGAGTTTAGGTATAAACTCAATGGACTTGATAATGATTGGCGCTATGCAAATACCCGCCGAGAAGCAATTTACACTAACTTACCAGCAGGTATGTTTTTATTTGAATTAGAGACAAAACGTCAAGGTGAAGATTGGGGCAAAGCGCAATCGGTCGAATACGCTTTTGTGGTGCCTGAACGATTTGGTGAAACTATATATTTTAGATTACTGATCACCAGTGGTTTTGTGTTGCTCTTTTATTTGGTGTTTTGGGTATTTAAAGTTCAAGAGCGACGTAAGCAGCAAGTTCTTGAGGGGCTTATTACTGAGCGAACCCTTGAGCTTCGCCAAGCAAACGATAAATTAAACCAAGTAAACTCTCAGCTTAAACTTGTTAGTCACTCTGATGAGCTAACAGGGCTGAGAAGTCGCCGTTTTTTGTTTGATCAACTACCAAAAGATATTGAGCATTTTCAGCGTAACTCGCAGTCATTGCAGGCTCAAGGTAAATCGTTGGTGTTGTTAATTATTAATTTAGATAACTTTAGCCGCATTAACGATGCCTATGGTCCTATTGCTGGAGATAGCTGTTTACAACAAGTAGCGGCATTACTTAACTCGCGTACCCAAGGTTCTGATTATGTTGCCCGTTGGAGTGGTGATGAGTTTTTACTGTTATTGCGCGATTTTAAATGTAATTTAATCGACAGCTATGTATCTGAATTATGCCAAGCAATTGCAGATTATTCGTTTCAGCTTCCTAACGGTGAAACAACCAATATAACAGCGTCAGTCGGGTGGTCGTTCTATCCGTTACCTCTCTTAGGTGGGCAAGTTATTAGCTGGGAAACATCAATTAATCTAGCTGACATAGCATTACATCAAGTTAAAAAACGCGGCGGCGATGGCGTCGCTAATATTACCTTTGACGAGCAATTAGATGCATTTGAGTTTGAGCAAAACCCCAATGTTGAACAGCAAATTGGTTTGTTACAAAGCAATGGTCTAGCCGATATTAAGGTATGGATGCGCTAGAGGTTATAGATGAGCAATAAAAAAGGAGCCAATGGCTCCTTTTTTATTAAACACGATAAGTGTTAGCTCATAAATGATTTAATTGAAGTTAAAATACCGTGTTCACCTAACCCCATTTCATCGTGCATTTGCTGTTGTGTGCCATGTTTAATGAATTCATCAGGAATACCTAAGTTAAGCACTTTTACATCGGCTTTAATGCTCGCTAAATATTCATTAACTGCAGAGCCTGCACCGCCCGCAATCGCGTTATCTTCAAGGGTTACAATAATATCGTGATCATTAATCAGCTCATTAATTAATGCCGTATCAAGTGGCTTAATAAATCGCATGTTTACTAGAGTGGCATTGAGCTCATCAGTGGCAAGTTGTGCGTTTTCAAGCAAGGTACCAAATGACAATATAGCCACTTTAGTACCTTTTTTAATTACATTCGCTTTACCCATTTCAAGTTGTTGCATAGTGCTTTGAATGTCTGCTGAGCCTGCACTACCACGCGGGTAACGAACAGCAACAGGACAATTAGCTTGATAGCCTGTATAAAGCATATGACGGCATTCGTTAGTATCACTTGGGGCCATAATGACCATATTAGGTATACAGCGCATAAAGCTTAAGTCGTAGGCGCCTTGATGGGTTTCACCATCGGCTCCAACAATACCGGCGCGGTCTATAGCAAATAATACCGGTAGGTTTTGCAGTGCAACGTCGTGAATTAGTTGATCGTACGCGCGTTGTAAAAAGCTAGAATAGATAGCCACAACGGGCTTTAAGCCCTCACAAGCAAAACCTGCAGCAAGAGTAACAGCGTGTTGTTCTGCTATTGCTACGTCAAAGTATTGTTCTGGATACTCTTTAGAAAAACGTACCATGCCTGAACCTTCACGCATAGCTGGCGTGATTGCCATGAGCTTACTGTCTTGCTCGGCCATGTCACAAAGCCAATCACCAAACACATTTGAGAAAGTCGCCGCACCTGGCTTAGATTTTGGTAAGCTTGATGTTGCAGGATCAAATTTTGGTACGCCATGATAACCAATCGGATCGGCTTCGGCAGGCTTGTAACCTTTGCCTTTCTGGGTTTTTATATGTAAAAGCTGTGGGCCTTTTAAGTTACGCATATTGCGCAGCGTATCAACCAACATATTCACATCATGTCCATCAATTGGGCCAATGTAATTTAGACCTAATTCTTCAAAAAAAGTACCCGGGATCATCATCCCTTTAATGTGTTCTTCCATACGGCTGGCAAGCTCTTTTACCGGCGGTACACCAGAGAGCAGCTTTTTACTGCCTTCGCGGATGTTGGTATAAAAGCTACCTGATAAAATACGCGCAAAATGATTGGTTAACGCACCGACATTTTCAGATATCGACATTTCGTTATCGTTCAAAATGATCAGCATGTCTGATTTAACATCGCCAAGGTGGTTCATTGCTTCAAAGGCCATACCAGCAGTAATTGCGCCATCGCCTATTACCGCGACTGTTTTGCGCCCTTTGCCTTCTTTTTGTGCAGCAATAGACATACCTAACGCCGCAGAAATTGAGGTACTTGAATGGCCAACACTAAAGGTGTCGTATTCACTTTCATCTCTAAAAGGGAAAGGATGCAATCCGTCTTTTTGGCGAATGGTATGCATTTGATCACGACGGCCAGTCAGTATTTTATGCGGATAAGCTTGATGACCCACATCCCAGACCAAGCGGTCATCGGGTGTGTTGTATACATAATGTAGTGCAACGGTAAGTTCTACGGTTCCTAAACCAGACGCTAAATGGCCGCTACTTTGCGATACCGAATTGAGTAAATAGTCACGCAATTCATGGCTAAATGCAGGAAGCTTATCTTGTGCTAAGTCTCGCAAGTGGGCTGGTTCGTTCACCAAATCAAGTAATGGATACTTGCTGCTATCAAGTGTCATGGTTTTTTATATATCCTTCGCTAATATTAACCCTCCTCAAAACAAACGAGGTTTAAAAGGCGACTTAATATTCAGTAATAATTTTATACTAAGAGTTAATACGTTTTAGCTGTATTTAATGGTCACGTTCAATTAAATAGTTAGCCAATGCCGCTAAATCTGTTGTGTCTGCGTCAATGTTAGCTAATGCCTCATGGGCTTGTTGTATTAAATTTTGTGCTTTTTGCTTAGCGCCTAGCATACCTAATAAAGCGGGGTATGTCGCTTTATTCGCTGCAATATCTGACCCTTGTGGCTTGCCTAAAGTAAGCGTATCGCCCTCAACATCTAAAATATCGTCATGAACTTGAAATGCAAGCCCTATAGCGTATCCAAAAGTTGATAAGTTATCTAAAGTTTGTTGGCTCGTATTAGGAGCACACAGTGCGCCAAGAGTAATCGCACAATTTATTAGCGCACCGGTTTTAAGTTTATGAATACGTTCTAACTCATCAACAGTAATAACCTTATCGGTTGCTGCAATATCGCGGCCTTGTCCGGCAACCATACCTTGTAACCCCGATGCATGCGCTAGTGCTGCGATCATTTTTAATTGTGCTTCAGTCGAGCATTTAAATTTATGCTTAGCAATAAGTTCAAATGCTAAAGTTTGCAGTGCATCTCCAGCTAAAATCGCTTGCGCTTCACCGTATACAATATGACATGTAGGGCGACCACGGCGTAAATCATCATCATCCATCGCAGGTAAATCGTCATGAACTAATGAATAACTATGAATACATTCAATGGCTGCGGCAAGTACATCTAAATCACGCTTGTCAGCACCGAGTATTTTACCTGTGGTGTACACTAAAAACGGGCGCAGTCTTTTACCACCATTCATTACACTGTAATGTGTGGCTTCTTTTATAGTATTGTCGCTTTCAAGAGGTTGTTCAAAATAAAGGTTGAGCGTATTAGCTACATCATCTTGAGCGAGTTTTATTTGTTCTTTTATGCTCACGATTATTCCATATCGTTATCAAACTGAGTAAGCGGTGCTTTTTCGTCATTACCCATTAATATCGACACCTTTTGCTCAGCTTGTTGAAGTTTGCCTGAAGATGCGCTCGCAAGTGCAATACCGCGCTCAAATTGCTTTAAAGACTGTTCAAGCGATAAATCACCTTGTTCCATTTCACTGACAATTGTTGTTAACTCTTCTAGTGCTTGTTCGAAACTTAAATTTTCAGGTTTTTTAGTCGCCATCTTTATTTTCAACTTACATAATAAATTTAGACGCCAATTTTAGGGGGAATGCTAAACTAGGTCAAAGAATGATATTGTTTTTTGATAGATAAATGCTGTTGATTGCGTTTCAACGTTATTTTTTAAAATTATTAATTTTGATTAATTAGATTGATTACCTATGTTGATCTAAAATATAACTAATCTTAATTTTACCGTTTATCATAAAAATCACTTAAGTATTTCAGTATCTTGCCGATAAACAATTAATAACAACGCTTGCGAAGAAAAAATATAAAACCTTTGGAGGGAATGTGGATTTAGCAACCATTATTGGGATCCTTGGCGCAATTGGCTTAATTGTCATGTCCATGTTTATGAGTAGTAGCGGTGAAGTCGCTATGTTTTACAATACCCCTTCTGTGGTTATTGTATTTGGTGGTTCCCTTTTTATCGTTTTATCTAATTTTACCATGTCGCAATTTCTTGGCATTGGTAAAGTATGTGCAAAAGCGTTTATGTTTAAAATTGAGCCTCCTGAAGCATTAATCGAAAAAGCGGTAGAATTAGCTGACTCTGCTCGAAAAGGCGGGTTTTTAGCCTTAGAAGAAGCCGAAATCCCAAATCCTTTTATGCGCAAAGGCGTTGATATGCTAGTAGATGGGCATGATGCTGATGTGGTACGCGCAACATTACAAAAAGATATTTCGTTAACCACCACTCGCCATGAAATGGGGGCAACCTTATTTAAATCATTAGGTGATATTGCACCCGCAATGGGGATGATCGGTACGTTGATAGGCTTAGTGGCTATGCTCTCGAACATGGATGACCCCAAAGCTATCGGACCGGCAATGGCGGTTGCGTTGTTAACCACATTATACGGTGCGTTTTTAGCAAACGTTGTAGCCATTCCTATTCAGGTAAAACTTGAACTGCGTAAAGACGAAGAGGCCATGAATCAGCGCTTAATTTTAGATGCAGTATTAGGTATTCAAGACGGGCAAAATCCTAAAGTAATTGAAGGGATCTTGAAAAATTATCTAGCTGAATCAAAACGCGCAGTCAATACTGAGGAATAATTATGTCAGATGAAGAGTGCAAATGCCCACCTCCAGGACTTCCTGCGTGGATGGGAACGTTTGCCGATTTAATGTCATTATTAATGTGCTTTTTCGTACTTTTACTCGCATTTTCTGAAATGGATGTACTTAAATTTAAACAAATTGCAGGCTCAATGAAGTTTGCTTTTGGTGTACAAAATAAAATAGAAGTAAAAGACATTCCAAAAGGGACATCTGTTATTGCTATGGAGTTTACGCCGGGTAAACCTGAGCCAACTCCTATAGAAACCATTCAGCAACAAACGGTTGAAATGACCCAACAAATGCTTGAGTTTCAGGCGGGAGATGAAAGCTCCGCAGGTGGACGTCAAGAGCAACGTGGTGAAAAGCGAGGTGGTGAATCAAGCAGTACCTCAGAGGAAGTTGCTGCAGCTACGGCAGTGTCTGCTGCTGATCAAGAGCAAATAAATGACTTAGTTAAAAAAATTGCGCAACAGCTTGAAAAGCAAATTATTGATGGGGCTATTGAGCTTGAATCTTTAGGGCAACAAATCATAATTCGTATTAGAGAAAATGGCTCGTTTCCATCGGGGAGTGCATTTTTACAACCACAATTTAAACCTATCATTCAAGATATTGGCCGATTACTTAAAGATGTACCCGGTGAAATTACGGTGTCTGGTCATACGGATGATTTTCAGGTATCCAACGAGCTTTACATTAATAACTGGGATTTGTCATCTAAACGCGCAGTTGCGGTAGCGAGTGAATTACAAAAAGTTCCAGGTTTTGATAAAACCAGAATGATGGTGGTAGGACGTGCAGAGACCAGGCCCTTAGTGCCGAACGATTCCCGCGAAGATAGAAGACGTAACCGCCGTGTAGAAATATCAATTTTACAAGGCAAGGCAAAAGAGTCAGCGCCAATTGATGTAAGATAGAATGACTTGGCTATGTACCTTTTTTAGCATAGAATGCAACATTCTTAACAAATGTAATGGGGCGAATATGTTGACTAAGTATTGTAGTATGCCTGGTAACGGTACTGGCGATGACGATGATAAAAAAACGAATTTTACTAAGTAATCATGCCTGATTGGTTTGATAAAATTTTAGAAATTTTAAACAGTAGCTGGGTGCTTATTTTGAGCCCAGCTATTTTTGTTTTTTATTTACGAAAAGATCTCTGTGCTTTAAGGTTTACTTTAATAACGGCTTCTTTTTTTCTTTTTGGTGCTTTAATTCATTCATCGCTCAAAGAGTTTGATGATGGCATTTACATATACCGTTATGTAGTTTGGGCATTAAACGATTTATCTTGGATGGCTTTGATTGCTTATTTAGGTATCAAAGATAAAGTTTATTTGTGGCAATGCGTACTGGGTCAGCTTGTGGTTATTGGTGCACCCATTTTACAATTGTTTCGTTTAGTCGACCGCCATCTTTGGGAATTATCATATAGCACTTATATGTATAAAACTTTACTGCCACTCATTAATGTTGGCACAGTTATAGTGTGTTACCTGCCTCTTTTATATATTTTTGTTAATAAACGAAATAAGGCTTTAAGCTAATAACTACAAAAATACCCCTCGTTTTAAACTGATATGCTAAACTACTGTTTATATGAACAGTGTTGGAGCTTGGTTATGAAACTTTATATTGCTGAAAAACCTTCATTAGGGCGTGCTATTGCAGATGCGCTTCCAAAACCTCATAAAAAACACGATGGTTATATTGAAGTGGCGAATGGTGATTGTGTGTCTTGGTGCATAGGTCATTTGCTCGAGCAAGCAGAACCTGATGACTATGATGAGCGTTTTAAAAAATGGCAATTTGAGCATTTACCTATTGTGCCTGAACACTGGCAATTAAAAGCTAAAACAAAAACCCGTAAGCAGCTTACCATTTTAAAAAAATTAATTAAGCAGGCTACAACACTCGTGCATGCTGGCGATCCTGATCGTGAGGGTCAGCTACTGGTTGATGAAGTAATCGAGCAAACAAAAATTAGTCAAACCAAAAAGCAAAGTATTCAACGCTTATTGATTAGTGATTTAAACTTAACTGCGGTAAAAAAATCACTCAACTCTATGCGGGCTAACCGTGATTTTATCCCTTTAAGTGTATCTGCTTTAGCGCGGTCTCGTGCTGATTGGTTGTTTGGTATGAATTTAACGCGAGCTTATACGCTAGCTGGGCAAAAAGCGGGCTTTGGTAATGTGTTGTCGGTTGGGCGAGTGCAAACACCCATTTTGGGCCTAGTAGTTAATCGCGATAACGAGATAGCAAATTTTGTATCAAAACCATTTTATGAAGTACTTGCTCACCTTGATACACCTAAGGAGCAATCATTTACTGCTAAGTGGATACCAAGTAAAGCGTGTGATCCTTATCAAGATGAAGAGGGCAGAGTGCTTAACAAAGCTTTAGCTGAAAATGTAACTTCACGTATCGCTAATCAACCAGCAAGCGTAACTGCTCTTGAGCAAAAGCAAAAAAAACAAACCGCGCCGCTTCCCTATAATTTGTCTGCTTTACAAATAGATGCCGCTAAAGCGTTCGGATTGCCAGCGCAAAAAGTGCTCGATATTTGCCAGGTTTTATATGAACGTCATAAGTTAATTACTTACCCACGCTCAGATAATCGTTATTTACCAAAAGATCATCACCAAGATGCAGCTGCGATACTAAAAGCGATTGCAGTAAATGGAGGCCAAAAAGCAGAATTTGTTAATGGAGCAGATGCAAAAAAACGAAGTAAATGTTTTAACGATTCAAAAGTAGCAGCTCACCACGCGATTGTACCAACAGCTAAACAGTTAAAAACTGTGAGTTTAGCAAGTGATGAAGAAAAAATTTATCAGTTAATAAGTCGACACTATTTAATTCAGTTTTATCCCGATTACATTTACAACGAAACCAAGGTAGAGGTAACTATAGCGGGTGGTTTATTCAAAGCTAATGCAAAACAAGATGTAAGCTTGGGTTTTAAATTGCTCATGGGTAAGTCGGAACTCAAAGAAGAAGCAACATTGCCTTATTTGGAAAAAGGCATGGTACTTACCTGTACTAAAGGTGAGGTGGTGCAAAAGCATACAACTCCTCCTGCTCATTTTACCGATGCAACCTTACTTGCTGCTATGACGGGAATTAGCCGTTATGTAAAAGACTCGCAAATCAAAAAAATATTAAAAGAAACAGATGGCCTTGGTACTGAAGCAACGCGTGCAGGCATTATTGAGCTGTTATTTAAACGTCGCTTTTTAAAACGTGAGGGAAAAGCAATTAAAGCAACTGAAACAGGTCTGGCATTAATTAGTGTATTACCCGTGGGATTATCAAGCCCCGATTTAACTGCAAAATGGGAGTCGAGTTTAGGAGATATCGCTCAGCAAGCAATGAGTTATCAGCAATTTATACAGCCTTTGCTAGCTGATTTAACTAATTTTGTAAGCCAAGCGGCGAACTGCAATAGTCAGGCATTTGCACTGTTACCTAAAACGTCACCTAAAAAGCGCTTTGCCAAACGTACAAAAAAAGCGCCGTATAAAAAGTCGAGTTATAAAAAAAGCCCTACGGTAAATTAATCGCAGGGCTTACATATAGCGTTGAAGGTTACTGATTGAATAGTGCCACAGCGGCGTTACTCATAGCCTTTATTCCTGTAGGCAGTGCTACTTTATAATCAGGCGCAAATTTACTTGAATGTAACGAGGGCAGTGTTTCGTTATTTTTTATTGCCTTGGCGTACTGTTGTTGGTTAACGCCACCTAGCCAAAATAAGGTGATAGGAATATTTTCGTCGGTGCGCCCGTATAATCCAAAGTCTTCACCGGCCATTACCGCTTCTGTTTCGAGCACGTTTGCATCACCTATCGCACTTTTTATAGCGTTTCGAACAAGGTTAGTTTGTGCTGGGTTATTGTAAGTTGATGGAATTGATTCATCTTCATGAACTTTCACTACAGGGTAGAGAGATTCCTCGAGGCCTGCACTTTTTGCTATACCTGCAGTAATACGTTTAATTGCCGCTATTTGTGCGTTACGTACATCTGGATTGTAGCTGCGTAGCGTAAGTTGTAACTTAACTTCATCAGAAATAACATTGTGTTTAGAGCCACCATGAATGGAACCCACCGTTATCACTGAAGGCTCAAGTGGAGAAAGCTCTCGACTAGTAATTGTTTGTAGTGCAAGTATTGTTCGAGCTGCGATGATCACAGGGTCAATAGTTGTATGCGGGTAAGCACCATGGCCACCTTTGCCTTTTATACTAATATCAACAGAATCAACACTGGCCATGGTGTATTCATTTTTCATTGCCACTTTACCCGCAGCAACGCTAGCGCTTACATGCAAAGCAATAATATGATCTGGTTTAGCGTATTTGTTAAATAATCCTTCCTTGAGCATTGCTTTTGCACCACCGCCTACTTCTTCAGCGGGTTGAGCAACCATCATTAAAGTACCTTGCCACTGATTTTTATGCATAATTAATTGCTCTGCAGTGCCAATAAAAGAGCTCATATGAATATCATGACCACAGCCATGCATAACGCCAACTTCACTACCTTGATCATTAATTGTGGTAATAGTTGATGCGTAAGTTTTGCCTGTTTGCTCTGTTATAGGCAGGCCATCGGTATCAGTTCTGATCATGACGGTAGGGCCTTGACCATTTTTGTAAATTCCGACTACACCATAACCACCTACATTATCGGTTACGTCAAACCCTAATTTCTGAAGTCGTTCAGCGATTTTTTTACCTGTTTGCTTTTCCTTATATGACAATTCAGGTGATTGATGTAGGTCTAAGTAAAGTTTTTCTATTGCCAGCATGCTGGTATCAAGATCCAACTTAAGTGCTTGCGCATTCAATAATGGGCTGACTAATAAACACAATGCACTTACATACGCTAATTTCATATTTCCCTCACTACCTTCTATTGTATTTAAATGATTTAAACAGATGACTTGTAATTATTATCTTCATCACCATATAAAAACCTAAATAGATGAACATGGCAATAATTCAATGAGCAATATAGTTAGTCTTAACGCACAAAACCTTCAGCAAGTATTGGGTGAAACATCACAACAAAAGTTAGTACTACTTAACTTTTTTTCTCCACAAAGCCCAGAGTGTATTAGCCAAGCAGCTATTTTAGATAAGTTAGCTGCTGAATACAGCAACTATATAGTAGTCGCAAACTTAGACTGCGATGCAGAGCAGGCACTTGCCTCTCAACTTGCCCAACAAGTTGGATTGCAAACCTTACCTACTTTAGTGTTATTAAAAGACTCAGCTCCAGTTGATGTATTAGCGGGTGCTCAAACAGAAAGCCAAGTTCGTGATGCATTATCTAAACATTTACCAGCTCAACAAGACTTATTATTAGAGCAGGCTAAGCAAGCACTGATTAATAGCGACTTAAATGCCGCGTTTACTTATGCCAAACAAGCGTATGAACTTGATAGTCGAAATGCGAGGATTAAATTAGTACTGGCAGATATATGTATACAAATCCACAAACTCGATGAAGCCGCTGCGTTAATAGAAACAATAGATGTAAAAGAGCAAGATGCATACTTTAATAATATTAAGGCAAAATGTGAGGCCGCATTAGAGGCAACCGATTCACCGCAGATAAAAGAACTTCAAGAAAAAGTCGCTAAACATCCAAATGAACTTGATTTGCAAATGCAGCTAAGTAACCTTTTAAATGAAGCGGGAAGGAAAGAAGAGGCATTAGAAGCACTCTTTACTATCCTTAAAAAGGATCTTAACTATGATGAAGCTAAACCAAACTTCTTAGCAATAATCGCCTCTTTACCTGACGGCGATGCATTAGCCGCTAAATATCGCCGCAAGCTCTATAGTATTTTATATTAACGGCTAATTAGAACCTTTATAAAAGCATCTAACTAAAGATGCTTTTTTGTTTTCTACATTTAAAAAGAGGATAAATGCAGGGTTATCCACAGGGTTTTGTGGGTAACGTGTGTGTCTAGGTGGGGTATCTTTGGGGTAAAAATTAAATGCAAAAAAGCCTTTAAAAACGCTTGCGTTAAAATCGATTCTCCCTATAATGCGACCCCACTGAGACGGCAGAGCGCAACGCATAGCGAAGCACGAGCTACTCAGTGAGTCGAGTAAAACTTAGTTTCGAAAACTTTCAAGTTTAACAAAATTAAGTGTTGACAAAAAAATAGGAAAGCGTAGTATGCGCAGCCCTAGCGAGATAAAGTTTAACGCTTTAATCGCAACGTTCTTTAACAATATAAAGCAATCATCTGTGTGGGCACTCGTACAGATTGAGTTCTAACAGCCAAGCTTAGTTTACTAAGTGAGGCAAACAAATTTAGAGTCTCAATTGAAACTGAGTGACCAACAGAATAGTTACTTAGGTAATTATTCAGCACAGTCAATTCAATATCGAAAGATATTAAATAAATTCAGAATTCATTGAGCTGTCGAAAGACATAAAACTTTTTAATTGAAGAGTTTGATCATGGCTCAGATTGAACGCTGGCGGCAGGCCTAACACATGCAAGTCGAGCGGTAACATTTCTAGCTTGCTAGAAGATGACGAGCGGCGGACGGGTGAGTAATGCTTGGGAACATGCCTTGAGGTGGGGGACAACAGTTGGAAACGACTGCTAATACCGCATAATGTCTACGGACCAAAGGGGGCTTCGGCTCTCGCCTTTAGATTGGCCCAAGTGGGATTAGCTAGTTGGTGAGG
>NZ_JQFL01000006.1:0-6372 GCF_000764215.1 Pseudoalteromonas sp. ND6B
TGAATCGCCCCGTGTTTGCCAGAGACTCAATAACTTGAGAAACTGGAACTATGAAAAAATCAAATCGCTATACATCAGAATTTCGTGAACGTGCAATTAGGCTTGTTACCACACAACAGCATGAATACCCTTCTCTTTGGGCTGCGCTAGTATCGATTTCAGATAAACTGGGATGTACCCCAGAAACACTTAGAGCATGGGTCAAGAAATCTCAAGCTCAACCGTCTAAACCCTCTTCTAATACGCAATCAACTGAAGAACGCCTTGCCGTCTTAGAGCGCGAGAATAAAGAGCTCAAGCGAACGAATGATATCCTGAGGCAAGCTGCCGCTTTTTTCGCCCAAGCGGAGCTCGACCGCAAACAGAAGTAATAGTGGATTTTATTGATGCTTGCAGAGAGCATTACGGTGTCGAGTCAATTTGCAAGGAATTGCCGATTGCACCATCAACGTATTATTCTCATAAACAGATACAAAGAGAGCCTGAGCGACTGTCTAACCGCAAAAAGCGTGATGCTGAGCTGATAATACTCATTCGCGAAGTGTGGGAGGATAATATGTCAGTTTATGGTGCAAGAAAAATATGGAAGCAGCTACAGCTTGACGACCATCAAGTCGCCCGCTGTACAGTCGAACGATTGATGCGAGTTATGGGAATTCAAGGTGTTCGTCGGGGTAAAGCACATAAGACAACGATACCTGACGAGCAACAAGATAAGCCACTTGATTTAGTTAATCGTCAATTTACTGCTGAGCAGCCAAATCAACTTTGGGTAGCTGACATCACCTATGTTGCCACATGGAGTGGGTTTGTTTATGTCGCTTTCGTGATAGATGTTTTTTCACGATACATTGTAGGTTGGCGTGTATCAACGACAATGCACACAGAGCTTATTCTTGATGCGTTAGAGCAAGCTATTTGGCATCGTGGCAACCCCGAAGGGTTAATTCACCACAGCGACAGAGGCAGCCAATATTTGTCTATACGATACACTGAGCGACTTGCTGAAGCTGGAATTCAAGCGTCTGTAGGCAGTGTGGGTGACTCTTATGACAATGCATTGGCTGAAACAATAAATGGATTATTTAAAACAGAGATTATTCGCAGAAATGGCCCGTGGAAGAATGTTGATGCTGTTGAATACGCAACGTTAGAGTGGGTCAATTGGTTTAATAATCAACGCTTATTATCTTCAATTGGGTATATTTCACCAGCTCAATATGAAACAGACTACTATGATAATTTAAACGAGTCAGGTAAAGTGGCCTGACTTAAACAAACTGGTCTCCGATGAACTCGGGGCGATTCACCCTGAATGTGGATTTAGCAAAGTTGAAACCATGCCTACAAACGCTTGCCAATGGTATTACGAATGCGAAAGCTGTAAAGCACTACTTAAACCGTTAAAAGGTGATTGTTGCGTTTATTGCTCTTATGGAACAGTTAAGTGTCCTCCTATTCAAGAAGGCAATGCATGTTGCTCAGGTAAGTAGCCTAGTATTCGGTGGTTCTGTGTCAACCAAGTAATATCTTAAATGCGATTGCGATTAACACTAAACCACCAAATAGTTCAGCTTTAGATTCCAGCCATACGCCACTTCT
Source organism: Pseudoalteromonas sp. ND6B (assembly GCF_000764215.1). Lineage (NCBI taxonomy): Bacteria > Pseudomonadati > Pseudomonadota > Gammaproteobacteria > Alteromonadales > Pseudoalteromonadaceae > Pseudoalteromonas > Pseudoalteromonas sp. ND6B. The sequence goes on from NZ_JQFL01000006.1 coordinate 1,603, forward strand.
TTCGCCGATATTCACACCAATCCAGCTAAAGGCAAACGTCGTGACGCCTATTATCAAGCAAGCTACGGCTATATCTACCTCAAGCAATGTGATTGCATAACCTGCCGCCATTGCATCAATACTGGTGGCAATAGCAAGAACAAATAGCACACGATGAGTAACATTAGCAATATCTTCTTCAATTCCTTCAGATTGGGACTCATAAATCATTTTGCCACCGATAAATACTAGCAAAATAAAAGCTATCCAAGGTGCATAATCTTCAATCCAAGATGATAAACCTTTACCGCTGTAATAGCCTAAAAGAGGCATAAAGCCTTGGAAAAAACCAAAATAAGCAGCTGCTTTAATAAAGAGCTTTTCAGCATTTACTACTTTTTTAGAACCTAAGCCTATGGATACTGCAAACGCGTCCATACTGAGTGCTATAGCTAATACAAATACTTCAAACAAACCGATTAAACCTGAATAAAATTGTTATAAGATTACGTGACGTATAATTAGTTACTTGACTGATGTTAAACACCTAAGATTTACTGACAATTTTTCTATTATCAAAGCCTTATTTTTACACCAAATTTCAGCCAGATATTCAGTAACAGTGCCAACACTTGAAGGAAACAGAATATTCCCCGCCACTTTGGCGAAAGGTCCATCAGTTTCGAGTAGAACTCTATCTTGAGGTATCCACGATATTACTTTTTTAGCTCTGGCTGAAGTTAGCATGGCTGGCCCAATAGAGAAGAAACAGCCTAGCTCGACGGCTTCTAGAACTTGCTTCTTAGTACCTAAAAACCAATGAAGAATAGAAGTACCAGCATTGGGATGTAACTTAAGTTGTTCAAGAACTTCACCAGTCGCGTTAAGACTATGGATAGTTAGTATTTTGTCATCAAAGCCTTCACATTTTTTTAGAATATGCGTGAAAACCTCTAATTGATCATCAAAGTAATCAGCGTAACCTTTTGAGCCATCCAGTCCAATTTCTCCAATATATCTAGTTCTATCAACTAGCTTATCGAATAGTGCTAATTCATTTTTTCTTAGATGAGCAAGTTGAGGGTGAAGCCCCAAGGCCGTCTTACAGTGTTTTATGCCACTTGTTAACTGGACAGTACCTTCAAAAGCTGAAGGCACCGTAGTTACTGATAGCACGTAATAATTACTGCTTTTTATGTCGTTCAATACCTCTTGATGATCTGGATATAAATCAACGTGGCAATGAAGATCCATCATGACGATTTATCCGCTTGGAGAAATAATTCAACCTCTGCCAATCCTCGCTTAATAGTTGATTCTAATTTTTCTCGTATATCTTTTTCTTGTGGTATTGGCCCTGAACTTCGAAGCCAAGAACGATAGTTATCGGATTGTTTCAATCTAATAATGGCAGTTTGAACCGCTTGGAGATCATCGCGAGTATCTTTTTCTTTGATAAGATCTCTCAACCGCTTTGTCTTGTATGGCGCATCTTGTGTAAAACCAGCATGAAAAACTGACGCTCTTCGAATAAGGCAAGGTACACAATGCCCACACTGTTTATGTTCTCTGTGCCAATGACTGCATGAAACACTTAGGGGAACTGCTTTTCTAATTGCGTCTTGATCAACACATTCCGCTAACATTTCACCTTTAGTTTTGAATTGATAGGGGTTTACAAATTTGACATGAAACCCAGTGTCTCTAAGCAAAGATTCAAGCCTGCTTAGAAAATTAGGATGAGTAGTTCTAGTGCTATGGCTACCAATCCGTCTTCTGGTAAGCGGCGGATTTATAGAAATATAGCCATTCTCTGGGACGACAATAGTTTCAATACTGCTATCGCAATTAGCATTTCTTAAGGCTGATATACCAAGTACCGCCATAGCTAGGAAGTTAAAGCTTCTTCCCCTCATACTAATGTCAGTTTTACCTTCTAAGTGCTTAATAATATGGGGAGACATTGAATAGGACAATTCGCCGAATGGCGGGGATAATAATTGCTTAATGTCTTCTTGCTTAGCGCCATCACCACGATAAGCGTGACTAACCAAGAGAGGCTTTAAATCTGATTCTCCGTTCAAAATATCAATTGCACCAACTGCGCTATCAAGACCACCAGAAAAAAGGCAAACAGAGTTGAGTCCAATTAATGATTTTGCTTTTGCTTTCGCTTGCTCACTTGTTTTAGGAGTCGGCATCGGCATAGTTGTTTTTTCAAAAGTAAACAGCCATTGATCGCCTGTAAGAAAGTTGAGCAAAGAACTCAGTTCAGGTTCTACAAAATTCCACATATCCTCATCAGTTACAGGAACATGCAAATGCATTTTTCTAGCCCATGCATTTTCTGCATTATCCCTTAATTCAAATGTATCAGCAGCGGTAACGGCGGTAGCAATTGTTATCAGATCTATTGAATCAGCATCTACATTCAATCCTAAATCACGAACTGTTTGTAGTAGTTGTTTTGACACCAAGCTGTGCTTAGTGATGTCATTTTGATGCGTATGAAACATTTGGACAGGATGACAATCATCAGAAAAGTCAGGCAAGTTAGCAGGGTCATGGTTAAAGTAAAAATTAGTCATTAAAGCTCTCCCATTCATCAACCGTCATAGCAATAGCATCGGCTTGAATTTTAGTAATATTTTCTTTGCTAATAGTACTGGGGTTGCCATTAGTTACTTTGTCTAACTGCTCTTGTGTAATCACTTTTATTAGTTCCCTTAATTCAACTTCCATTTGATGATGCTTGCTTGCTGGCTCAACATGAAACCAAGCTCTGCCCATGCCTTCAACCACATCCTGAAAAATAAGGTCTGTTAAATAACAGCCTATGGCTTCTTGGATAACTTCGTCAGTAAAACTGTTTGGGTCAAATTCTTCTGTATCGGGGAGTGCTTCTTCTAGTGCGTAATCCAACGCAACTCTTACAGCATCCGAATCGGCATTATCAGGCGCTAAATGGCTAGCAATTTTGTCGATTGCTTGATCAGTCGATAGCCCAGTTAGATCACCTAATGATAAGCTTTGATTATTAACCGTTACGGTGTCGCCACGCATGACACCAAGCAATCCAGAACCAGCAGTTATGCCGCTTGATAGTCTCCTGCTTGTGCTTTTACCTCCGCCAGAGCCTTTTCTAGAGTAACTTTTTAATGAACGCCTTAGATCTGAGGTTGAGCCACCTGTTTGCGCATATTTACCAAATGCTCTTCTGGCACTGGCAAACCTATTTGGAGGCGGTGTTGCTGTAGGTGAACCACCGATTTCTTGTTGAACCTTGTCATTGTCAATATCATTGCTATTGTCATTCTGATCATCAGCTTGATTATTATCAGAGCCAGCTTGCTCATCCCCATCAGTACCTGATGCAGGTTCTATTGTGACAGGATCTCCTTGCTCTGCCCAAGATGGAATAAGTGGACTCTTATTATTTGGTCCTGTTGACGATGCGGACGTACCCATATTACTTAGTTCCCTCTAGTTCTTTTAAAATTGGATTAAGCCATCTTTGGCGGGGCAAGCTTTTTAAAAATGTAAGAAGACTTAAGCTACATTTATCATCCTGCTTGGCAAGTAACACAGCCCCATAAATGCCTGTTGGTCTTTCGGTCCAATCACCAATCAACTTAAAGTTTTCAATCAAACCATCCATGACTGACATGTATTCTTCCTTCGGAGTTGTGGTAATCGCAGTAGAGTTAACGCCACTGACCCTTACCTTTTGCTTCATTAATTCTTCTACGAGTTTTTGAGCGGCTCCAGACATTACCGAATTAACAGCCCCCATTGGAATGCTTTCTCTGCTCAGATATGCCGCTGGTGTCAAATCCATTTCAGTGAACATGGGAGGTAATTTCGACCATTTATCAATAAAAGCTAGGTCGAGTTTCCACTCTTCAGGTAAATTAATTTCGTCAAATTCGACTTCTGAATTTTCAAGATCCGCTAATACTTTTGGATATCCGTTTTCCTTATCAATTAATTCATAAAGCTTGTTGGTAGCCTGAGTGCCTAAGCACCTCTCAAAAATTACCAGCTTAGTGATAGTTTTTTCATCAAGCTGCATTCCTCTGCGATGAGCGGTTTTCTTTCTCATCTTAACCTGATTGAGTAATCGCTTAACTATGCGAGGGTTGCCGTTAATGTTTGTGGATTCAGCTAATAGTGGAGCTAACTGTTCAGCAACCACAAATTTACTTCTGAGTTCGGAATGCTTTTCAATCTCGTGATCTTGAAGTAGCTCGTCAACGGTAATTTGTGGTTGTTTCCACGACAGCCTTAATGACTCTTCAAGGGCACATCTTATCGTTTCTAATTGCGCATCGGTAACGCCGTGATCTTGAGCAGTAAGCATCATTAAATATGCCCTTATCTCCAGAACGCCGGGTCTTGGTACATGCACAGGAATTTGAATAAGCTTGTCTAAATAATCAGTTTGATGTCGTTGAGATGCACCTTTGTGATACTCAGGCACTGCCAAGCGGATCATGTCCTCATCGGCGGCAATAACAAATGCAGTATTGGGTAAAAATAGAAATAACCTGATCGCCTCAAGGGTCGAAATAGCATTAAATGGAGAGCAGCGATCTAAATTATCGACATAGACAATAAGTGGCTTATCAAACTCGGTAGTGTTTAGAAATCTGTGTCATTTCAGTATTATTAAGAAAACAGGAGTGACACATGACTCAATCTTTCGACTTCAACAAAGCATTAGCTGAACTTCAAGCTGGTAAAGGTCTTACTGGCGAAGACGGTGTTCTAACACCATTAATCAAACAACTC
>NZ_JQFL01000007.1:0-5297 GCF_000764215.1 Pseudoalteromonas sp. ND6B
TGAATCGCCCCGTGTTTGCCAGAGACTCAATAACTTGAGAAACTGGAACTATGAAAAAATCAAATCGCTATACATCAGAATTTCGTGAACGTGCAATTAGGCTTGTTACCACACAACAGCATGAATACCCTTCTCTTTGGGCTGCGCTAGTATCGATTTCAGATAAACTGGGATGTACCCCAGAAACACTTAGAGCATGGGTCAAGAAATCTCAAGCTCAACCGTCTAAACCCTCTTCTAATACGCAATCAACTGAAGAACGCCTTGCCGTCTTAGAGCGCGAGAATAAAGAGCTCAAGCGAACGAATGATATCCTGAGGCAAGCTGCCGCTTTTTTCGCCCAAGCGGAGCTCGACCGCAAACAGAAGTAATAGTGGATTTTATTGATGCTTGCAGAGAGCATTACGGTGTCGAGTCAATTTGCAAGGAATTGCCGATTGCACCATCAACGTATTATTCTCATAAACAGATACAAAGAGAGCCTGAGCGACTGTCTAACCGCAAAAAGCGTGATGCTGAGCTGATAATACTCATTCGCGAAGTGTGGGAGGATAATATGTCAGTTTATGGTGCAAGAAAAATATGGAAGCAGCTACAGCTTGACGACCATCAAGTCGCCCGCTGTACAGTCGAACGATTGATGCGAGTTATGGGAATTCAAGGTGTTCGTCGGGGTAAAGCACATAAGACAACGATACCTGACGAGCAACAAGATAAGCCACTTGATTTAGTTAATCGTCAATTTACTGCTGAGCAGCCAAATCAACTTTGGGTAGCTGACATCACCTATGTTGCCACATGGAGTGGGTTTGTTTATGTCGCTTTCGTGATAGATGTTTTTTCACGATACATTGTAGGTTGGCGTGTATCAACGACAATGCACACAGAGCTTATTCTTGATGCGTTAGAGCAAGCTATTTGGCATCGTGGCAACCCCGAAGGGTTAATTCACCACAGCGACAGAGGCAGCCAATATTTGTCTATACGATACACTGAGCGACTTGCTGAAGCTGGAATTCAAGCGTCTGTAGGCAGTGTGGGTGACTCTTATGACAATGCATTGGCTGAAACAATAAATGGATTATTTAAAACAGAGATTATTCGCAGAAATGGCCCGTGGAAGAATGTTGATGCTGTTGAATACGCAACGTTAGAGTGGGTCAATTGGTTTAATAATCAACGCTTATTATCTTCAATTGGGTATATTTCACCAGCTCAATATGAAACAGACTACTATGATAATTTAAACGAGTCAGGTAAAGTGGCCTGACTTAAACAAACTGGTCTCCGATGAACTCGGGGCGATTCAGTTTGCCAACGACTTTGAAAATCTCTTAGCTGTAGAAGACAACGCAAACCAATCTAAAGGCGCTCAGCCGCCACATAAGTGGATGCCCCGAAATAAGCACTTTCATTGCGAGTACCTAAATAAATGGAAATACATAAAAGGTAAATATGGGCTCAAAGAAAGTTTTAACGAAAAAACGTTTATAAACAATTTAATTACTTCAAGTGGTTGCAACTAAAAACATATGCGACTAACGTAGATATCTCTAATTAGTCGCCAATTCAAACTTAGTTGACCATTACCACTATATATTAGTAACGTCTATATATAATGATTCATCTATATTCGAAGATGATACTGTTGCTTCACTGAATTCGTAAGCGTCACGCTCACCATCTCTTGCTAATGGCAAATTAATAAAATCGAATAACTCTCTGTCAGCTAACTGGCTTGGGCTAATGTTTTGAATAGATTTAAATATACTTTCAACACGGCCTGGTGACTCTTTATCCCAATCGATTAACATCCCTTTAATCGACTGCCGTTGCAGGTTTTCTTGTGAGCCGCATAAATTACAAGGAATTATAGGGTAGCCTTTGTGTTCAGCGTAGGTAATGAGATCTTTCTCTCGACAGTAAGATAAAGGACGAATAACGACATTGCGGCCGTCATCTGAACGTAGTTTTGGAGGCATCGCTTTCAATCGAGAACCATGAAACATATTTAAGAACATAGTTTCTACAATATCATCCATGTGATGACCAAGTGCTAGCTTAGTCGCACCAATTTTTTCTGCAAATGAGTATAAAGTACCACGACGAAGACGAGAGCAAAGACCACAGGTAGTTTTACCTTCCGGAACTTTTTCTCGAACAACTGAATATGTATCTTTGTCCACTATATAATAAGGAATGTCTAATGTCTCAAAGTACTCTGGCAAAATATGTTCAGGAAACCCAGGTTGTTTCTGATCTAAGTTAACCGCAATGACATCGAACTTTATTGGGGCTGACTTCTGAAGCTGCAATAAGATGTCAAGCATTGCAAATGAGTCTTTCCCTCCACTTATGCAAGCCATCACAACATCCCCATCTTCAACCATATTATACTCAGTTATAGCATTGCCAACATTTCTTCTGAGTCTTTTTTGAAGTTTATTTAGTTCAAGCGTATCTTTTCTGGTATCTTGTAAGTTCATTGGTTTTGCCCGCACGGCCAGTGTGACTGGCAGTTATACATAAGTAGAAGTTTGGCGCGGATTATACGGCATTTAGTGCGTAGATGAAATATTCTATCAATACAAAAAATAGTGGTTTTTCCGTGTGACGAAATATGCTACTCAAACTAATTCCTGTAGTTTTTATTAGTTAAAGTACTTAGTACATCTAACTTAAACTTATATGCACTCGTATTGTATATGTTTCTATCCCCCCCAATATCAAACATTGTAACTACATTTTTTTTAGTGTTTAGATGCTTTTCAAACTTGGGGCCAAGTATCCCTTTAAATGACTCGTATTTATCATTTATTGATTTGTATTCTCGCTTTATCGTATCTTTCTGATATTCTGCTTCGAGCTCAAATAACTTAATATTGCTTACAAATTTAGCACTGCCATTTAAAAGTATTATTGGAGGTTTATCTAAAAGAGGTATGAAACTAAAAACTTTATAATCTCTAGTTCCAGCAAGTAGTGGATGCATATTTGTCATATATGTATCTTTAGAACTTTTAAATTTTTGGTTACAAAAACTACATGCAGGAACCAAATTATATAGTGTAGTTGCCAAAAATGGATATCTACTTTTAGGATAAAAATGATCCAAGTCAGGCCTCGCTGTAACATATTTTCCATAAGTAATTTCTATATCCCTTTTATTACAGTAAGGACAGATTTTCAAAGAACTCGATTCAATTATGGCTTGCCCAAACTCAGTTCTAAGAGCCTCATAGTTAAAAATTTTTTGAAGCTTATCAAACCACAACGGGTAGCTATTTCTAACATCTTTTGGAGTAACTGTAGTGCCTAAGTGTACATTTCTAATCCTGCAACATATTTGGTATATTTTTACCGGTCTTGTTGCCTTTTTAAGTTCTATAGAAAAATACTTGGCTAATATGGAAGATTTTTCATTGCGAATTTTATCCAGCTCAATGATAACTTTATCCTTTAATGCAAAAACAATATTTACATCTGCATCTATTTTAAATTTCATCAAATCCACGTCAAAATTCAAATCATAACTTCTAAAGTTAAAGTGCGGGTTGTATCTATCAGCAAGAAGAGGATATTTTTCATAAATCTCACTTATCTTTCGGCTCAACCTTTTTGGAGGACAAAATACTAAGCTCAAAATAAATGATTCATTAAATAAAGAACTGTAAAAATTTGCATTAATCTGGGACAGCTTCTTCACTTCTGCATATATAGCTTTTTGCTGTGATAAAGCATTTTTTAAAAAATTAGAGCTCTTTAATCTTTTTTGAAAGCCTTTAGGGAAAGAGTATTTAAATTTAATCATTCAATAAAGCTTCCTGAAGTGCTTTGTTACATATTTTATTAGCTAACTTAATCTGTTCTTTTGTCAACGGTATACCATGGAGCTTAGCATCTATCATGTCTTGGAGCTTAGCTCTCGAATGCTCCCCATATGTTGAATCTAAGTGCATTCCTTCAAGATAGAAGTCTGATAACTTTGTGAATCGCCCCGAGTTCATCGGAGACCAGTTTGTTTAAGTCAGGCCACTTTACCTGACTCGTTTAAATTATCATAGTAGTCTGTTTCATATTGAGCTGGTGAAATATACCCAATTGAAGATAATAAGCGTTGATTATTAAACCAATTGACCCACTCTAACGTTGCGTATTCAACAGCATCAACATTCTTCCACGGGCCATTTCTGCGAATAATCTCTGTTTTAAATAATCCATTTATTGTTTCAGCCAATGCATTGTCATAAGAGTCACCCACACTGCCTACAGACGCTTGAATTCCAGCTTCAGCAAGTCGCTCAGTGTATCGTATAGACAAATATTGGCTGCCTCTGTCGCTGTGGTGAATTAACCCTTCGGGGTTGCCACGATGCCAAATAGCTTGCTCTAACGCATCAAGAATAAGCTCTGTGTGCATTGTCGTTGATACACGCCAACCTACAATGTATCGTGAAAAAACATCTATCACGAAAGCGACATAAACAAACCCACTCCATGTGGCAACATAGGTGATGTCAGCTACCCAAAGTTGATTTGGCTGCTCAGCAGTAAATTGACGATTAACTAAATCAAGTGGCTTATCTTGTTGCTCGTCAGGTATCGTTGTCTTATGTGCTTTACCCCGACGAACACCTTGAATTCCCATAACTCGCATCAATCGTTCGACTGTACAGCGGGCGACTTGATGGTCGTCAAGCTGTAGCTGCTTCCATATTTTTCTTGCACCATAAACTGACATATTATCCTCCCACACTTCGCGAATGAGTATTATCAGCTCAGCATCACGCTTTTTGCGGTTAGACAGTCGCTCAGGCTCTCTTTGTATCTGTTTATGAGAATAATACGTTGATGGTGCAATCGGCAATTCCTTGCAAATTGACTCGACACCGTAATGCTCTCTGCAAGCATCAATAAAATCCACTATTACTTCTGTTTGCGGTCGAGCTCCGCTTGGGCGAAAAAAGCGGCAGCTTGCCTCAGGATATCATTCGTTCGCTTGAGCTCTTTATTCTCGCGCTCTAAGACGGCAAGGCGTTCTTCAGTTGATTGCGTATTAGAAGAGGGTTTAGACGGTTGAGCTTGAGATTTCTTGACCCATGCTCTAAGTGTTTCTGGGGTACATCCCAGTTTATCTGAAATCGATACTAGCGCAGCCCAAAGAGAAGGGTATTCATGCTGTTGTGTGGTAACAAGCCTAATTGCACGTTCACGAAATTCTGATGTATAGCGATTTGATTTTTTCATAGTTCCAGTTTCTCAAGTTATTGAGTCTCTGGCAAACACGGGGCGATTCA
>NZ_JQFL01000008.1:0-69723 GCF_000764215.1 Pseudoalteromonas sp. ND6B
TGAATCGCCCCGTGTTTGCCAGAGACTCAATAACTTGAGAAACTGGAACTATGAAAAAATCAAATCGCTATACATCAGAATTTCGTGAACGTGCAATTAGGCTTGTTACCACACAACAGCATGAATACCCTTCTCTTTGGGCTGCGCTAGTATCGATTTCAGATAAACTGGGATGTACCCCAGAAACACTTAGAGCATGGGTCAAGAAATCTCAAGCTCAACCGTCTAAACCCTCTTCTAATACGCAATCAACTGAAGAACGCCTTGCCGTCTTAGAGCGCGAGAATAAAGAGCTCAAGCGAACGAATGATATCCTGAGGCAAGCTGCCGCTTTTTTCGCCCAAGCGGAGCTCGACCGCAAACAGAAGTAATAGTGGATTTTATTGATGCTTGCAGAGAGCATTACGGTGTCGAGTCAATTTGCAAGGAATTGCCGATTGCACCATCAACGTATTATTCTCATAAACAGATACAAAGAGAGCCTGAGCGACTGTCTAACCGCAAAAAGCGTGATGCTGAGCTGATAATACTCATTCGCGAAGTGTGGGAGGATAATATGTCAGTTTATGGTGCAAGAAAAATATGGAAGCAGCTACAGCTTGACGACCATCAAGTCGCCCGCTGTACAGTCGAACGATTGATGCGAGTTATGGGAATTCAAGGTGTTCGTCGGGGTAAAGCACATAAGACAACGATACCTGACGAGCAACAAGATAAGCCACTTGATTTAGTTAATCGTCAATTTACTGCTGAGCAGCCAAATCAACTTTGGGTAGCTGACATCACCTATGTTGCCACATGGAGTGGGTTTGTTTATGTCGCTTTCGTGATAGATGTTTTTTCACGATACATTGTAGGTTGGCGTGTATCAACGACAATGCACACAGAGCTTATTCTTGATGCGTTAGAGCAAGCTATTTGGCATCGTGGCAACCCCGAAGGGTTAATTCACCACAGCGACAGAGGCAGCCAATATTTGTCTATACGATACACTGAGCGACTTGCTGAAGCTGGAATTCAAGCGTCTGTAGGCAGTGTGGGTGACTCTTATGACAATGCATTGGCTGAAACAATAAATGGATTATTTAAAACAGAGATTATTCGCAGAAATGGCCCGTGGAAGAATGTTGATGCTGTTGAATACGCAACGTTAGAGTGGGTCAATTGGTTTAATAATCAACGCTTATTATCTTCAATTGGGTATATTTCACCAGCTCAATATGAAACAGACTACTATGATAATTTAAACGAGTCAGGTAAAGTGGCCTGACTTAAACAAACTGGTCTCCGATGAACTCGGGGCGATTCAGTTTTTTTATTTTAAAGCTATATTTTTCTTTACAATATAACTCAGCTTTACTGTGCAAATAACTATCGAGACTTTCTAATTGAGAACAATCAGTTATAAACTTATTTGAATAGTAAACACCTGAGAAGACATTAGATTTCCTATTCATTAGCTGTACATTCGATGTGATGTACTTTATTTGATTAATTAAAAATTGAGTAGCAATACCTTCATTTTCATCTCTATTTTTAAGGTAGTTATAAAATATTTTATTGATTCTACTTTGGTATTTTTCGAATTTTTTATCGCTTAGTTTTATTTCCAATGATTTATTCTTGAAAATAAAATTATAACCTAAAAAATCAAATTTAAAGTTAGACCTAGTCTTATCAAAAAAGGTTGAATCTGTTTTTTCTTTATTATTATTAAGGCAATGATCTTTTATTATTTTTTCGACTGACTCTATTTCTCGCTTATAACTTTCACAATCACTTTTCCTTGTTTTTATTATTATAAATATGTCGTCAACGTACCTAGCATAAAAATTAACGCAATCTAACGCCATAATTTTTATATCTACCTTTTTCATATATAACTCAGCAAGTGTAGCGCTAATTGGAACCCCTCTTGGTAAGCCTTTATTCAAGCCTGTAATTCTTGAGTACTGAGTTAAAATACTATTGATCAAGTTTTTAGTTGATTGAGTTAACTTTTTAGAGGAATTTATAAATGTGAGCAAATTATCATGAGGAACAGATTCATAAAAATTTTTAATATCTGTCCTATATATACATTTTGGAGACTGATCATCTAGTAATGGAATCAAGGATGAGATCGTTTTATCTCTATCAGAAGCACTAACTTCAAAAGCATAATTAATTTCACTTTTAGAGATACGTTGAATAAAGTCGCTCTCTATAGTCTCTATAAAAGAATCCACAACTTTAATTTTAGTTGTAAATATGGGTTTACCTTTTATTTTATGGTCTAATTTAGAAAGTGTTGGAGTATAGTTATCTTGAATTATCTTTCTTGAAATATCTACGCTCTGTAGATTTATGAAAGAAACAATGCTTTCGTTTATTTTTGTTAATAAAGAAAGAATCCTAGCTTTTTTTTGCTCATAATCATCATCCCTAACAGCATGTATATTAAGTTCCTTGAAGTACTTTCTAAGTATTTTTTTTCTTTTCTTTAAAAGTAAAAGTCTAGGAAAATATTTTTCCTCTAGTGTCCCTCGGTTTTTAGAATCTGAGAATATGATATTTTTTATTTGTTCTTCATATGTAAAGTACAACTAAGTAACCCTCCTTGAGCCAACATAACCTTCATATAAAGATGAACCTAATGTCCAAAGTTAATGCTATGTAGCTTCAGTTGTTATTTCAATTTAAATAAGACTTTATTTTCCCAAGCAATTAACGCCGAGAGCCGTTTTTCCATGTATTCTTGGAGGTTATACACTCTTTGCACTCCTTGCAATTGATGATTTAGTATTTTTCAATCACTCTAGGATCTGTCCCAATATTGGTATCACCTAACCGAGTCGCAACCGTTCTTCGTAAATCATGAGGTACAAATTTTGGCACTCCTAATTTATCTAGTTTACGGCTGATGGATCGTGACAGTGAAAGCGAAGTGGGTCAAAGCAAACGGGTCAGCAAACGGGTCAAATCTTGACTTCAGACATCACAATCCATAACTGATCAGTCATCGCTCTTAACTATCTTCCAAACTATAACAAAATAGCACTTAAAAAATCCTTTGATAATTTCACGGACTAAAACTTTGTTTGTAATACAACACGGCGACAAAGCTATTACCATCGTTATCAATACTTCACAATGCCACAGTTTACTTTGGTTGCCAGTGATACACATAAATAGGCGTTTGATAGAAATCTTTAAGTTTGATCACTTTAATTGGTTTATATGAAGGCAAAGCGAAGGTGTTACTCGCAATAGTGATGTTTTTAAGCACGTTTTGTTTTAACTTTTCTTCAAGCACTACCATAGCGCCTGGAAACAAGTAACACACAATAGTTGACGCTGTACTGAGATCAGCATTTTTGAAGTCTTTGCGATAAAGAGTAAGGTCATTTAAAACCAAATTATATTTAAAAAGCATCGAAACTATCCAGGAAATCAAACGGGGAAGCCAAGACTCATAATCAATAACGTGTTTATTAGGATGCTTTTTGGCAACCGCTATAACCAACATTCCCCAACCCGATCCTAAATCAATGCACCTTTTTCAACCATGATGACTCGCTAAAATATAAGAAAAAACTATTAAAATGAGCATTTAAATAACATGATCTTTCGCTAGATTTGCTGTTCATTACTTGTTCGACTATTACTATATTATGGGAACTAAATTTACTTGCGGGATGCTTGATGGACCTTAAAAAAGTAAATAAAAAATCTAACTCACCAAGTTTAACTGTAAATATGGATGAAGCATTTTTAACTCAACTAGTTAATTGTTTACCCATGGGGGCAATGGTAGTTAATACTGATGCTCAGATCCTTTTTGCCAATAATCAACTGTCTGAAATACTAGGCTATGAGGATTCAGAACTCATAGGTATGAACATAGATAGTTTACTTCCAGCTCAATTTAAAGCCAATCATACCCACTTGATGAGTCAGTTTTTTGCTAACCCTCGAAAACGCTTAATGGGTGAAGGCCGTGAGTTATTTGCGAGTCAAAAAAGTGGTAAGCAAATCCCAATTGAAATAGGTTTAAACCCAATACACGGACAACAAGAATTAGTTTTAGCTACATTGGTTGATATATCGCAAAGGCTGCGCGCAAATAATATGTTTCAACGATCTATTCAGGCTGCGCCACATGGTGTGTTAATCGTTGACCAAGCAGGCATTATACAAGCGGTAAATCAATCGTTATGCAAATCTTTTGGCTACAGTGAAATAGAACTACTCGATAAAAACATGGAAATGCTATTGCCCCAGCGCTACCAAGGACATCATTCAGCACTTCGTCATTCATTTCATCGTGAACCCAGTGTAAGAAGTATGGGAGTAGGCAGAGATTTAACCGCGTTACACAAAGACGGTAAAGAATTCCCGGTTGAAGTAGGCTTGAGTCCTTTTATAAACACCAATGATGAAGACATGGTGTTTGTCTCGTTGTTAGATATAACAGAACGAAAACGAATGGAAACTGAGCTAAAAGAAAATAACACTAGCCTGAAAGAGTTTACCTATGTGGCCTCTCATGATTTACGCTCTCCATTGCGTGGCATTTCAAACTTAATTGAATGGATAAAAGAAGATTTAGGCACTACCAAGCCTGAAGTAGAGTACAACTTAACGCGTATTGATGATCGAATTCATAAAATGGAGACGTTAATTGATAATTTATTGGCCTATGCAAGAGCTGGCAAAGCTACCCTAGATACTCAAGTAATCGATATGCATAAATTAATTTCTAACGTTACCGAACTGTTAGATTTACCGGCTGGAATGAAGCTTCATAAAGACATTCAATTAAATACTATCGTCACTGCATGGACGCCGCTTGAAACCGTTGTTCGCAATTTGTTAAGTAATGCCATTAAACATCACGACAGTGAAGAAGGAAGTATAAAAATTCGTTGTGTAGCAGAAAATACGCTTTGCCATATAACCGTTACTGATGATGGCCCCGGTATACCACCAGAGGCTTACGAGCGTATTTTTAGCTTATTTCAAACAACCTCTGACGATAAGTCGGGCTCAGGTATTGGGCTGTCTATTAGTCGGCGTTTGGCACAAGCTCATGGTGGGCGCATTTCCGTTAGCTCAAATGAACCGCAAAAAGGGTCTACATTTCATGTTTGGTGGCCGCGCTTTGCAAGGAAAGAGAATTTATGATCAAAAATCTATCTATACTGCTTGTTGAAGACGATGATGTTGCCGCGGAAGCCGTAACAAGAAGCCTAAAAAAAGTGGATCCTAAAATTAAAATAATTTGGAAACAAAATGGAAAACTTGCGTTAGATGCGTTACGAGAAAAAGCACAACAAAAAGTAATATCAGAGCCCTACTTAGTATTGCTAGACCTGAATATGCCAGTGATGAATGGGTTTGAATTTTTAGAGCATATTCGTAAAGATAAAAAATTAAACGATACTGTTGTATTTATACTCACGACCTCCAATGAGGATAACGATCGTACTCGCGCGTACCATAACAACGTAGCAGGTTACATGGTTAAACATGCAATTGGCCCGCAGTTTGCCAAATTAACGACACTTATGGATGCTTATATACATGCCGTTGAGCTTGAATAAGCCATCTTAGCAAGAGATATGGATATGATTACTTCAATAGATAATTTTGAAATCTGCGACAGTATTAACCTACTCATTGTTGATGACGATGCGGTTGATAGAGAACAAATACGTCGTATGATATCTCGCTCAAATATACAGGCGAAAATTTCAGAGGCATCCTCTATTGAAAGTTCGATGTCTTACCTTGAGCATGGTGAGTTTGATTGTGTCATTGTTGATTACCGATTAGGTATCGGATCGGGGCTTACCCTGCTAAATAATATTAGAAAGACTGAAAATAACCACTGTGCTGTGATTATGATCACGGGCTTAGGAGATGAAAAAATAGCAGCAGAAGCTATGCGGCTAGGAGCAAGCGATTATTTACTTAAAAATCAATTAAAAAGCGATCAGTTGATACACTCTATATCTAGCTCCATTCAACGCGCAAACTTAGAAAAAAAACTTCATGACATGGCACACTACGATAGCCTAACAGGCTTAGCAAGCCGCCCTATTTTAATTGATCAACTCCAACAAGCCATTACATCTGAGCAAAAGCTCGCCGTTGCCTATTTAGATTTAGATAATTTTAAACCCATTAATGACAAATACGGTCACGAAACCGGTGACTTCGTTTTGAAAACTATTGCCCAAAGACTAAAAAGCACATTACGCAAAGAAGATACACTCGCGCGTATTGGCGGAGATGAGTTTATCTTTTTATTAAGAGGGGCTGCGCACACGATACAAGAATATGAGACTCTGTTACAAGAGGTGCTGATTGAGGTAAACGACCCAATAAAATTAGCAGCGTTTTCGTGCTCCGTTCAAATTTCAGTCAGCATCGGCGTTGCACTTCCCAGTGATGATGGCTTAACTTGTGATGACATTTTACGCAGAGCCGATCAAACAATGTACCAAGCAAAAAGATCAGGAACAAACCGAATTCTGTTTTTTGATCCAGAAGAAGAAAGCCTAAGGCATGCAAAACATGATTTATTATTGGCTGCAGAGAAAGGCATTGCCCGCAAAGAGTTTATTTTACATTATCAACCAAAGGTAAATTTGATGGATCACCAGTTGATTGGCGTTGAAGCCTTAATACGCTGGAATCACCCTACTTTGGGTTTACTTTATCCTGGTCACTTTTCAGAGGCATTAGAGCATCCACACATTGGTATTTTAATTGGTGAATGGGTACTTGCTGAGGCCTTAAAACAGCATAAAATTTGGACAAGAAATCATCTTTCTATGAGTGTAAACATCTCTCCAGCTCATTTACTTAGTGAGGGCTTTGTTGAAAACCTCAGAGAGTTACTCATCAGCACTAATAATATAAAACCAAAAACCCTCGAATTGGAAATTTTAGAGAGCACTACAATTGGAAACGTTGACCAAGCAGTCGACGTTCTCAATGGTTGTCGAAATTTAGGGGTAAGTATTGCGCTAGACGACTTTGGTACAGGTTACGCTTCGTTGAGTTACTTAAAAAAATTACCTTTAGATACATTAAAAATAGATCAAAGCTTTGTTAAAAAGCTCCTATCAGACCATGAAGACAAGTCCATCGTTACGTGTATCGTGGCGCTAAGTAAAGCATTTGGGTATAACCTAGTAGCAGAGGGGATAGAGTCACAAGAACTCGAAAAAGTACTTATAGGCATGGGTTGCTATCATGGGCAAGGTTATTATATTGCCAAACCAATGTCTGCAGAGAAGATGAACTTATGGATAAAAAATATGACATCAACTAAGCACTGACCCTAAATAATACTCATCTATTTGGGTTGCCAGTGATACACATAAATTGGTGTTTGGTAAAAATCTTTAAGCTTGATAACGTTAGTTGGTTTATATGATGGCAAAGCGAAGGTGTTACTCACAATAGTGATTTTATTATTAACTACGTCATGTTTTAACTTTTCTTCAAGCGCTACCATACCACCAGGAAACAAGTAACACACCAGAGTAGACACTGTACTAAAATCGGCATTTTTAAAGTCTTTACGATAGAGGGTAAGATTATTTAAACCCAAACTATATTTAAAAAGCACTGAAACCATCCAAGGAAACCACGATAACTCATAGCCAATAACCTGTTTATTAGGATGCTTTTTGGCAACCGGTATAACAAGCGTTCCCCAACCTGAACCTAAATCAATTAATGCGCCTTTTTCATCCATGCTTATTGCAGCAAGCATAGTTTGGCGCGCTTTGCTTGAGCTCATCATCGGTGAAATTCCCGTTTTTAGCGTGCCCCAAACAATAGATAAAGCGATTAGAAGGACTAAAAAGAAAAGTCCAATAGCAATAAAGTCCATACTAACTAACACCTGATAACGGTTGAATCATCATAATCTCACCTTATCGATTATTTGTTTCTATATAGTAAAACCATTACAAAGAGCACCGTTAGTATAAATTTATTTTATATTTAACACCTGTTTAAAATAAACCACAAAAAAAGCGCCATTTGGCGCTTTTTAAATTAGTAGTAAGGTATTAGTGCTTACGCCCTACACCGTTGCGCACCATGTCTTGGCCGCTTTGGAAAATCTCTTCGGTAATTTCGCGTGCTAATAAAAGTTGTTGCTTGTCATCAAACACCGCAACAAAACGGCTGCCGTCAGCATTGTTAGTTGCCATGCCCACGCCTGCTACGCCGGTTAAACCTAAGCCGCCGTTTTCAACTTGCAGTAAAAAGCTTTCAAGTTCAGCGAGGGTGTCGATTGCAGTTAGTTTGTTTTCCATTGTGGTTGCTCTATGTGTTGCTCGCCATAGCGAGTCTGTCAATAATATGCGGTTATTTTACAGCACACAGTAAAAACTTAAACCACCTTATAGGCAAAGTCATAACAACATTCTGTAAAGCAAAATTAAAAGTATTTGTAAAAACCCCGCAAATGCGGGGTTTTAAGTATTAGCTTTGCTTCATTGTGCCTTGTTGTTCAAGGCGGGTATGCCAGCTGAATGCTTCTTCTAAAATATGAGGCGTATGGCCGCCACGTACACAAGCACGCTCGTAGTAATCAAGCATAGCGTTGCGATAATCTGGGTGTACACAGTGTTTAATTACTTCAACAGCCCGTTCGCGTGGCGCTAATCCACGTAAATCAGCAAGGCCTTGCTCGGTCACTAAAATATCAACATCGTGCTCGGTATGATCGACGTGGCTTACCATAGGTACCACGCTTGAAATAGCGCCGCCTTTAGCAATTGATTTAGTTACAAACACCGATACATGCGCATTACGTGCAAAGTCGCCTGAACCACCAATACCGTTCATCATTTTAGTACCACACACATGAGTTGAGTTAACGTTGCCATATATATCAAACTCAAGTGCCGTGTTAATTGCAATAATACCTAAACGACGCACAATTTCAGGGTGATTCGACATTTCTTGTGGGCGAAGTACTAGCTTATCGCGGTACTTTTCAAGGTTATTAAATACTTGTGCGTTACAACGCTCTGATAAAATAATTGAACACCCAGAGGCAAAATTAAGTTTACCCGCATCAATTAAATCAAAGGTAGAATCTTGTAGTACCTCTGAGTACATAGTGAGGTCTTTAAAATCTGAGTCTAGTAAACCCATCATGACTGCGTTGGCTATGTTACCAATACCCGCTTGTAATGGGCCTAAGTTTGCAGGCATGCGCTGTTGCGCTACTTCTTCTTTAAAAAAGTTAACTAAATGGCGGGCAATAGAGGCGGTATCGGCATCTGGGTCGGTTACTGTTGAAAATGAGTCACTTTGATTGGTAAATACAATACCCACAATTTTAGCCGGATCGATTGGAATAGCAGTACTACCGATACGGTCATCTACTTTCACTAGTGGCACGGGTGTACGCGTTGGACGGTACGATGGAATGTATATGTCGTGCAGCCCTTCAAGCTCTGGCTGGTGTAACATATTAATTTCTACAATTACTTCTTTAG
The DNA here is from genome assembly GCF_000764215.1 of Pseudoalteromonas sp. ND6B. NCBI lineage: Bacteria > Pseudomonadati > Pseudomonadota > Gammaproteobacteria > Alteromonadales > Pseudoalteromonadaceae > Pseudoalteromonas > Pseudoalteromonas sp. ND6B. Next base: position 9,516 of record NZ_JQFL01000008.1, read on the forward strand.
CAAAAATAGCAAAGCTTGCTGAGTTGCCCACTGACGTTGTAGGTACTATGTGGCCTTCTTCTGTAATAGCTACGGCTTCAATGACCGCTACATCTGGCATAGTTAACTGATGATTACGTAACTGTTCAACAGTTTCAGATAAATGCTGGTCAATAAACATGACCTCACCGTTGTTAATTGCTTTACGTAATGTGCTGTCTACCTGAAATGGCATACGACGCGCTAACGCACCTGATTCAGTAAGTAGCTTATCTAAGTCGTTACCTAATGACGCGCCCGTCATTAGGTTAATTTTCATTGGGTTTTCACGTACACGCTCGGCAAGTGCACGTGGTACAGCTTTCGCTTCACCAGCACGAGTAAAGCCACTCATGCCCACGGTCATGCCGTCTTTAATAAATAAACTGGCCTGCTCTGCAGACATCACTTTGTTGTGTAAGTCACTACGACGAATTCGTTCTAATTGCATTTGGAACCCCTTAAACCCCATTATTATTTGGGCGCTATTCTAAGTATTTCCTTATGCTTCGTAAGCTAGACCTAAGTCTCATTTACGCATAGTTGGTATAAAAACGTTGCAGAGCGCTTTAATTTTGTACACTTTATTATTTAACTTATTGCTGTTATTGGGGTTAGAATACCAAAAGATTTATTCAGTGATTTAACTAAACAAGCTTAAAATGAAATATAGTTAATTTAAATCAATTACTTATAAATTCAGCCAGGAAAGCTGAGATTATAAATTGTATAAAAATAAAGCCGTACAGGCCAAATCTTACAAAATAATAAACTGGTCATTCATTGGGCAGTAACCTTGTAAGGAATAGAATCTACAGTTTACGTATTAAGGAAAATACATGGATTTGTCTGACGAAGAAATTAACTTTTTATCTGGGTTGTTTGAACCTAGTCAAAGTACAGCATTAATTAATGAAACAAAACTAACAGTACAAACATCAATACCAGATGGTATTGCGCATTTACTTGGTCAGGCTAAATTAACCCTATTAGCAGAAGTAGCTCATTACCAACTGTGGTTTCCACTTCAATTTAAAACTAATGAATTAGGCCATTTCAGTACAGTGTTAGCAGCCCCAGAAGTGATTGATACTAAAGGCACTCAACGTAGCTGGCGATTAAGTGAATTAAATATTCAAAGCCAAGGTTTTTGCATTGAATCTATCTCAAGCACAGGAATATTTTTAAAACCCACATCAATAAACAGTGAACTTGATGAGTTACAAAATATGCAATTTATTTTACCCAATGAAGCGGCTATATCATTAGACATAGAACCCGTTAGGCACAGTGAGTGTGGCATAGCAGCTAAAATAAAGCATATTCACCATGGTAAAGAGCAGTTAAGAGCGTATTTATTTGAAGTGCATAAACGTGAATATTCAAGCTTATATCAACTTGAGCATAAGCAAGAACTGGGGCTATCAAACTAAAAAGCCACACTAATTAAGTGTGGCTTTACGGATTAAATAAACTTAATTTAGGTCATTTTTACTTTAATCGTTTTGCTATTTCAGCAACGCGCTCACCGTATAAACGAGCCGTTTCTAAATCGCCTGATGGAATAGCCGTTTCGTCAGCATCAGTAGGTGATTGTACTAATACGCCAACCGAACCGCCTAAGTTATTGATGTCTTGACGGGTTGATTCCAATTTATTGGCGGGTGGTAACCCTAGGCTTACCCAAATTCCACCATGCTGTGAAGCTAACGTTTGCATACTAATTAGGGTGACTTGTTTGTCGCCATTTAGGCTGCCGCTATTAGTAAAACCGCCAAACACTTTATCTTTCCAACCCATGGTAAACCACACTTTAGAGGTGGCATCAACAAACTTTTTAAACTGCCAAGGGTATGAGCCCATATAGGTAGGTGCGCCAAAAATAATGGCGTCTGCATTGTTTAATGCATCCCAATCGGTGTCTTTAATATCACCATTTTCATCGATTGCAATAAGCTGAGCGTTTGCTCCATCAGCCACAAATTCCGCCACTTTTTTGGTATGGCCATATCCAGAAAAATAAATAACCGCTACTTTACTCATGAACCTTCCTTTTGTTGTGATTTAATAACACACTTTAAATATAGTATGGCCGCTTAATCTAAAATCAACTAAGCAGCGTGTTTAATTAAATTAAAAGGTACTCACTGAAATTTCTAAATTACTCACCGCACAGCCATACTGCTCAGCACTAATACGGTGATAAGCCGACTCAGGCTTAGTTGATAGACTAATAATAAACGCATCTTGCTGACCAACAGCTGTTTGTTCTTGGCTCAAGCACATGGCTTGCGTTAAAGAGCGCAATTTGGCATCCGTTAAAATACTGCCGAAACGCTGAACCGGCAAAGGCGGTATTTTAATTGCTGGCAATGCTTGGCTAATACTGCGCTGACTTAAGGTAAAATCATTATTTTTAATATCAATCACACTGCCAGCAGGCCAGTACGAGTAACTGTAGGTTTTAGTTTCAGCCTGAGCCTGCCCTGTTGATTTAACCATCACCACACCATTTTTACCAATTACGGTCATTAAATTTCCTGATTCAGATTTAATAACCACTAAGGCGGTGGTTTCGTCTACACCAAAACCAAATGCGGGTTGAGCTTGATTTGCACCAAGGCTGTCGAGCAAAGTGCCTAGTCTTAATGTACGGTTTCGCTCGCTAAAGTGTGTATCGAGTACACCGTAACTAAATGTGCCTAAACCCCCAAAGCGGTTGTAAGTTAAACTATCGCTGTTTGAGCGCTCACTGGGCGCATCAATGGCTTGCGCGCCTTCTTTCAATGCCGATAAACTTGTGCCATTAGTGATCATAACCACATTACCACCGTGCGCTTGCCCGCCACTTTGCACTGCGGTGCCTGCACTTGTACCTACAACAACAGGGCGAGACTGTAACGCTTTTGTCCATGGATATGGCTGATTATTTTCATCAAACAATACCTTGCGCGTTAAGCTTTGATCGCCGCCATTAAACATAACACCGGTACTATTTTTGATTAGCTGCACTAGAGCGTCTGTGCCACTTTTACACAGCAAATATTCTGCTTGAGTGCGATCAGGGTAAATATGTTCACGTTGATATAGCCCCATTTCAGAGTGCCTAAGCGTGTTTAAATCATCACATTTATTAGTGGTTATTGCTTTAGCAAGCGCAGGGGTTAATGCAAGCCATTGTGAATTTACATTGGGAAAACGAAGTAATCCTTCGTAAAAATCAGCAGATTCATAAGGGTCTCTGCTTGAGGCGGTAATCGCTAGTATGCTCGGGTTAGTACTTTTTACTTTTAAACTGCCCGATATAAATTGCAAAATATCTGTCGCGGCGGATTCGCTATTAAGCGCGGTATTGACCTGCTCTTTTAGTCGCGTATTGTCGCCCTGCAGCTGCGCTACTTCAAGCATATCTATTACAAAATTGTATTCTTGATCCGTTAAACTATTGAGCTGTTTACTATCAATATCGCGCCATAACCATAACAGCTCTTTTTTTGACAATGTGGGTGATGATTTAGCCTGCATTGTTGCTAAATTTTTAATAGTTTTGTTTTTAGCTTGCGTATTTTTACTTGGCCATTGTTGCTTTATTTGACTAATTTTAGCGTGGGAGAGCGCAAATACATTATGTATTTTACCCGGAATTTGTGTGTTTTTTTCACAATTTTTAGGGCTTAAACTAGCACACGTTGTGAGTGCACCGCCGACTAATACTAACGTTTTTTCAGATTCTTTTGCGCTTAACTGCAGCGAAAAAGCAATAAAAAACGAAAAAACAGCCGTTATTATGCGCGATTTAGCTAACCGTTTGTTTGGTAAATATATTCGTTCCATTATGTTATACTCATGTAAAAAATTATAAGAAATAACTTGCGAGAGCGTCTCTCACTTGCTATAAAAAAAAGGAACTTTAAAACGCGAGTAAGCTAGCACCCCTTTGCTGGCTTTGTCAAAAACCTTTTGGAATGAGAATTATGTTTAAAAAAGCACGTTTGCTTACAACATATTTCTACTCACCACACTACCTTTCGGAGTGGTTTGACGAGTAGCCCACCACCTCACTTTTTCACAGTGAGGGGCTTAGCGTGTCATTTCACCACTGCCCTGTCTAAAAATATAACAATTAAAAGCCACAGATCTGTTTGTATGTTTTTGTGCGCTTAAAAAGACAAAAGGTATTTAAGATGTTTCGTCAACTAACAATTGCGGCCACAGTAAGCGCATTACTGAACCCGATCACTTTTGCACATGCACAAGAAACCAACACCGACACCAACATTGAACGAGTAGAAGTAACAGGATCTCGCTTAAAAGGCGTTGATCTTGAAGGAACTATCCCATTAACCGTACTAGACCAAGATGCAATCAAACGCTCTGGCGCTAATACCATTCATGAATTACTCAAAGATTTATCTGTTTTTAAGGGCGGAAGCGGCACATTTTCAACCTCTGAAAGTGGCGGTACGTCTACCTCAACACCAGCGGGTCAATCAGCTGCGAGCTTAAGAGGCATGGGGCCATCAGCAACGCTGACATTAATAAATGGCCGCCGAGTTGCGCCTAGCTCATTTGCTGCAGGTACTGAAAACTTTGTAGATGTAAACTCTATTCCACTAGCCGCCATTGAGCGCATTGATATTTTAGCCACAGGTGCATCAGCCGTCTATGGTGCCGATGCGGTAGCAGGTGTTATTAACTATATTTTAAAAGATGATTTTGAAGGCGCTGAAATCAATACTTCGTTTGCCGATAGCTTTGATCAGCATGACGAAAGTAAAAAACAATTAAACTTAGTTTATGGTACAAAAATAGGCGAAAGTAACTTAACGGTATTTGCTGATATATATGACCGTAACGCTTTTAAAGCGACCGATCGTAATTACACGGCCTCTCCCTCTTTAGTGAATGGTTACTCCTATTTACCTAAGCTGGAGAACTCACCTAATATTTATTATTTTAGCAGCCGAGATGGTAACGAACTTCCATCACCAAACTGCAAAACCGAATTAGTTACTACTGAATTTGATGAACAAATTTGTGCTTACTACCCTAATCAAGATGATTACCTAGAAACGCCATTTGAAAGCCTTTCAACCGGCTTTATGTTTAATAGTGAGCTTGGTGGTATGCAATGGCATACTGACTTTTTTTACAGTCAGACCAAGGCAAAAGCGTACTCATCGCCCTCACCTATTAACCAAATTAATGACGACGATGGCCCGTATGTTTTAGAAGACGCCTTATTTATTTACGATAATGCCGATGGTAGTAATGATTTATTAGATCAACTCTACATTGACCCATTTGATACCCAAAGTGGTCGAGAAGTGTATGGTTTTGCATTTGATGCGCGCTTTAATGCCCCAAGAACGGTGGAAGTAGAAACGAAAAACTTTCGCTTGGTAAGCAGTCTAAGTGGTGAAATTGGTGATTGGGGTTGGGAATCTGGGGTAACATTTTCTCGCTCACGTTCAGAGCAAGAAGCGATTGCAGGAGTTTATAATCGTTACCAGTTCCATGGCGCTATCACCGGCGAGCTATGTTCAGACGGTACGCTGGCAAGTTTTGACGGTAGTGACTTAAACTGTGCATCGGGAGAACTGCTGCCTTTTTACAACCCTTTCCTTCAAGGCGACGCCGCTAATGATGCCGTTTTGGCAACAGCGCAAGCTCGCCCAACACGCAGCGGAGAAAGTACAGTTTACGGCTGGGATGCTAATTTTAATGGTGAGCTATTTACCTTTAACGACCTACCTGCCTATGCCTCATTTGGGGTAGAAGCACGCCGTGAAGAGCTAAGCGACATTCCTTCGCTTGATTCACAAGCTCAAGCAGATAAAGACTATCTTGTTGATGTATTTGGCTTTGGCTCTAGTTTATCAGAAGCCGATCGCACTCAATATGCAGCGTTTGCTGAATTAAGTATTTCACTCACAGAGCAAATAGAGCTGCAAGCAGCAGGTCGATACGATCATTACGATGATTTTGGTGGCACCTTTAATCCTAAAATAGGTTTGAGCTATCGCCCAACTGATTCGTTAGTTGTGCGTGGTTCATGGTCAACCTCGTTTAGAGCACCATCATTAACACAGGCTGGCGTTAAATTAAGAACCACACAATCTACTTTTGACTGTGGTGCAAACCAAGCTGTAGCCGATTTATACTGTATGGGTGATGGCACCCAAGTGAGTGTTAATTCGTTAGAGTTAGGTAACCCAAATCTAAATGCAGAAGAATCTGAGGCTATTAGTGTTGGTTTTGCATGGAGTCCCTCGGCTAATACTAATTTAACCATTGATTATTGGCAGTTTGATCATGAAGAAGTAATCGATACCAACATGACCGCTGTGTTAGATCGCGCCATAACCGATGCATCACTTCGTCACTGTGGCATTGTTCCACCGGGCGAGCAAGGCATATCGTACGATGAAGCATTATGTGATGTCACCGACAACAGTGGTTTAAACATAGAGCAAGACGGCGCTAATTTAACTGAGATTTTAAGCAATTATATAGGTGAATTTAACCCACGTGATGACGAGCTATTTTTACCGCTGTTTCGCGATCATGCAATCCCACTTGAAAACACTGGTACACAAACATTAGCTGGCATAGACTTTAAGTTTGACCATAGGTTTGTATTACCAAGCGGCGATTTAACCTTTGCCTTTGATGGCACTCATTACCTTGAGTTTGAACGTAATAAACCGGGGTCTGACTCGTTAGAGAAGCTGGTGGGAACTTATCGTTATCCTGAAAATATTGCGCGTATGTCAATAGATTGGGAAGCGCAAAGTTACTACCTTAACTTAGGTGCAAACTACACCAGCAGCTACGAAGATGATATAGAAGGCCTGCGTAGCCGTGAAATTGATGAGCTAGATTCACTTGGCGTATTAGACTCAAAAGGTGAGCATCAGGTTGATGACTGGCTCGTTTGGGATTTATCAGCGGGTTACTATGTTAATAAATCGCTGACTTTGCGCGCGCGCATCAATAATATTTTTGATAAAGAGCCACCCACACTTTATGGTTCAAGCCGTGGCTTTGATTCAATCAACCATAATGCCCTAGGTGCTAATTACAAATTAAGTATTAGCTACCGTTTTTAACCGCTTAGCCGCAAAGCAAACGCTTTGCGGCATTCCTTTTATTACAGGTCATGGCTACAGTGACACTGCCTATTAAGTGCTAAAGTACGTTTAAGCGTTTATTTACGCATCAACACAATGACCTTTTATTAAAGTGAAATTATGAAACAAAAACAATTTTCTATGCCCGATGCAAGCATCATTTTGCTTTGCGTGGCAGTGATTGCCTATATGGCCACGGTATTTATTACCCCAGGGGTATTTAATGCAGAGCCTGACAGCCATACTGTGCAGCTTTCACAATATCAAGCCGTTAACGACCAACAATCACCACCTGTTTTTGCACAAGGTGGCGAGATTGGTTTAGCTAATGTATTGTTTGAAGGCCTCGTGTCGGGTGATAAATATGGTGCAGCGATTGGCGTAATGGCGTTTATTTTAATCACTGGCGGTGCCTTTGGCATTATTATGAAAACCGGTGCGATTAATAACGGTATTATGGCACTTATTAATAAGACCCAGCGGGTTGAATGGCTGTTTATTCCCTTACTGTTTTTACTATTTTCGTTAGGCGGCGCGGTATTTGGTATGGGCGAAGAGGCTATTGCCTTTTGTATTGTGCTGCTTCCTATTATGCAACAACTTGGCTACGACGCTAAAGTCACTGTACTTACAACTTATGTGGCCACGCAAATAGGCTTTGCCACCTCATGGATGAACCCTTTTAGCATTGCTATAGCGCAATCGATAGCTGAAATCCCAGTGTTTTCAGGTGCGGGCTTTCGTATGTTAGCATGGGCTTGTTTTACCCTTGTAGGCCTTGTGTTTACTATGCGCTATGCAAAACGGATAAAAACACAACCCCAAAAAACGGGTGATCAACCAACAATTAAACTTAGCCTAGCCGATGCACTCACATTATTAGTGTTTGTATTGGGCATAGCTTGGGTTGTATGGGGGGTGATGGCGCGCCAATATTATATTCCTGAGCTTGCTGCACAGTTTTTTTGCATTGGCCTTATCAGTGCAATAATTGCCATCGTGTTTAAAAAGCTAACCGCGAATGAGTGCGCGGATGCGTTTAAACACGGTGCACAAGAATTATTGCCAGCGGCGTTATTGGTCGCACTGGCTAAGGGCATTGTATTGCTATTAGGGGGTAGTGATTTAACCACTCCCTCAACCCTTAACACCCTGCTTTATTACTGTGCAAGCAGCATAGCCAGTGTGCCAGATTACATTGCGGCTTGGGGAATGCTGGTGTTTCAAAGTGTATTTAACTTTTTTGTTTCATCGGGTTCAGGGCAAGCTGCCATCACTATGCCACTGATGTCTCCACTTGGCGATTTGCTCAATGTATCAAGGCAAATTGTGGTATTGGCCTTTCAATTAGGCGATGGATTAACCAACATTTTAATTCCCACCTCAGCTAGTTTAATTGGTTGTTTAGGGGTCGTGAAATTAGATTGGGGAGAATGGGCTGCGTTTATTTGGCGCTTTGCCCTAGCACTTTTTGTATTAGCAAGCGGCTTTATATTTCTTGCTTACTTTATTAATTATCAATAAAAAGAATTTGTTATGTTAACTTTAATTCAAGGTGCAACCGTTTATGCACCCACCTTCCTAGGCACACAAGATGTTTTAATTGGCGGTGGTAAAATCATTGCTATTGACGAAAATATAACCCTCGACAGCAGTGTACTCGTCAAACGGATTGCCGGTAAAAATAAGCTGGTTGCTCCAGGGTTTGTTGATTCGTTAGTGCATATTACCGGTGGCGGTGGCGAGGCTGGATTTGCCAGCCGCACCCCTGAAATGAACCTAACCGATGCAACCTTATCGGGCACCACCACGGTGGTGGCCGCACTGGGTACCGATTCAAGCTCACGTACGCTGACCAATTTGGTTGCCAAAGCAAAAGGCCTTAAAGAGCAAGGGCTGAATGTATTTTGCCATACCGGTTCGTATCATTTACCCGCGAAAACACTCACCCACTCAATTACTGACGACATCATGTATATAGAGGAGTTTATAGGTGTTGGCGAAGTGGCGATTTCTGATCATCGTAGTAGCCAACCTACGGTACAGCAATTAGCAGAATTGGCAGCAGAGGCCAAAGTAGCCGGTATGCTCAGTGGTAAAAAAGGCACTGTGAGTATTCATGTTGGCCCTGTTGATAGCCATTTAACTATTTTACATCAGGTGGCTGAGCAAAGTGATATTAAGCTTAAACAGTTTTACCCTACGCATATGAACCGCAATAAAGCACTTCTTGATGCCGGTATTCACTTTTGTGATCAGGGCGGTACTATCGACTTTACCACCAGCACAACCGACTATGATTTAGCCCATGGTGAATATGCAGCAGCCCATGCCCTTGCCTACTGCTTAGAACAAGGCGTAGCACCAAATCAACTCACTATGAGCTCAGATGGCCATGCCAGTTTACCTATTTTTGATAAAGACTTTAATTTATTAGGGCTTGAGGTGGGCAAAGAGGCATCTTTATTAACCTCGTTTCAGCAAGCAGTAAAAGAATATAACGTCCCTATTGAGCACGCTTTAATGAGCATAACCAGTAATCCTGCCGATATTTTAGGAGTTGATAAAGGCCGTCTTAAAGCAGCGAGCGACGCGGATGTTGTCCTTCTCGATAAAGAGACCCTAACCCCTGAGTATGTATGGGCTAACGGCACATTAATGGTACAAAACACCCATGCAGTTATAAAAGGAGTGTTTGAATAAGCTAGTACAGCTAAAATGCTGCTGAGATATTTCAGCAGCATTTAACACCAAAGAGTTTATTGCCCTAGTTTAAACAAATATCAATCCAACAAGGTCACTAGAACCTAGTTGTTAAATTCAGCTACTTTTCGCCGTAGCTAAGTTTTTTGTCGTAAAAAGCAGACCATTTTGATTTATATATTCAGCATAAACCTGAGCACTCATAGGTTTAGAAAAGTAATAGCCTTGAAACTCTTTACATCCCATTTCGGACATTATTAGGACCTGTTCTTCGGTTTCTACTCCCTCGGCTACACACTTAATATTAAGTTCATCACACATCACATGCACGGCTTTAACTAAGCTTTTTTGGCGTGTAGAGCTTGTAACCTTACTTATTAAAGAGCGATCCAATTTAAGTTTATCAATGGGATAATCAGCAAGTCGTGCAATATTCGAGTATCCAACACCAAAATCATCCACTGTAATAGTGAACCCCCAATCTTGCAGAGTTTGCATAAGTTTTAGAGAGTGAACTTGGTTAGCCTCAAGTGACGTTTCAGTAAGCTCTAATTCTATTTGATTCGGTTTTACATTAAAATCCGCCAAATATTTTACCAACTTTGACATAAAATCAGCTTGGCTAAAATCGAGTAAAGATATGTTTATTGCTACGGGTAAAAGTGGCAAACCAACTTTACTCCATTGGGCAATTTGAGCGCAGACTTTTTGAATAATTAAGTCCGTTAATCGGCTAATCATTCTATACTCTTCTGCAATAGGAATAAATACAGCGGGCGATACACTGCCAAGTACAGAGCTATGCCAACGAGCTAATGCTTCAAGCCCTATACATTCACCTTTTGCATTCACTTTAGGTTGATAATTTACTGACAGATCATTTTGTTGCAAAGCTTCATCAAGTAACATGGAAATTTCATACTTTTCCATAAAGGCCTGTGATTGTTTTTGATTGTAACCATTAAATGGCGAGTTATAGTCTGCGAGTTTGAGCGCCTCACACGCATTACTAAGAACAATCGCACTATTTTCACCATGCTCAGGACACTTAGCAAAACCAAATAAAAATGATTGTTGGTAATTAGTACCAAACACATCATAAGCTTGATCTAAGGTGCTTTTAATTTGTATTAATAACTTGTTTTGCTGTTCACTTGAGCTTGAACCAATAATAAAGCCAAGTTTGCCACCTTCTATATACGCACAAAGCAAAGGCCCCTCTGACATTGCTTTTAAGCGCTTATAAGCAGTAATTAGCAATGATTGCGAGTCAGCTTTGTTAAGTTTTAAATTTAAATATTCACTATTTGCGCTTTGTGTAACGACAATATAAAACCCTTTTTGGTATTTAGACGTTAACCTATCGCATTGCATTTCAAACCACTCTCGATTAGGCAATTTCGTTTGCGAGTCTCTAAACCTTAGACGTTTGTTCTCTTGCTCCATCATAGACAAGTTTTGTTTAATTAGCTGCTCTTGCGTGCAATCATAAAAGTCATACACTCGGTAATTTGTACTCATTGCTATTTGCTGATAATTACTCTTATAGTAGCGACTCTTATATTCTATGATTTGATTTTTTATATTTAACTCTTTGCTATTAAGTGCAGGGAATAACCCATCAATTCTTACAGCCTTTTCTTTCAAGCTGTTTTTTAATCCAAACATTTCAATAGCATGTTGATTTAAATCTGTAATTACTAAATTTTCGTCGACAATAATTTTAGCTTTATTAGATTCAGTAAATAAGGTGCGATAAAGCTCGTTTTTATCTTTAAGGAAGCTATTAGCATTTAACATGGTTTTGTTTAAACGTTTGGCAGCAACAATTGTTCGCGCAGTGGCAAGTGGGATACAAATATTAAAAAATAAAAATATCAGGCCTGTAATATATAAGTCAGCTTCTGGTAATTGGCTTGCTATTCCTGAATAGCCGGATAAATCAACATTATTAATAATCATGTAAAAAGGTATGATGTTTAAAATACCGTAGGCCAAAGCCGTTCTGTAACCGAGTAGCATAAGAGCAATGATGGGACATGAATACATAAACATAGAACCCACCTTGGCAAGCTCTAAGTCAGTTAAAAATAAATTCATTGATAAACTACCGGCAACGATAGTTAATAGAAGTGCATTTGCACTAAATGTGTAAAATCGCTTACTTGCTAATAAAAGACTAAAAGCAATGGTGAAAAAACTAATAGTAATAACTGCAATATAAATTAGGTTAAATTCAATTGCGCGGGTGTATGTATAACAAACGACCAAAAAACAGAGCAAAGTAACGAGAGTTAAAATTATCCGTAGTGCACTCACCCGCCAGTGTGCGACTTCATCATGGGCAGTATGATGATCGTTAAGTAAGAAGTACTTATTGAGAAAGTGCATAATAAAAATCAGTTAAGACATATCGCCTCATTAAACATTGATAAGTTGTTAAGATCAATTAAATAAGCTCAAATATCAATCCAATTGAAGTAGCTTATAAAATAAACCTAATACAAAAAGCTAAACAATATGCCCGCTTTCAACTATAGGCGTAACCCAATATTTTAACGGCGTGTACTTACAAACAGGGCTTAACGCCGTTTTTACTATGGCAAGTTCAGGTAATAATATATGCACCTCAAACTGATAAAAGCTGCGATGCCCTTCTACTTGCTCGGCAATGTCAAATTCACTGTGCTCTTTGCTATAGCCTTCAATGTTTTTTAAGTTAAAGCCGGTAATGCAGTCTATGCCAATTAATATATCAACCACGTCATCTTTTATGTTTGTGGGTACATTTAGGGTAAAAAGTAACTGTTCAGCCATGTTTTTTCTCCAACCAACCATAAAAGATAGGTAATAAATAAAGTGTTGTAATTGTTGAGGTAATTAACCCGCCAATAACCACAATCGCCAATGGCTTTTGAATCTCAGCGCCGGGGCCGGTGGCAAATACCAGTGGCAGTAAACCAAACATTGCGGTTGTGGCTGTCATTAACACTGGGCGAAGGCGTCTGCTTGCCCCATCTAAAATGCGCTGCGTTACATTGGCAGAAAACATTTTCATTTGCTCAAAGTAGCTGATCATCACAATACCATTGAGTACCGCTACGCCAAGTAAAGCAACAAAACCAACCGATGCAGGCACCGAGAGGTATTCATTACTAATGAATAGGGCAATCACTCCCCCCATTAATGCAAACGGAATATTAGCAATTATCAGCGTTGATTTAGATAAGGATTTAAACGTGGTAAATAAAATAATGAAAATCAGTATTAATGCCACCGGAATAAGCACCAGCAAGTTTTGTGTTGCACGTTGCTGGCTTTCAAATTCGCCACCAAACGACAAGGTAAAACCACTGGGTAATTTTATGCTGCTATTAATTTTAGCTTCCAGTTCATTCACATAACTAACCACATCGCGGTTATCCACATTAACGCTTACAGAAGCAAAGCGCTTTGCTTTTTCTCGCTCTATTAACAATGGCCCCGTTTTAAAACTAATATTAGCCACCTCTTCAAGTGGTAGTAGGCTGTTGTCGGGCATTAAAATTAGCTTTTGCTTTAATGCGCTCATTGACGATAACTCAAAGTGTGCTGCACTTTCGCCTTTTTGTGCATTAAACACAATTGGGATCACGCGGTTTCCTTCTTGCAGTGCCGATACCTGTAAGCCTTCTAATTGCGACTTTAAATAATCGCTTAATCCTTCGGTGGTTAAACCAAACTGACTAGCAACCTCAGGAATAAGTTTAATATTTACATATTTACCCCCTTCGATAAGCGCCATTTGCACATCACTTGCGCCGTCAATATTAGTGGCAAGTGCCGTTATTTTTTCAGCTAATGAGGCAAGTGTCGCAATGTCATTACCGAATACTTTAATCGAAATATCACCGGTGCCACCGGTGAGCATTTCTGATACCCGCATTTGTATTGGCTGAGTAAAGCCAATATTTACCCCTGGAAATTGCGTAAGTGTTTGTCGAATATCCTCGATTAGCCGCGCTTTGGAGTCAAAACGCCACGTATCTTTTGGCGCTAATTCCATAAACACATCGGTTTCGTTTAACCCCATAGGATCAAGCCCGAGTTCATCGGAGCCGGTACGGGCAACAATTTGTACGATTTCTGGGATGTTTTTTAGCAGTGTGGCTTCAATTTGTTTATCGATATCCAGCGAGGCTTGCAAGGAAATACTCGGCGATTTTTCCAGTTGCACAATAATGTCGCCTTCATCTAAAACGGGCATAAAGCTTTTACCAAGCCCCTGAAATAACACCCCACTGAGCACTAAAACAGCGACCGATATAACACTAATAGCCACCGGCTTTTTAATTGCTTGGGCAAGTGTTTTAGTATAAAAACCTTGTAATAGCGTGACCATTTTAGGCTGGGTTACGGGTTCATTTTTTAATAACAATGAGGCTAAAATTGGAATAACCGTTAACGACAACAACAGCGCACTTAGCATGGCAAACACGATAGTGAGCGCCACTGGGGTAAATAACTTGCCTTCTAACCCTGTTAACATTAATAGCGGTGAAAACACGATAATTATAATAATTGTGCCTGAGAACACTGGCGCCGCGACCTCTTTACATGCGCGATAAATAACATGCAGCCGAGGGAGGTGCTGATTGTTAGCCAGCCGATTCACTATGTTTTCAACAATAACTACCGATGAGTCCACCAGCATACCAATGGCAATCACTAAGCCGCCTAAACTCATTAAATTAGCCGATAAATCAAACTGCTTCATCATTATAAACGTCAGCAATGCCGACATAGGTAAAGACAAAGACACCACCAATGAAGAGCGAATATCACCTAAAAACAAGGCAAGTAACACTATTACTAGAATAATTGCTTGGCCTAGTGCGCTGGTAATGGTGCTAATTGCGGTATTTATTAAGTTAGAGCGGTCGTAAAACACATTAATTTTTGAGCCTTGCGGTAATGAAGCTTCAATGGTGCGAAGTTTATCTTTTACATCTGCAACAACTTGCGCTGTATTACTATTTTTAAGCGCAATTATAAGCCCTTGTACCGCCTCTTCACTGTTTTTAGTGACTGCGCCATAACGGGTTAAACTGCCAACGTGTACTGTGGCAATATCACTTAACCGAATAACCTTATTTTGAGTGGACTTAATCACGGTATTTTCAATGGCGGTTATATCGGTGTATTTGCCCTCAGTGCGCAGAATTAAGGTGTCGTTGCCTTTTTCTAAGCGCCCTATGCCACCGTTTTGATTCGTTTGCGTGATTGCCAACTTCATTTCATCAAAGCTGACTTGATGCTGTTGCATCAATAAAGTATTGGGAAGTATTTCATAGGTTTTTGAAAAGCCGCCAAGGCTATTTACATCTGCAACGCCGGTTACAGTGCGCAGTAATGGACGAATTTGCCAATCTAAAAGCTCTCTTTTTTCAATCAACGATAAGTGAGTACTTTCTATAGTAAACATGAACACCTCGCTCAAAGGCGTGCTCATTGGCGCCATGCCGCCACTAATATTACTGGGCAAGGTGGGCAAAATATTTAATAAACGCTCATTAACTTGCTGACGGGCCCAATAAATGTCGGTGCCCTCTTCAAAGTCAATAGTAATATCGGTAATAGAATACTTAGTGGTAGAGCGCAGCATTTGCTGTGACGGAATACCCAGTAATTCGGTTTCAATCACCCGTGTTACTTGCGATTCTATTTCAAGGGCGTTCATGCCGGGTAATTTGTAAACTATTTTAACTTGGGTGGGCGATATTTCTGGAAAAGCATCCACTGGAATACTTAACCAAGATTTAGCACCAATGGCCATAGCAACAATAACAAAAATACTAACAAACAAACGCTGAGTAAGTGAAAACTTAATAAGCTGGTTTAACATTTACTCTCTCCCTAAGTGAAGCAACATACCTTGTAGCGCACTTACCGAGCTTATTAGTACCTGCTGATCATCTAGGTTTTTATTAGCAGTAAATACATAGTCTTTTCCTTGTGTACCTTTGAGCTCAATCGGCAGTAACTCAAGGTTATCGCCAGACTTTAAAGCAATGTAATTAACATCTTCAAATTCAAACACCGCTGACTTTGCTATTTTAAAGCCCGTTAATTTATTTACCGGTGTGACTTTGATAGTTTGCCCCAGTGTCAGCTGGCACTCATTTGAGCTTGGCAACGCCCACACAATTTGATGGTATTTATCTGCAATACTGTCATAGCTCTCAATATTTAAGCTGCAACTCTTTGACAGCTTGAAATGCGCTAACGTGTTGGTAAAACTAAGAGGGACTTTAATCTTAACGCGAATACTACTTGCATCGATAATATCAAACGCGGTGTCACCCATCACACGGTTTCCCGACTCATTAGTGAGTTTTAAAATGCCCGTTTTTGGACTCACTAAGGTCACGTTTTCATTATCATCAATGTTTAAAAATGCCATTTGATGTTGCATATGTTCAAAATTTAGCTTGGCTTCAAAATAGCTTTTTGTGATTTCAACCCATTCAGAACTTCTTATTATTTTGTTTTTTAAGTGTTGTTGGTTTATGTCGTAATGGCTTTTAGCAATAGCGAGCATATCTTTTGCTGATTGATAGGCATCTAAAAAATGGTGTACATCACTGCCCTCAACGCTTGCGATAGTGGCGCCTTTTTCCACCATACTGCCGTTAGGGTATAAGTAACGAACCTGCTGTACATCAAACGCAAACAGCACCGTATAATTGACCCCGGGTTTGAAATTGACTTCACCAATTAAACTTTGCCCGTTAATAAACTCTGTTTTTTGAATCGGCGCAAATTCAACATCAAAACCACTGAGTGAAGAAAGCCCTACAGGTGCTAAATTTTGCGAAGCAAACACAGGATTAAATGTTAATAAAGTCACAGTAAAGAAGAAAAATAACGTATATTGAATACGCAAAAAATGACGCATTTTTTTTGTAAAATTTAACAGCATTTAGTTTGTTCACATTTGATTAATTTTATAGAATCAACCATGACTTTTTTAGACGGTTAAATCATCAGGCAAACGCCTTAACGTACCCAAAAATAGCGAAAATTACGCTATGGTACATTTGTCCATTGTATTTATAAAGCATTGATAATAGAGGTTTTAATGAGAGACAAGTTAATAGCAGCCACCTTGTTAATAATAATGGTGCTAAACTTTTTTGATGTACTAACGGATATACATTTAGGCGTGCCGCAGTGGCATATTTTTTCTGAGGGCTTAATCGTTGTCATTTCTGCAGCCTGTGCTATTTACTTAATTAGCGATATTCGTGCGCGTACTGCCAATATTAATGCGCTGAAACAAGAATTAGTGCATTCAAAAAAAGAACTTAAAAACATATCACAGGCAATGATGGATGCGCGTCATGAATACAGTGGTGTTATTCAAACCCAATTTTCACAATGGACATTGACTCGCAGTGAGCAAGAAGTCGCGATGTTATTACTTAAAGGCTTAAGCTTTAAAGAAATAAGCGCACTAAGAAACACAAAAGAAAAAACCGTTCGCCAACAAGCGTCCGACATTTACAGCAAAGCCGATGTAGAAGGCCGACATGAATTTGCTGCATGGTTTTTAGAAGATTTTATGCAACAAAACCATTATCAACCACAAAGTACGGCCATAAATTAAACAACGTACGTTAGCGCACTGACAATAAATATCGCAGTGCTTATTGTTAAACTCTTACAAACAAAAAGTAGCTCTTTAGCACGATTTAAACATCAAGCTAATTGCTATTATTAAGGGAAGATAACAATGAAGCTACATCAACCACAAACGCATGTTAGTCATACACCACTGAAACACAAAAAAAGCTGGAAGGATCAAGTGGCTACTGCAAAATTTGCTTGGGGTTTACTCACTGAAAATGAACTCTTAAAAATTAATGGTCATCATCATAAGCTCGCGGCTTTAATTCAACAGCGGTATCAGATTTCTAGCGAAAAAGCGCAAAAACAGGTGCAGTACTTTTTTGATAACTATTAATTTAATAATTATTAATCATTACAACGTGTTAAACATCTTGCTTAACAAGCCTATATATTTTTTATAATACCTCTAAATGAAGTAGCTAGAGGTATTATTCATACATTTCCCCTGCTATTTAACCCACACTTATAACCTGTATGTAAGTTTTGCCATCGTTTATGTTTTTTCCAATTTAATAACAACGTTTAGCGCATGTGCTTTTTGATCTAACGGCGCGCGTATGAGGCCATCGCATAACGCGAGTAATTTGCCATCTAGTTCACCACTAATAACTTTTTTAGCAGCCCCCCCACTTTGATGAACGGTTATTGCATACTGGGTATTTTCAACATTAACCTTGGCCTCAAAATCGCTCCAATCACTTGGAATACACGGATTAACAATCAAAATGCTGCCTTCTCGGTAAATTCCTAAAATCCCCTCCATGGCGGCTCTGTACATCCAAGATGCGGCACCGGTATACCATGTCCACCCGCCTCGCCCACAATGAGGAGCAACAGAATACACATCGGCTGCAAGCACGTAGGGCTCAACTTTGTATTTGTATGCTTTTTCTTTATTAGATGAATAATTAATTGGGTTGAGCATACAAAACAAATCGTGCGCTTTATTGCCATACCCTAGTTGGGTATGTGCCAATATTAACCACATTGCAGCATGGCTATATTGGCCCCCGTTTTCACGAAGCCCCGCAGGGTAGCTTTTAATGTAGCCAGGGTCTGGTTGGCTATTTATAAATGGCGGTGTAAATAATAAAACCAGCGGCTCTTTATCCAAGGTTAAATGCTTATCAACCGCGGCCATCGCGGTTTTGCTACGCTTACTATTCGCCGCTTTAGATAACACCGCCCATGACTGCGCAATAGAATCAATTTTGCATTCTTTGTTTGGTTTTGCCCCAATCCAGCTACCATCGTCAAAACTAGCTCGTCGATACCATTGCCCATCCCAGGCGTGTACTTCAATATTGTGTTTTAAAGTATCAACATAATCTTCTAAATTAGCTGCACGCTGCATATTGGTGATTACAGGGGATGATTCATTAGCGGTTGAACTTTGCGACGTTGTCGGTTCATCCGCTCGCGCTTTTAATAAAGGTAAAAATAGCTCAATGGTACTTATCAAGAACCAGCCTAACCACACGCTTTCGCCTTTGCCTTTTGCCCCCACTCGGTTCATGCCATCATTCCAATCGCCAGTGCCAATAAGCGGTAAACCATGCTCACCTGTTTGCGCTATCCCGTGCTCGATTGAGCGCATACAATGCTCAAATAAACTTGCTGCGCTATCAGATGTTTTTGCTTGAAAATACGTTTCATGTTGTTCATCCGTTAGTATTGGGCCATCTATAAATGCAATTTTTTCATCTAAAATACTGTTATCGCCACTGGTTAATACATATTTTGCGGTTGTATACGCAAGCCATATTTTATCGTCACTAATACGCGTGCGCACACCTTGCCCAGAATGCGGTAACCACCAATGTTGTACATCACCTTGAATAAACTGACGCCCTGCTGCACGGATAATATGCGCCCGACTCAGTGCGGGCGATGCAAAAGTAAGTGCCAGTGAATCTTGTAATTGATCGCGAAATCCATACGCGCCACTTGATTGATAAAAAGCAGACCGCGCCCACATCCTACAGGCAATTGTTTGATACAACAGCCAGCCATTAAGCATGATATCCATTGCTCTATCGGGTGTTTTAACTTGCACAGCGTGTAACGTTTTATGCCAGTGTGAGGTGACTTCATCAAATACGCTATTTAAGTCTATTTTGCGATATCGACTGATCAATTCGCTTGCTTCTTGAGCTGATGCGCATTGACCAATAAAAGCAACAATTTCTTTTGACTCTCCAGGTGCTAATTCAATCACGCACTGCTGCGCTGTACAGGGGTCGTGACCCGCCCCTAACTTTTTAGATAGCGGCGTATTACACAGAAGTGCCGCAGGCGAACTCATGTTGCCATTACACCCTAAAAACTCAGTACGATCGCTTGTCCACTGGGTTTGCATAGCGTTTAAATCGGTAAAGGCCACGCGATTGCCAAACGCTGTATTCCACCGATTTTGTATAAAAATAGCGTTCGTTTTAGCATCAAGCTCACAGGTGATCGATGCCGCAGACTCACTTCGGTTAATACCCAGCACCCATTCGGTATAATGTGTAATACGTAAACGTCGTCGCGACGATGATTTATTGTGCAAGGTTAAGCGCGAAATTTTTATTGGATCATCCAGTGGCACATACTGTAATAATGATAAGGACAGTTTATCGGCTTGGTGTTCAAACCGACTATAACCAAACCCATGGTGAGTAATAAAAGCGTCTTGATTAGTAGCATGATGCTTTAAAGGCGATGCTGTCGCGGTAAATAACTCAAAGGTGTCTTCATCACGAATGTATATGGCTTCCCCTGAAGGGTTTGACACAGGATCGTTACTCCACGGGGTTAATTTGTTTTCGCGACTGTTTTCAGACCAAGTATACCCACCCCCTTCAGCTGCTACATGAAAACCAAACTGAGCATTAGCAATCACATTTATCCACGGCGCAGGGGTCGATAACCCTGATTTTAAAATAATGGTATATTGGCGACCATCATCCGAAAAACCACCAATCCCATTAAAAAATTCCAAACTATTTTTTAATAATGTCAGTAATACTTCCCCCGATACATTAGTGCTTGAAGAGGCGAGTTTTAACCCTGGATGAGCTTGCCTATTCCATACATGAGGCTTGGGAATAAAAGCCAGTTGTTCGGCGATTGTTCCTCGATGCGCAATTAGCACCACTCTGGCAATTGATTTTAATAACTCAGCGGCCTGCACTGTAATTAAATCCGCACGTAAAATATGGACCGTGCCTTGTACTGATTGAGTATCAAAGCCTGCGTTAAAATTATCACTGGGCTGAATACTTCGTACTGCGGTTTCTAATACTGTTTGTAGTTCTTGTCTGTAGGAACCTACATGTTCGTTAATAATTACAATATCAACATGAAGGCATTTCATCCGCCAGTATTCTTGAGCACGCAGTAATTGTTTAACCTGCGGGATATCTTGCACATCATCAATATGCATCAATACAATTGGTAAATCACCGGAAACGGAATAAGTCCAGAGCATTGATTGACTCTCGACCCCTCGCTGAATAACAGCCTCGGGCGCTCTAAAACGTAAATCTGCATATAAAATCGGTGCCGATAAATGCTGAAAATCTGCCGCCTCCGATGCACTAATAGCAAAATGCCTCAGTTGAACTTGCGCTTGAGTCCAGGCTAACGTTTTTGCACGTTCATATGCATTTCGATCATGATGACGGTCAATTAAATCAATTAACTGCGCTTTAGAAGAAGCGACCATCGTCCAAAATGCAACGCGAACAACGTCTCCACTTTTAACATGTACGCGACAACGCAGTGAAAAAATAGGATCAAGCACAGTGCCCACTGAATTAGACAACGCTTTACTGGCGTATTCATACTCATTTATAGCGCTGTTTTTTGCTGTTTGCCGTGCGCCATGATGTGTAAGTGCCGTGGCGTCGGCCAATGTATTACCTCGACCAATAAATAGTGCTCTGTCGGTTTCATATTGCACTGGCTCACACACTTCGCCCTCAACAACAGCAAAATGTGCCACCCAAATTTCAGGTTCGTGTTCTTCGCGTGTACGTCGGGTGGCAATTAACGCATTGTATTGTTCTAGATATTCGGTTTGCACAAACATTTTGTTAAATGCCGGGTGTGCATTATCTGCTTTAGCGCTACTTAGTACTAATTCAAAATAGGAGGTTAACTCTATATCACGTTCATTATGGCCATTATTATTTAATGATACACGCCGCACTTCGCTGTCATCTTCACCAGAGACTAAAATGTCGGTGATGGTGGTAAAAGATGCATCATGATGTATAAATTGTGCGTGGTCTTCTGCAAATTCTGCACTAGTATGATGCCCTTCACAGCCAAGCGGTTGAGCGCCATTCGTCCATAACTTACCGCTGTTAATATCTTTTAAAAAAATAAAACTGCCGTAATTATTACAAGTCACATCCTCTTGCCAGCGCGTAATGGCAGTATCGCGCCAATGACTATACCCTGCACCGGTTGGCGTTAACATCACACTATAATGACCATTAGATAAAATATGCGTCATAGGTGGCCCCTGTTCTGCAGTATTTAAATACCGCACTTTGGGCGTGTTTGAGTTAAGTAATGAAGACGATACGTTTACTTTTTCAGCGCGCGGATGACTGGTTGATACGTCCCTTGGCACCCGCTCTTGCAATAATAACTCACAGGCTTTGATCATTGGCTCTTGATGAAAACGCTGTCTAAATTGGCTGTTATTTAAGGTATTAGCGATAGACACTATGGTCATGCCTTGATGATGAGCCATATAGCTTTTAACTAGCGCGAATGTACTTTCTAACGGCAACCTTGAGGGGGTAAAATCTAGCGCTTCATAAAAACCAAAACGCGCACAGGCGCCCATCTCATTTAAACGCTTAAAATTATCAACTGCCGCTTGTGGATTGACCATGGCAGCTAACCCGGTTGCATAAGGTGCAATCACGGTGTTATCTGCCAAGCCCCGTTTTAAACCCAGCCCTGGTACGCCAAAATTTGAATATTGATAGGTAAATTCAATATCTCGTGCGTTATACCCCGACTCAGAGATACCCCAAGGAATGCCTAACTTATCTGCATACTCTTGCTGGCATTTTACAATTAATTGGTTTGTTTGCGCTAATAAACTACCCGCTGGTGCACGCATAATTAACGAAGGCATTAAATATTCAAACATAGAGCCAGACCACGAAATAAGCGCGGAGCCTTTGCCCATTGGCGTGGATGTACGCCCCAGTCTAAACCAGTGTTTGGTGGCAATATCGCCTTTGGCAATAGCGAATAAACTCGCTAAACGTGCTTCTGAGGCTAATAAATCATAACAGCTGGTTTCTAGTGAGTTTTCAGTTAACGAAAAACCAATCGCTAGTAGCTTTCGCTGCGGGTCAACCAAAAAGCTAAAGTCCATGGCCATGGCCATTGTTCTGGCTGCATTACTGAGGGTTGTTATTCGTGTATTAAGCTCATTCGTTTGTTGCTCACAAAGTGCATTATCAATTTGTTGCTGCATCAGTAGATTACTTAAAGCGTTAAGCCAATAAAATAAATCTATGGGTGCTTCAGCTGCAGCTTTGTGATGTTTTTCCTGTTTAATTTGCCCTGATAACTCAACGGCTAAATGAGTGGCTTGATGAGTTAAGGTGATTAATGATGGTAACTCTGACTCGAGGGTTTGCGCGCTCACTATGGCGTTTTCTATATCATCAATCAATGTCATTAACTGCGTTTTAAGATCAGGGTCTGCTAATGCGCCAACCTGCGAAGCCTGCGGCTCTGTTGGCATTATTAGTTTATTAGAGATAAGTGCTTGGCGTGCCAGTTGAATATTATCGAGTAATCCAGCACGTATATAGTCACTTGCAGGCGTTACTTTTAGTTCATCGCAACTATTGGCCAAGGTGATTAAGTGCCCAGCCAAATTACCACTGTCTACTGATGAAACATACTCTGGTAAAAGCGGCATTAATGTTTGCGTATCGTACCAATTAAACAAATGGCCTTTGTGTTTAATCAGTTTATGCAGTGTGATAAAGGTCGCTTCTAGTCGCTCGATTGTCTCTACTAGCCCTGCCCAGCCAAAATCACGCGCGGCAATACACGATAATAAATAAAGCCCAATATTGGTCGGCGAGGTTCTATGAGCAATAACCGCTTTTGGTTGTTCTTGAAAGTTATCGGGCGGCAGCATGTTGTCAGAGACGCTCACGAAGGTTTCAAAATAACGCCATGTTCGTCGCGCGGTATGGCGCAATAGGGTTTCATTTTCGCTTAATTTTTTAATGTGTATTAACGCTGGAGCTCGACTTACCCAATAAGCAATTGCAGGCGCCAAAAACCATGTAATAGCAAAAGGCAGCGCTATCACCCAAATTGCAGGATTAAGTATCAGTACTCCACTCAAAATTACCGTTACCATTAATAGGCTGGGCAACATGGTGCGATAAAACCCCCAAAATCCTAGCCGTGACTCACTGCTGCAATGTGCAGCGGTGGTCCACTCAAGGCAATTTTTGTGGGTGATTAATAAACGCGATAAGCTACGCATAATTGCATCAATGGTTCGCCAACTCTGATCGGCTAAAAATACTATAGATAAAAGTGTTTGGTTTAATGCCAGTTGTAAATCTTCTAACCATCGGCGTAAATGGCTTTGTGGATCAATACCTGAATGATGGGGAATAATTGAAAATAAACAAAAAATAAATGATGGAATTGCAATACTGCTAAGTAATAACATGGTACTTATCATAGCTAAAGGGAATGGCAGCAGCCAACATAATCCAAATGCGAGTATCGTTGCGGGTGCGACGAGTGAGCGACGTAGGTTATCAACAAGTTTTAATCGTCCTAAATAATTAACCGCTCTTTTATCGGAAAATTTACTAAAAATCCAAGGCAATAATTGCCAATCGCCACGTATCCACCGGTGCTGACGTTTTTGCGCTTCATCGTAACGGGCAGGAAACTCCTCAACAACTTCAATATCAGAAACCAACCCTGCTCGCGCAAAAATGCCCTCAAATAAATCATGGCTAAGCATGGTATTTTCAGCCACGCGGTTACCCTGTGTGGCATTAAAGGTATCGACATCGTAAATGCCTTTACCGGTAAATGACCCCTCGCCAAATAAATCTTGATACACATCGGATACCGCCGCCGTATATGGGTCAATGCCACCGGGGGCTGAAAATGTACGCTGATAAATAGACCCTTCGCTACCAATTGAGAGTGAAGGAGTCACCCGTGGCTGTAAAATACCGTAACCGGCCACTACACGTTGCTTATTGCTATCAAACCGAGGGCGGTTTAATGGGTGAGCCATTTTACCAATTAGCCTTAATGCACTTTCGCGAGGTAATCGGGTATCCCCATCGAGTGTGATCACATAGCGCACTCCTTCGGGGACATTTGGCTGTACGCCATTAACCGCAATATAACTAGTATCGGTTGCCCCGCGTAATAAGCGGTTTAGCTCTTGAAGCTTGCCACGTTTTCGCTCCCACCCCATCCATGTATTTTCTTGCGCATTAAATAAACGCTTGCGATGTAACAGTAAAAACCGCGCACTGTTTTCTCCCTTGGTGTATTGCTCATTTAACGCCTTTATTTTATTGCTTACTAAGGTGAGTAAAACCTCATCGCTAGCTAGGCTTTGTTGCTCGGCATCTAAGCCATCGGTGAGTAATGCAAAACTCACATCACCCTCAATACCGCTTAAATAATGCACTTCTAAGCGCTCTATTTGTTCAAGTAATTGCGCTTTGTTGGTTAGCAAGGTGGGGATCACTATTAATGTGCGCAGTGAGCTTGGCACACCCGATTTAAGCGCTAACGCAGGTAGTGTCATTGAGCCAAATTGCCACGTGACTAAGCGATTAACAATGGTAGTGGCGGCCTCGGTTGCCGGAATAAACCCAATGACAAACCATAAAATCAATTGTGTTGTGCTAAGCGTTAAAAATTCAGCATATAAAAATACGCTAGAGAGGATTACCAGTGCAAGCCCTGCCACTGATGCGATATAACCGGTTACTCCTAATCGAAGATGTAGGCGGCGCATAAACAAGCGTATGGTTGGCTTATAGTCTATTGATTTTTCAAAGCTTAGCCGGCCTTCTCCGATTAAATAGTTACCGGGCTCTTGTATACGCGTACGTTCTATTTGTTGCTCTTCGCCTAAACAATCGCTAGGGGTAGCTGCACTTTGTTTAGCCATTTCAATGACTCGTTTAGCAATTTCAACTTCATCATAGTTGCATCCACGTGCAAGTTGTTCAACGGCACTTCGATAAAGGCTGCGCGTAGCAAAATCCATGGCACTAAATAGCGTATTTTGATTCAACTGTTGATCAACTAAACTCACCGCTTCAAATAAATCCGCCCAATCAATATCAGAGATCAAACGCATACTGGTGATCACATTGCGTATACTGACGTTAGAAGCACCTTGGCGCTGCTGTTCAAGCTTAACAATTTTGTCTATTGTTAGCTGCTGCTTTGACAAACGCAGTGTTAACCATTCAAGTGCAGGGGTTGTTTTTGGGTCTTGATCTCGTAACCGTTTTGCAAGTTGTGATGCAAATACTAATGAGAGGGGTTGGGTTGAGCGGTTTTGTATTTCGGCTTGAAACGTTGCTTGTGTACTTTGCGTCTCTAATAATGTTTGTGTTAGCCGATCAGCTTCTTCTCGTTGCGCTCTACCGAATGAAATTTGATCGGCTAATCTACGCAGGTTTTCAATTAAAACAATCCGCAGGGTGATTGCCACAGCCCATAATTCACCAATGGTTAATGGTTGCACCTTTTGATAGGCACGAATAAAGCGGATCAGACTCTCTTGTTCAACTAAGCTATCGGTATGGGCTACATAAGCCCAAGCTAAACCAAACACACGTGGGTAGCCCTTAAATGGGCCGTTCAATAGTTTAGGAAGTTGGCGGTAGTAATGCGCGGGTAAGTCGTCGCGAACTTCGCGTATTTGCTGCTCTACAAGGTGGTAATTATCCAATAACCATTCTGCAGCAGGCACGACAACACTGCCTCGTGCTATCTCTGCGGCGCTATCTTGATACGCATTTAATAGAGCAGTCGCGTTTTCATCAACCCGTTTGCGCAAACACATGACCCTAGGAGCATGCTTGGCAACTTGCTGTGCTTTTGCCAAACTGGTTGCGTGTTTTTCAAGACGCTCTACCCCAAATAATTCTTCTCGAACTGGATCTGTGCTGCTCCAAAGAGGGTCACACTTTTTACGCCTAAATATTAAATCCAATATAGATTGCATAATACTCTTACCCTGAGTGCATTTATGATATTTTTATAAAAACAATGTGTTACGCCAAAAAAATCGGCTCATATAAACAGTCTTGCTTGATGAGTGATTAGCAGCGTAAATCGAGGAGTAAGATGCTAGCTTACGTATTCCATCCTATCGGTTTGAGTGACAAACAGTCTGTTCGATAGCATACATAGTCATGCAAATTAAGGAGAGTGATGCCAAGACGGCGAAAGGCCTAAACTAAAGTTAGGCCTTTAAATAAATTAGAATTTAAAAAAGGAGAGTTAGGGGTTTTTCATATAAGGCAGTAAACGGTCGGTCTCTGTTTTTACTACTTCATAGCATTCGCAGCTTAGCTCTTCTAGCCTTTTCCTATTAAGTACCGTGATATGACCTCGCTGATAATGAATTACGCCTAGTTTTTGTAATTTTCCTGCTGCTTCGGTTACCCCTTCGCGACGCACACCTAACATGTTAGCAATAAGTTCTTGGGTCATGGTTAGGTGATTATCAGGTAAGCGATCTAAAGAGAGTAACAGCCAACGACAAAGCTGCTGATCAATTGAATGATGGCGATTACATACTGCTGTTTGCGCCATTTGAGTGATCAGTGATTGAGTATAACGCAGCATAAGATCGAGTAATTTACCATGGCGGTTAAATTCTTCAGTTAATCGACACCCTTTAAGCCGATAAGCACTGCCAGCACTTTGTACGATGGCTCGACTAGAAGTACTCCCGCCTCCCATAAATAATGCAATGCCGATAACACCTTCATTACCCACTACGGATATCTCTGCTGAGGAGCCGTTTTCCATCACGTACAACAAAGATACAATTGCATCGATAGGAAAATACACATGGGCGAGCTTATTTCCAGGCTCGTATAACACCTTGCCCAAAGGTAACGGGACTATTTCTATGTATGGAAAGATCCTCTCTTGCACATCTTGTGGCAAGGCAGCCAATAAATGATTTTTTAAATACGTGTCGGTTGTATGGGGTAGCTCATGCATGATCTTATATTCCTTGAGATCAAAACGCATCTCCTTTAAGGGCAAACTGTATTGTTATGTAAAATAACCGTTATACAGCTCACTTAAATTTTGTTTAAAACGAGTAACAACACAGTTGCTGTATTATCTTCGCTTTATGATTGCAGCATAAAACTATTTACTGCTTTTCTCGGTTTAATAAAACGAGTCAATTAAGCAGTGCTTTTATAACCATTATTGCCCTCCTTTAACGCTGCTCGCTTTTTAACCACATTGCAAGCTTTTTATATTTAATAAGTAGCTAGTCGTTGGCTATCCATTAGGATTTGATTTTTTTAGTGCTAAAAAACTGGCGACAATATCAAATAGCTCTTCATCAATACTCGATTGACGTAAGCGATTATAGGTTTGACTTAATCTTTCTTTTAATTCTTCTATGTTGGTTTGTGCTCGTTGCATTGCGGCTAACCGGCTACTGTTTTCGCTTGCTAATGATTCAGCGCAGGCGCGGTACAAACTTACAAATAGATACTCTCTAATTAGGCAACGAAACGTGTATTGGTGATTAGGTAAAGTTTGCGGTAAGTTATTTGTTGGCCAGTGCACGTTGGCTAAATTTGTTTGCCAACTTTGCTGTATGGGTAACAGCTGTTCGCACACAGGCTGATAAAGTGCGCCCTTTTGTGGGTGATGATGGCACACATAAACATGCCCCAATTCGCCCTGTTCGCGTAATGCATCTATTTGCATCAATATTTGCCCCACCAGCACACTAACAGTATCAATGGTATTTGGTAAGCTAAAGTTACTTTTCACATTAAGCTTTGCCTGAATTAACCGCGCTTGAACACGCTCGCCTACAGTAAAGAGTATTTTTTCACCGTGAATCGTTTTGAGCTTTTTAACTACAAACTCACTCATTATATCGTTAAATTGGCCAACCAACCCTTGATCTGAACCAAACACAATAACACCCGTTAATAAACATGGGACTTTATTGTCGGTCGTATTATTTGGCTGTTTTAGTAAACATGCTGTTAAACCCAGTAGGACCGTACGGTAATAATCATCTAATGCGGCAACGGCATTTTCGTACTGACTAATATTTGATGACGCCATGGTTTTCATGCTGCGAACAACTCCACCTAAGTCATCCGCATTGGTTATTTTATGGCGAAGACTAACCATGTTCTCACTCATAATGGTTACCCATCCTCGTGTGAAGATTTAGTAGCGCTGAAATCACTCAGCACCTCTTTGGCAAGGCTTACTATTAAGGCCAGATCAGTGTCTTTTATAGACTCAGTACTGCTTAGGCGAGCAGCCACCTCATGGGGTAAATCCACGACCGCGTTCGCGACTAACATTTGCGCTTTGGCCATCTGCACTAAAGAAATAGCATCAAATAAATTATTTTTTAATGCCAGTAAAATGGCAACTTGCGCAAGCATGCTCACATGAGTAAATTCACTTTGTATTAAACAGGCTCGAATGCGTAACCCATGTTCAATAATTTTTTGCGTATCATCATCAAGACGAGCGCCAAAACGCGCAAAGTTCTCAAGCTCTTCAAACTGGGCATAAGCAAGTTTTAGCTCGCCCGCCACACGTTGGTATACTTTTTTTTGTGCTTTGGCCCCTACACGAGAGACTGACTTAGAAACATCAATGGCGGGCAATACCCCTAGTTCAAATAACGTGGGCGATAAATATATTTGCCCATCCGTAATCGATATTAAGTTAGTAGGGATATAGGCGGAAATATCCTGCTCTTGAGTTTCTATGATCGGCAAAGCCGTTAATGACCCCCCTCCTAAAGAGGCACACAAATGTGTAGAGCGCTCTAATAAACGTGAATGTATGTAAAAAATATCACCCGGAAAAGCTTCTCGCCCGGGGGGGCGCCCTAATAATAAAGACAGCTCTCGGTAAGCTCGGGCATGATGAGTTAAATCATCATAAACAATTAATACATCTCGTCCTTGATTCATAAAATACTCAGCCACACTCGTAGCTGCATATGGGGCAATATAAGCCAGGCCTGGCGGTGCATTGCCTTGGGTAACCATGACGATGGTATACGCTAACGCATCGTGCTTTTTGAGCTGAGCAATCACTTTGGCAACCCCCGACGCTCGTTGACCGATTGCACAATAAACGCAAATAACATTTTGGCCTTTTTGATTCAAAATAGTATCGAGTGCAATCGCTGTTTTACCGGTTTGTCGGTCTCCTAAAATAAGCTCTCTTTGGCCCAAGCCAATAGGAATAAGTGCATCAATTACTTTAATCCCTGTTTGCAATGGCATGGTTACCGGCGCACGCTCCATAATCGCCGCAGATGGATGCTCTATTGGGTAACGCTGCTCAGCAGCTAAACTTTCTTTACCATCTAAAACCTCACCAAGAGGATTAATAATACGACCAATTAAGCTCTCACCTACTGGTACATCAACCACACGCATTGCACGATTAACTTCATCACCGGCTTTTAAGTGCCAGTAATCGCCTAATAGCACGGCATCAACACTATGCTCGTCAATGTTAAAAGCAATACCTACAATCCCTTTGGGAAACAGTAATACTTCTTCAAAACCGACATTCGGTAGGCCTGAAATTTTTGCAACGCCGGTTGCAATACTCACAATGGTGCCAATTTCATTAATTTGCAGTGCTTGAGAGGATGAGTGGCGCACATGTTTTAGTGCAGCAAAAGCCTCATCAAACGAGCCATTTAGCCAATTATGTATGGGGTTCATTTGATTTTTTCTCAGAGGCAGAAACATCAGCGTTATTTGATGGCTTATGATGACTCGTCGTTTGGGATAAGCCTTGCTCGATATTTTTAACCATCGCATTAAGATACTCTTCTATGCTCCATGCAATTTTATAACCCTGAGCGGCCAGCTCAATACCGCACAGTAACTCAGAGTCGTCCACGAATTGTATGACAAGAGAGTTATTATTAAAGCGCGCTTTCAGTGCTTTAGTTAATCGTGATTTTTGCTCTGCTGGCAGTACAAAAGCGGTTTTAATCACCATTGGCTGCTCTAAAGCAGTGAAAGTATCGAATAGAGGTTCATCTGATGATATTAAATGCTCAATAAACAAACGCGTTATTTGTGTTTCCAATGTGTCATTGGCTATTTCAGCCAGTACCTTACGAGCAATAGCAAATACTTCATGTTGAGTGCGCAAAACAAGTGTTTGCTTTAAGTTAGCTTGTTCATTTTTAAGCGCGTTAGTTTGCCTATCACGCTGCGCTTTAACTTGCGCTTGCATTTTAGTTAACAGCTCAGTGCGCTGCGTGTTTATCTCTTGCGTTAACTGCGCTAAACGCTCTGTGCGTTGTTGCTCAAACAGCGTGTTTTTATTAACGTAATCATCAAAAATGTCTTCTGCTTGTTGTTTTTTATTACTGGCATTATTGAGCTCTTTAGCAATATGCTGCTCTCTGGCATCAAGCGCGTTGAGGATCGGTTGATATAAAAAGCGTTTTAGTAATGCAATGAGAATCAAAAAGTTGATAACTTGTGCGGTCACCGTGAACCAGTCAATTAACATCGCTTATTGCCCAGCGACTTGAGTAATTGCAAAACTCCAAAACGGATTGGCAAACAGTAAAATCATCGCGACCACAAAACAGTAAATTGCGGTTGACTCAATCATAGCTAACCCGACAAATAAGGTACGCGTTATTGTTGGCGATGCGTCAGGTTGCTGTGCCAGTGCAGAAAGAGCAACCGCAACGGCTTTACCTTCACCAAGAGAAGGACCTAAAACCCCAAGGGCAATGGTTAAGCCCGCTGTTACAATAGAAACAACGGCAATTAAAGTTAAACTATCCATATTACAATCCTCATTATTTGATAAATAAACACCGCTTTTAAACATCATGTTTTGGGTGGCGGTTGTGCTTTAGCAGGCTGTTTACGTATTGCCGCACTAATGTAAACACTGGCTAAAATAAAAAAGATATAGGCTTGAACTATGCCCATCAGTAACCCTAAGGCGGTCATAACAATGGGAAATAACAAAGGCGTAACGCTAAGTAAAATAGCAACGATCATCGCGCCACTCATCATATTGCCAAATAAACGAACGGCTAATGCCAAAGTGCGCGACACCTCACTAATAATATTAAAGGGCAGCATAATGAATGTTGGTTTGATATAACTACGAAAGTATTTACGTATTCCGCGTTGCCGGATCCCAAAAAACGGCACCGATACAAAAACAAACAAGGCTAGAGCAACTGTACTTGATAAAGACCCAGTTGGTGGCTCAAACCCAGGAATAATGGTGCATAATGCAGACATCGCAATAAATAAAAATAAGGTGCCTAAAAAGCCGATATATTTACGCGCATCTTTTAACCCCACCTCTTCTATTTGTTTTATGATTACGAGCACCACTATTTCTACTATATTTTGCCAATGAGCGCGCTGCATTCCCATAGATAGTTTTCGGGTGATGATTACCGAGCCCATAACTAAAATCAGCATCACCGCCCATGTAAACACAAGCGTTGCATTGAGCTTAATAAAGCCCATTTGCCAATAAATGATTTGATCCGGACTAAGGCGCATAGCGAATATTATTTTTAGCCGGTTGGCTAGACTGTAAATGCACTATAAAACCCGTTGCAATGATTCGAATAGCAATAAAGCCCAGCAGCAGTGCACTTAATCTAAGCCAGCTACTATCTAACATTAAGTAAATACCTAAAACAACGGTGCTTGATCTGATTGCAAAGCTACATGCAAAAAGTAACACGGGGTATTTACTTGTCGGTAATTTGACTAAGGTCCACCATAATCCACTAAAAAAAACGATGCCTAATAATGCGCCACTTAAAAGCGCCGTTAATAATTCAAACAAGACACTGCTTAAATAAATCATGCTGTTAGCTATCCTTATGGTCATGAATATGTTTGTTCTCTTTATCTAACCAACGCCAAGCATTAAAGCAGCCTATGCATAAGCCAACCACGAGTAGAATAAGTGTCCAGTAATGTTCACTGGGGTAGCGTTCATCAATCCAAAGCCCTATTGCAATGCCTACCATAGTAGGCAAAACCACCGACCAACCAATTAATCCCATCATGCCCAAACCAGACCACACGGTTTTAGACACATAATCTTGGACATTGATTTTACGTATAGCAACTTTTCTGATTTGCCGAGTGAACGTTGATGTAGGGCGATTATTTTTGGTACATTTTTTGTTGTTCACGCGAGCGCCTTATTTTTGATTAAACGTGGTTAATCCGCGAATGAATCGGCTTTCCATTTTTGCCAAAACCCTGCTTAATATTTTTTCTTGTTCGTTTTGCTGTAAAAACTGTTTATTAACAGCACGTCGTAGCTGATGTAAATCCAAACCAGTCACAGCATTTCGAACTGAAATAAACACACGGTTGCCTGTTTTAACCAACATGCCTTCATCAATTGCAATGTATATATGCTGCGTATCATTAAGCTCACACTCTAATATGCTCGCCGATAACGCCATCACACAATCAAGCCGGTTGGCTAATATGCCAAAGGCACCGTAGCGGGTCATGGCGACAATATGTTTAACCTCAGCATGCTGCGCAAAGACTTTGTATGGCAACAATATTTTCAATGACATACTTGATGAGAACATTTTGATCACCTCTAATTTTAGTGTTTTACCTTTTTAAGTGCTTCATCAATCTTGCCAATCATGTAAAGCGCACTCTCGGGATACTCTTTAAATTCATCGTTTAAAATACGCTCACAGCCATCTAGAGCATCGTCAAGAGAAACTGACTTACCAGGTACACCTGTAAATTGCTCTGTTGTAAAAAAAGGCTGGGTTAAAAAGCGTTCAAGTTTACGAGCACGATCAACTATATTGCGATCGTCCACAGACAGCTGCTCTATTCCGAGCATAGCTATAATGTCTTTAAGTTCAGCGTATTGTGCTAAGGTCTGCCGTATTTTTTGCGCTATGCCATAATGCTTTTTGCCAATGGTACTTACCGCCGCCATTTTAGAGCTCGACTGCAAAGGCTCGATTGCGGGGAACAGCCCTTCACTTGCACGTTGGCGCGATAACACAATAGATGCGGATAAATGAGAAAAAGTATGGACGGCAGCCGGATCAGTAAAGTCATCTGCGGGGACATACACAGCCTGAATTGAGGTAATAGCCCCACTCCCCGTATTTGCTATTCGCTCTTCGAGTTGCGACAGCTCTGTCCCCATTGTGGGTTGATACCCTAATCGAGCTGGCATCTGTCCTAATAGTCCTGAAACTTCCATCCCTGCTTGAATAAACCTAAATATGTTATCCATAAGCAATAACACATCGCGATGCTCATCATCACGAAAGTACTCCGCCATGGTTAACGCCGCATGCCCTACTCGAAATCGGGCTCCGGGCGGCTCATTCATTTGGCCAAATACCATAATCATGTTTTGTAAAACCCCAGCCTCTTTCATTTCACGGTAGAGTTCTTCGCCTTCACGGCAACGTTCGCCAATCCCACAAAATAGGCTTACACCATTATACTGACCGACCATATTGTGTATCATTTCAGTCAGCAGTACGGTTTTACCAACGCCAGCACCACCAAATAAGCCCGCTTTTCCGCCACGCTCTAAAGGCATTAAAACATCAATAATTTTAATACCCGTTTCAAATATTTCTGTTTTAGTTGAACGCTCAGCTAAAGCGGGAGGTAAGTTATGCACACTGCGCCATTGGGTGTCATCTGGCAAAGCCGCGCCACCATCAATAGGGTTACCAAATACATCAAACATCCGCGATAAGGTTTTTTTTCCTACGGGTGTTGTGAGTGTTTTTCCCGTATTTAATACCGACATGCCACGGGCTAAGCCTTGTGTGGGTGTCAGTGCAATACCGCGTACTCGCCAAGCGGTTAATTGCGAGAATACCTCAACGGCAATTTCATTCTCTTTACCACAGCGCAAAAGAGTACGAATTGCTGGCAAGTGATATTCAAAATGAATATCAATCACGCTGCCACGCACAGACACAATTTTACCGGTGCCCTGTTCAAGGTGATTAGCAAGCTCTGTACTACTTTGCTCGGTGTGTTTTACAGAAGAGCCTGTCATTGCGTCGATCTCCATATACATAAAAACAGATTGCGTGTGCTAATTTACCGTATCGCTAATCGGTACTGAGTTCCGCCTTAATACGCAGGTATTCATCATGGTCAATATCGCCTTGTGCATAGCGTTCTTTAACTATCTCTAACGCGGTTTTATGCTGTTGTAAAACAGCGCGTTTATTTGAGCGATAGCTATATCCCCAATGGCCAATAGTTGAGATAAGTAGAAAAAAGATCCCAAACCATAAAAACCAACCCCAACCAAAGTACCAATCATTCCAATAACCATGTGACATCATAAGTAACCTCTTGGATGAAATGCAGCACGATAAAAATCAACGTACTATAGTGTATAGATAAATAATGTAGGCTCTTAAAAATACGGCGTCTGTTCGCTAGCGAACGTTTGTGAGGTTTTTTAAAAAATAGCGATGACTAATGACGAACAACTCGCCTTTTTGTGCTGGTAATACAGCAGATTGAAGATTTTAGAAAAGAGTAATTTATTTTGTAACTCAACGGATTAACTTGCGCACTATTTTAGTCAGCGTTAAGCTGCTTCTTTATTAGAACAATTATATTTAAACGCACATTTAGAGTTATTAAATATATTCAGAGCAAAGGCTTACTATGAATAACAGTACCTACCCTATTGGCAACCCTGGTGAAAAGTGGAATAACAATCATAAACTCCAATGGCTTGAAGCCCAGAAAATTAAACGTAGCTATAACGATGAAGTATTAACGCTAATTAATGAGCTAAAAGATACGCTTATTGTAGAGCAATATGGTGAACTTAATTATGCTCAAAACAGTTACCCTTTGTTTGCATTAAAAACCCAACACTTTGATAAAAATAAACACACAGTGCTAATCACTGGTGGCGTACATGGCTACGAAACCAGCGGAGTACACGGTGCGTTAAGGTTTGCAAAAACATTGGCAACTCAATACGCAGAGAAATTTAATCTGGTGATTACTCCCTGCATTAGCCCATGGGGTTATGAAACAATAAACCGCTGGAATCCAGAGGCAATTGATCCAAACCGTTCTTTTTATGAAGGCAGCCCAGCGCAAGAATCTGCATTGGTAATGAATTATGTGCAATCTTTAAATACTGATTTAATCGCGCATATCGATTTGCATGAAACCACTGATTCAGATAACAGTGAATTTCGCCCTGCACTTGCAGCGCGCGAAGGTAAAGTAAATACTAATTGGAATATTCCAGACGGTTTTTATTTAGTCGCTGACAGCAACAAACCAGAGCCTGCTTTTCAAAAAGCTATTATTGAATGTGTTGAAAAGGTCACACACATCGCTCCAAGCGATGAAAATAAACAATTAATTGGTGTACCTCAAGAACAATTTGGGGTAATAAACTATGCAGCAAAAGAGTTAGGTTTATGCATGGGGTTATCTGATGCAACCTACGTTACAACCACGGAAGTTTACCCAGATAGTGCAACGGCCAACCCTGAAGAGTGCATATTAGCGCAAGTTGCGGCAATTTCGGGGGCGTTGGACTACATTATTAATAAGTAATAGTTATGGTATTCATCAGCACATAGTAAGGTGCAGACAAAGGAGCGGCTATTGGAATTTAAAAATAATTACGGCAGTTACAGTTTTTATGTTGAGGGTAATATTGTTATTGCGCAATTTAAAGGCAACTTAAACCCTGAGTTATTAAATCACTTTAAAGCCGCTCTGTTAGACACCATTGCAACGTTTAAACATCAACCTTGGGGCTATATTAGCCACTCGCCCGACGTTGTGGCCGCCACCCCTGACGCTGAAAAAAATATGATCGATGTTAGCCAAACAATGGGGATAAATAATTGCATAATGAGTGCCTTTATACTCACCTCTCCCATAGCCATAAGGCAACTACAACGTATTATGCACAGCTCAGGCCGTGACGCTCATTTGCAAGAATGCTTGTTTGATGACTTGCCAAGCGCTAAGGCATTTATAAAAAGTCAGCTTACCTCAGCCGAGTAAATCAATTACACGACCGAGGTATAGTCAACGAAAAACCAAATGGGCTAGTTTTTATAAAACTGACTCTCTTTAGTAATTGAAATGCTATTGTCCTCTTGTGCGGTAATTTTAAACTGCAGCTTACTCACCTTCGTGGGTATATCATATCCATCGGCAGTAACCGTTACAGGAACACTTTTCATCAACCCTGGCTCTACCAACACAGCGTTAGGACTTTGCAAGCTCGCACCTTCTAACCCACTAATTGAAATAGAATAATGCAAAGGTTGCTGCGTTTTGTTAATGATGGTGAGTGTATAAGGGTTTTCTACTAACCCTTCATAATTTACCCGATACAGTGCGTTTCTGTCTCTTAGGACTGAGGCTTCGATAGGCGTACGTTGTAGCATCCAAGCAAACATAGAAATAATTAACAGCGCAGTTAAAGCGCCATAGCCCACTAACTTGAGCCTAAATGGATTAGTTTTTTGCCCCGCCATTTGCTTTTCACTGGCGTATTTAATTAAGCCTTTTTCGTAGCCAAACTTATCCATGGTATCGTCACAGGCATCAATACATAAGCCACAGTTAATACATTCATATTGCAGTCCATTGCGAATATCAATCCCAGCAGGACATACTTCAACACATAAGTTACAGTCTACACAGTCACCTAAATTAAGCGCTTTAGGATCGGCTTTACGTTTACGTGGACCGCGGTTTTCACCTCGTTCGCTATCGTAAGTAACCACCAGCGTGTCTTTATCAAACATCACTGATTGAAAGCGCGAATACGGACACGCCACTGTACACATTTTTTCTCGTAAAAAACCTGCGTTGCCATAGGTACAAAATGCAAATAAAAACACCCAAAAACTGGTGATCCCAGACCATTCAAAATTAACCATTTCTAGGTATAAGGTTTTAGCTGGAATAAAATACGCTAAAAAAGAAGTGGCAGTTAAGAGTGAAATAACCAGCCATGCACTGTGCTTAGTAATTTTTTTACGCCACTTGGTAATATCCCATGGGCTTTTATCAAGCTTAATACGCTGGTTACGCGTCCCCTCAATACGTTGTTCCACCCAAGAGAACATCAACATCCAAATTGTTTGCGGGCAAGTATAGCCGCACCACACACGGCCAAGCCAATTGGTCACAAAAAATAACGCAAACGCCCCCACCATAAATAGCATGGCGAGAATCATAAAGTCTTGAGGTAGTAAGGTTAGGCCAAAAATAGTAAACTTTTGGGTGGCAACATCCAATAAAACCGCTTGCTGACCGTTATATTGAATCCAAGGAATGGCGATAAAGCTGAGCATTAGCAACCAACCTAAATTACGGCGTATACGCTGAAAAAACCCTTTTTGCTCGCGTATATAAATTGGCCCTTCTTCTTTGTAGGGCTTAATGATCATGTCTTCTTCTTT
Source organism: Pseudoalteromonas sp. ND6B (assembly GCF_000764215.1). Classification (NCBI taxonomy): domain Bacteria; kingdom Pseudomonadati; phylum Pseudomonadota; class Gammaproteobacteria; order Alteromonadales; family Pseudoalteromonadaceae; genus Pseudoalteromonas; species Pseudoalteromonas sp. ND6B. The sequence goes on from NZ_JQFL01000008.1 coordinate 47,814, forward strand.
AATATCAAACTTCATGTTACTTACTTAATAGTGACGGGTATTAAGTACGATTTTGCAACTTTCAGACCACAGTGAAAGTTAATTTAACTTATTGATATTAAATGATTATACACATAACACCAAAGCGAAAATTCGCGATATTTAACGAAATACACGATATATCGCGAGTTAACGAGTACGATGCACTGCTAATTTTCGCATTTTTGAGCGAAGCGTACTCTCTGGTAAGCCCAACTTATTTGCCGCGCCTTGTTCGCCTGCAATTTTCCAGTTACATAACATCAGTACGGAGATAATATGCTGCCTTTGCGCCTCATCCAGTGTAAGCGTTGGGTTAACAGCACTCGCATCACCGGCTTTTAGCGGCTGACTTAACTGCAGTGTGGGTTGTGTAGATAAAATAGCTTCTCTCTCTAACACGTTTTGCAGCTCTCTGATATTGCCGGGCCAGTCATAGGCTTGTAGTTGCCTAATAGCTTTGTTACTTAACCCCTGCAATTGCTTACCTAGCCGCTTGTTTATTTGCACAATTAAGTTTTGACATAAATAAGGTATATCTTCTTTTCGCTCTTTTAGTGCTGGCACTTTGATAGGAAACACGTTTAAACGATAATATAAGTCCATTCTAAACTGCCCTGCTTGTACCATTTCCCACAAGTTACGATTGGTTGCAGCAATGATACGAATATCAACTTTTAGGGTTTGGCTGCCCCCTACTCGCTCAAATTCGCGCTCTTGTAATACTCGTAATAATTTACTTTGTGACTCTAACGGCAGCTCTGCCACTTCATCTAAAAATAAAGTGCCCTTATCAGCAAGTTCAAAACGCCCTTTACGTCGCTCACTTGCGCCGGTAAACGAGCCTCGTTCGTGTCCAAACAACTCCGATTCTAATAAGCTAGGGGTAAACGCCGCACAATTAACTTTTATAAACGCCTGCTCATTGCGCTTGCTTAATCTATGTAAGTTACGTGCCACCAGCTCTTTGCCAGTACCGTTTTCACCAAGTATCAACACCGTACTGTCGGTTTCGCTCACTAACTGTATTTGCTGCAACATACGTTGAAATACATCACTGCGCCCTACTAGCCCTGAGTCTTGCCAATCTTGATTTAGCTCGGCAGTAAGGTAGTCGTTTTCATCTTTGAGCTGCTCGCTTAAATGCTTTACTTGCGCTAAAGCATCTTGGAGCGCGGTTTGGGTTCGCTGCTGCGCTGATATATCGCGAAAAACGGCTACGGCTCCGATAAGCTGGCTATTTTTATAAACGGGCGTTGAGGTATATTCAACAGCAAAGGCGCTGCCATCTTTACGCCAAAATACTTCGTTTTTAACCTCGCGGCGTTTACCATCAAACATGGTGCAGTAAATTTGGCATTCATCGGCAGGGTAAGGCGTGCCATCTGCATGACTGTGATGATGATATTGATGTATTTTTTTACCCAGCAATTCATCGGCTGTCCAACCCGTCATTCGCTCTGCCGCTGGATTTACAAACACCGCATTACCAGATAAATCAAATCCGTATATGCCCTCACCTACCGCATTAAGTAATAAAGTAGGATCGTTTAAAAAGTTTTTTATCATTGCAGACCTCGCGAAATATCGCGAGTATTATGCCAACTCTCTCCTGCTTTAGCACCTAGTAATGGCTAAATAATGCCTTAATATCTATTTTTGCTTCTAGCCGTGCTGCAATTAAATACAAGCCCGCTAGCTTACGGTGAATAAACAACGCATCAACAGGAGGCGTATGCCATTGCTGCGACTGTGCACTTAACTGCAAGCCAGCATCTTTAATATTGCTAGCAAGCGCGCTGTTTTTAAAATCAAACTCGCCGTGATAACGCAGTGGCTCGCAGGCCATTAAAAATAAATCAATCACTTTTTCTTTGTAATTGTCTTTGAGCGAATCTTTAAAATAGCCAATATCGGTGGCGGCATTGAGCACCCCCTCACGATCGTTATTACTACCAGCTTTAAATAAAGCTAGATAGGCATTACTTAGTGCTGGGGTAATTTCTCGTGTGGCACCAAAGTCAAATAATACTATTTTTTGTGATTCAGGTTGGTAATGAAAATTTGCAAAGTTAGGGTCGGTTTGGATTAAATTAAAGACAAACATTTCTTTAAAAAATAAATCAATCAGTTGCTCAGCAACCCGACTTCGCTCTGATTGTGGTAAATATGTAATGCCCTCTATAGACTTGGCATCTACATACTCCATAGTTAGCACTTGCGCAGTACTGTGCTGGGGATACACGCTAGGGACTTTGAAATGCGCGTTATCTGCTAACAGGTTTTTGTAACGTGCTAAATACTCAGCTTCTCGAGTGTAGTCGGCCTCGGCTAATAGCTGTGCTTTGGCTTCTGCCACTAAGGGTTTAATATCCAGCTCTTTAGGTAATAACCGCGATAAGGTAAGTAAAGTGATCACGTTATCTACGTCACTCACTACACTTTTTTCGATTCCAGGGTATTGAATTTTAACTGCCAGCTGCGCGCCATTTTCTTTAAAAGCTAAATGAACCTGGCCAATGGACGCCGCCGCAAACGGCCTGAGCTCAATATGAGAAAAACGCGATAACCAATCCTCTCCCCACTGCTCTTTTAAAACACTAACCAGTTGCTTATGTGGCATCGGGTTAGCATCGGAGCGCAGTAAAGACAGCAATTGAGCAAGTTCGGGAGTTAATAAGTCGCCCGCATCCATTGAAAGCAGCTGCCCAAGCTTCATTGCCGCACCGCGCAGGTGTGAGAGTTGAGTGGCTAGGTTTTCAATATTTTTAGGCTGAAGCAATAAGCTTTTATTATCCCAGCCTTTACCAGAAAGCGCACTTTTAGCCCCGCCCACTAACATATTCGTGGCGACGCCAGTGGCTAATGAGCCTAACTTTGCAAAACGTGAAAGTCGAGATGTGGGAACGGATCGCTCATTAGCCATAATTAACCTAATCTATTAATAATAAGGTCAACTAATACGTTTTATTACGCCTATTGGATCTAAATTATAACCGAGGGACTAGCTTAATAGCGCCTTCTACTACTTTTAAATCTAAAGGTAAATTACTTAATAATGCCATTTTAGGATCGTTCATATTTAACTTATAAACAGGATTAACGGCTAAAAAGGCATTCATTACACCCATGGCCTCGTTATCCAGCACTTCTAAATTACCTTTAAAGCCACCGGCATCAATGCTTGAGTCGCGTAACTTAACATTACGTAAAAATACCGCTTTTTTCTCGCTGTCATAAAAAGGGGTGCCCTGTATTTGCAGCTTTAAGCGCACTGGGTACTTTAATGCAAAAGCATTAATCTCGGCGCTCGAATCAGCACCTAGTAGGACATAGTCACTATTATCTGGGCCAATATTAACGCTTAAATCATTCACATCAAACTGCACAGGTAAGCCCATCAGGCTAACTTTTTCACTTAATTTAGGTAACTCTTTATTTAGTAACGACTCAACCTCTGAATTTGTAAATGAATAAACCGAAATACCCTGCGTACTGTTACAGGCAGTTAAAAATAGTAATGAAATAAAAACAAAAATTTTCATGCAAAACCCTATTGGTTAATCGTATAGGCAGTAAGTAACCATAATAAAAAGCCGCTTTAATAGCGGCTTTTTCATTTTAGTTGATAAAAGTGATTGCGCTTAATTTACAGCAAAAATAACTTTTAACCTTGCTAGTGTGTCAGCTGTGACTGAACCCTCGCTGAGTGCTAATAACTGCTTTAAATAATAATTTAAATCAGCGTGTTCGCCACGGTGCTTATCATCAAGCATGGCTACTTGCTCTACCATTCTTTGCGATGAGTTTTGCGAACTTACGCTCGCAAGTATTTCCATACGCGTTAACAGCTGCTCACAGCTCAATGCTGTTTTAACTGCACCATTAAATTGGCTCGGGAGTGGCTCGTTGTTCTCAAGTGCAACAAATAAAGCATCTAAATTAGCTTGCTCATTTTTAGCCGCTAAGCCTGTCAGTTTTTCATCTATGGCTGATAACAAAGCAGACACTTTAGGGGTTAACGATTTAAACTGTGTATACCCTTTAACTTTGGTTTGCAAGTCAAGTAATTGGGCTTTACCTTCTACACTATTTAATGCTGCTTCAAGCTCATTCAGCTCAGTTGTTGCCAGCTTATCTGACTCGCTTTGTTCGCGCTTTTGCTGTTCAAACTCTTCGCTTCGTTTAGTGAAAGTTGCATCATTAAACTGACGGAATTTTTGCCACAATGCGTTTTCAGCTTTTAAGCCTGCAAACCCTATGGTTTGCCACTGTTGCTGTAACTGCTTTAGCTGTTGGCAAGCGTCTGCTAAATTATCGCTTTGTGATAATTGCTGTGCTTGCTCAACGAGCTCATTTTTAAGTGCGGCATTGCCTTTATGAAACGCGTTAAGTGACGCTACAACCTGTTGCTGCTCTGCCTTATAACGCTCGTTCAACACGCGGTATGTTTTCGGATCAACTTTACCCACACTTCGCCATGCTTTTTGCAAACGGTTATAGTTGCTTTCTAGTTGTTTCCAATCTAAATCAGCCGTATCAGTTGCTTGTAAATGCAGTGCATGCATATCAGCAATCAATTGCTCGCGCTCTGCTTTTGCTGCTTCACGTTGCACTTCTTGCTCAGCGAAGTAGCTGCGACAAGGGGCAAATAAAAGCTCAATTTTTTCATCAAACTCGTTGCCCTGTTGTTTCTCTTGCTCTGTATCAAGGCGTCCTAGCTCGTTCCAACGCTTGCGAAGTACTTTAACTTGATCAGCGCGCTGTTGTGGATCGTTACACGGCTCATCAACTAACGCTGTTACTTCTTCTAAAAGTGCTGCACGTTTTGGTGCGGCCGCATATTTTTGCCAATCTTTAGCATCGGCTAATTGCGCTTCTAGGTCTGCTTTTAAGTTAACCAGCGGCTGTTGGTATTTCTCAGTTAGGGCATTAAATAACTCTTCGAAGCCTTTAAATACACCAAATGCAACGTTAAAGCGCCCTTCTTCAATTAAACGTTTTACATCACGTGCCTTGCGTTTAGCTTGGCTTTGCGTTTTTTCAAGCGGCTTAGTGAGTTCGCTCATTGCGGCTAAAAATTGCTTTTTATGGCTGTTAAGCTGAGTTTTGAATGACGCTTGTAAATCAGTGCTAAGTACATTTAGGTGACTACGTGCAGTTTTAAATGTGTCATTGAACGCTGTTAACTGTTGATCGTAATCGCTAAGTTGCTCTGCAGGTTTTATTTCAATAAGCGTACTGTAGGCAATTTTATATTCTTTGATCGCCGTAGTTAGCTCAGGTAACTTGGCTACTTGTAAAAATAGTTGCTCAAGCTTATTAATCACTTGTTTTGATTGCTGATCAGCCATCAATTGCGTTTTATCTAGTGTGTCTTTTGCTTGTGCTACTTTTGCATTAAGCCAATCTTGCTGAATTTGCTCTGGGGTTTCTAATCCAAGTTGCAATGCATTTTCAATTTCTTCACTTAATGCTTCTAACGTAGCTAACGCTAACACTTGGCGCTGTTGCTGCGCTAAACGTTGCTGCTCTATTTCATGTTGCGCTTTTAAAGTTGCAATGTGTGCATCGAGCTTATCGGTAATTGATATATATTTAGCATCAAGGGTTTTTACATGTTCTTCACTTAGCCATTTCAACTCTAGTGCTTGCCACTGCGCCATGAGTTCTGCAGCTTGTGGGTCAACAATAGCGTAGTCATTTTTATCACGCAATGCATTAAGCTTTGCTAAAATAACACGGGTTGCATTTTCAACTTGTGATGGCATTTCAAGCGCTAAACGCTCGTTTTCAAGATGACTTTCTAGCGCAACTTTGGCTTCACCTTGAGCATGCTTTAACAGTGCTTTAGTTAACTGCTGAGTAATGACTAAATCAACTAACTGTTTTTGCAGCTCTTCGTTTGCTTCTTTAAAGGCTTTTTCAATAAGTTTAGGGTTAGCTAGGCGTTTTAATAGCTTAACTCTCACTTGCAGTTCTTTTTCAGCAAATGCTAGTTTTTCAAGGGTTTTAACCGGTGCAAAGCGTTCAATGTACTCATTTTTAATCTGCGCCGACAAGCTACTTTCACTGTTTAATACAGCCGATGAGATTTGTTGTTCAGCAACATCTTTCAATGCCTGATCTTGTTTGTAAGCTTTCCACCACAGTGGTAAGTCGTTTACTTTTTGCAGTGCTTTACGACGAATTTCAGCCGATGAGTCTTCAAGGGCTAAGGTGCTTAAAATTGTTACGTCACGTGCCACATCAAGTTTTTCAATCGCATCTAAACGAACTTGTTGCTTTGGGTGTTTCCATTTTGGTGTAAAAAGGTGTTTAAAGATCATTTTCACTGAACCTAGCTATTTCGTTATCTGATTTGAATTCTTTTTGTAGTTGCGCTTTGGTTTTTTGGATCATTTCTCCATTTGCACCAATGGTAAACTGCTCGTTTGATTGTGCTACTTTTGCTTGGTACAACATCACTAGTTGCACTGTTTGTTGCTTTTGCTCATCTGATAAAGGCGTGCCATCTGGCCACTTTCCCGTTGCCGCGCCATACTGTAAGCGCTCAAATAATTCTGGAGTAATATTCTGTACTAGGTTGTCAATATTCATGTCATTTTTTCTTTTTCAGAGTCACTAAAATAATACGGTTAATAAGGTACCAAATACAGCCAATGCCAATGGCCGAGGTATACGCATACCACTGAAGTGTTTTTTCTTGAGGTTGTAGGAAGTACAAACAAAAGAAGCCACCTAAAAATAAGATCAGCGCTAAAAAGGAGTGGTTCATAAACATTTGCTGCTTTTTAATTCGCTGCTCACGTTGAAGTTGTTGAACTTGCTCGGCATTTAATTCAGCAACGTTACTTTGGCAATGTGGACACTGCGAATGTTTATCTGAAATTGATTTTGCACATTTGGGGCAACGAATAATCGCCATACATCTCTCTCCATACTACGCATAAAAAAAGCGCCTTTCGGCGCTTTTCATTGTACTTGTTTTATTGCTCTTTGTCTTTTTTGAATTTAACCCAATAGATGATATTAGGTTATTGGGATCTGTTTATTCAGCGTCTTTAGATTGCTTTTCAAGACGTTTTTCCCAGAAGGTGGCGTTTTTAATCCCTAACTTAACTGGATCAAATGTGATTTGGCCACCTTTTTTCTTCTGGTCTTCATAATCACTCAAACATGTTAAGGCCGGTTTAGCGACAAAGAAAATGGCTAATATACCCAATATGTTGATCCACGCCATTAAGCCAACGCCTATGTCGCCAATAGTCCAAATATAACCGGAACTGTTAACCATGCCGTAGGCTACCATAAACATAATCATAAGTTTTACCACTACAAGCGGAATACTTCCTTTAAAGTAGCGATTTAAGTACGCGATATTCGTCTCAGCAATGAAGTAATAAGCCAGTATGGTGGTAAAAGCAAAGAAGAATAAAGCGATACCTACAAACGCTTCGCCAAAGCTACCAAATACACTAAACAACGCCATTTGGGTAAATGCTGCTGACCCCACTTCAGTTGCCGCATCAACATTTTGTATAATGAATTGCCCTTCTGGCAAAGTGCCGACTACATTGTATTGCTGCGTCATTAAAATCATTAATGCCGTTGCTGTACATACAAAAAGCGTATCAACATAAACAGAAAAAGCTTGCACTAAACCTTGCTGTGCAGGGTGATCAACTTCTGCCGCCGCCGCCGCATGAGGACCTGTACCTTGACCGGCTTCATTAGAATAGATACCACGCTTAACACCCCAGCCAATTGCAGCGCCAAAACCTGCTTGGGCTGTAAATGCATCACCAATAATGAGCGAGAAAATGCCTGGTACTTTGTCTATATTTAAAAATACGATAATTAAGGCCAATACGATGTAACCAAGCGCCATAAATGGCACTACAATTTGCGTAAAATTAGCAATGCGCTTTATACCACCAAAGATAATAATCGCTAAAACGATTAGAATAATGGCCAACGCAACCAGTTTAAAACTGCCTACGTCACCAAAACTTGTAGACACCATAGTGCCATCGCCAAATACTTGAGTGAATGCGTTGCCCACAGCATTTGCTTGCACGCCCGGCAGGAAAACCCCACACGCTATAATTGCCGACACAGCAAATAATACAGCCAGCCATTTTTGCCCTAAGCAACGGTCAAAATAATAGGCTGGACCACCGCGGTATTGGCCGTCTTCTTCTAATTTATAAATTTGACCTAATGTTGACTCCGCGTATGCAGTACTTGCACCTAAAAAAGCAACAACCCACATCCAGAAAATAGCGCCAGGGCCACCAAAACCAATTGCGGCTGCAACACCGGCAATATTACCAACCCCTACTCGCCCAGATAATGAGACAGCAAGGGCTTGAAAAGATGAAATCCCTTTTTCTGAGGTGTTAGGGCTAAATAATAGCTTACACATTTCTTTAAAATGTCTAACTTGAGCAAATCGAGTTAGTACGGAGTAAAATAAGCCTGCGCCTAGGCATAAATAGATGAGTGCATCACTCCAAACAACATCATTAACGGCGCTTACAAAAGCTTCCATGAACATCCTCACAGTTATATTTATTATTATTAATTACCATACTCTGCTACTCAGAATACCTGTCATAAGCTTTACGAAATAAGGGGTTAATCTTTTCCGTTTCTCTTATTGTTCAATCGATATTAACTTAAGTACCCAATATTGTTAACAGTTAATTTTCAAAGCAACTTATTGTTGATTTATATTAAGTCTTCCAGAGCAACGTTTAACTAAGTGCAAATTGATTTAGACTATATGGTATTAAATCTGTCGAGAAGGTGTATTGAAACGTTTTAGTGCTGTGGTGGGTAAATGATTCTTATTTTTTGGTACGGTTGGTTTAGCTAAAAGTAACAAGGGTATCAATATTATTGATACCCTTTGAAACAAACGTTTTATCTTAAGTTGTCTACAACATTAACAATGGCTGCTAAAGTATCTTGTCCAAATTGATATGAACGACGATCTGACCAACCATAATCTGGATCGGGTAAGTCATTATTATCTTTAAATGGCATTTCAACTGTGTAAGTTAGCGCTTTAAATTCTTCTGCTGTGGCCGATGAACCTACTGTTAAGTTAGCTTGACCTGGTTCGTCTTTATCGTAGCCATGCGTATCTTGAAACTCTGGAGTAATAGTTAAAAGCGCGGCCTTAAAGCTATCCTCTAAGCCTTTTAGGCGTGCATCATAGCTTGGTATGCCTTCGCTACCGGCAACAAAATTATATGGAATGGCTTCATCACCATGAATGTCTAGGTGCATGTCTAAGCCGGCTTCGCGCATTTTATTAAGCACTAAGTAAACTTCTGGGCTGTTTTCCATGCTGGGTGTTTGCCATTCACGGTTTAAGTTAACCCCTTTAGCGTTAGTGCGTAGATGACCGCGTGCACTGCCATCTGGATTCATGTTTGGCACGATATAAAATACCGCTTTTGATAGTAACGCTGCTGCATGAGGGTCTTCATCATTAAGTAGCTTGTGTACTAAGCCTTCTACAAACCACTCTGCCATTGTTTCACCTGGGTGTTGACGAGCAGTGATCCAAATTACTTTTTTATCGGCGCTTGGCTGACCAATTTTAAGCACGCTCATGTCACGCCCATCAAGCGTTTGACCTAGTGTTTCTAGTTGGCAAATTTCTTGGCTTTGCGCCCATGCTAATAAGTCTAAATGACGATCGTAGCTGTAAGGTGCAAAGTAGGCGAAGTAAACGCTGCTGCACTCAGGCTCAAGCTCAAATGTTAATGTGCCATTTTCATACGAAGACGGTACACGGAACCATGTTTGACGGTCGTATGAAGCGACAGCTTGGTAGTCTACCCAACCATCAGGGTATGCAGACTTATCAAGATTATTAATATTTAACTGATGAAGTTGATAAGGCGTTGTCTCAAGACGAAAGTGAAACCACTGATAAAACTCAGACTGATGATCTTTATTAATTTCTAGCTGAATATTTAACGGATCGGTGGCTTCAATAACTTTAATATTACCACTGTCGAAATTGCTACTGATTTTCATTACAACAAACCTATTAGTTAACTGTGTGTCTTTGACTAAGGCATTTAGCCAAGAGGTAAATACGTGTCACTGCACTTTAAAAGTGTATAAACGCGTACCCAATTTAATAAAGCGTACCATAACCGCTTCACTTTAAAAATCTTCAGACCTAAAAAAGCCAGCAAGTGCTGGCTTTTCTTAATTGCTCATGTGTTTATCGAGGTAAACTTGGGAATGAGACTTCTGCCATGTCGCGCATACAGCGAACTACCTGACAGCTATAACCAAACTCATTGTCGTACCATACGTAAAGTACTACGCGGTTATCATCAACAATCGTTGCTTGAGAATCAACAACACCTGCGTAACGGCTACCCACTAAATCGGTAGAGACGATTTCAGTTGATGCTGTGTAATCAATTTGATCACGTAGGTCTGAGTGAAGTGCTGTTTCACGTAAAAACGCATTAAGCTCTTCAACCGTTGTACTCTTTTCAAGGTTCAAGTTTAAGATAGCTAACGATACGTTTGGTGTAGGTACACGGATTGCGTTACCTGTTAGTTTACCTTCAAGCTCTGGTAATGCTTTAGAAACCGCTTTCGCTGCACCTGTTTCAGTGATAACCATGTTTAACGCCGCAGCACGACCACGACGTTCCGCTTTGTGGTAGTTATCAATTAAGTTTTGGTCATTAGTGTATGAGTGAACTGTTTCAACATGGCCATTCTTAATACCAAACTGATCGTTTAATGCTTTAAGTGTTGGCGTAATCGCATTGGTTGTACAACTTGCTGCACAGACAATTTTGTCTTCCGGTAAAATATCTTGGTTGTTTACACCGTAAACGATATTTTTAATATTACCTTTAGCAGGCGCTGTTAATAATACTTTTGCAGCCCCTTTAGATTCTAAATGCTGACCAAGGCCGGCTTCATCTTTCCAGATACCTGTGTTATCAACGACTAATGCGTTTTCGATGCCGTAGGCGCTGTAATCAACTTCACTTGGCGAGTTAGCGTAGATAACTTGAATGTAGCTACCGTTCGCTTTAATTGCATTACGCTCTTTATCGATGGTGATAGAACCATTAAATGGACCATGGATAGAGTCACGACGTAATAAGCTTGCACGTTTCTCTAAATCTCCATCTTTACCGCCACGCACAACAATAGCGCGAAGGTTTAAATCGGCATACGGGCCTGACTTTTCAATTAACAAACGTGCTAATAAGCGACCGATACGACCAAAACCGTAAAGTACAACGTCACGTGGTGCTTTTGGTTTAGAGTCAACAATTTCAGCAAGTTCATCTTTAACAAACTCTTCTACTGAACGACCATTCGCTGCATCTGTGTATAAATAGCTGTATGCTAATTTACCAATATCGATACGGGCAGAATTTAATTCCATTTTGCTGATAGCTTCTAAGAATGGGAAGCTTTCACGTAGGCGCAGTTTAGTCCCTTCAAATTGAGCTACTGATTTGTGAGACTTGATAATATCAATAGTGCTTGAATTTACTAATGGACGGCCGTAAACAGCGATTTCGATACCACGATTACGGTACAATTTACCAATAATAGGCTGCATGCTTTCTGCGTAATCTTGACGTTCTTGCCAGCTACTTGTGTATTCTAACTCGTGAGATGAGGTCATTTTTTTTACCTAATTAAACAATTTTGAACGGATAGCCTAAGAATGCATCGAATTTTGAGAGCAACGCATTCCTTCGGGCAGGCCTATTCTAATTTAATCTCATTTTATTCTCTACTGTTAGAGACTAAAGTTTAGGCTAGAATAATACTTTATTGATAATTGAGAGACTCGGATGGCTTTTAAGCGCATAACCCTCGCCTTTGCAATGTTGCTTACAGGCTGTGAAGAATCTTTAACCGTTGAAGATATTTGCGTTCAATCGCCGGCCATGTGTAATGATCTTAACCAAGATAGTCACTGTAAAGCGCAGCGAGAACGTACTATTGTTTCTCGTCACCTTGAATCTTTACAACCAACCGATGAACGCAAATATCAATTACTTAAAGCGTTTGAGCATTACAATCAATGTATTGCTTTGGCAGCCAACATTCAGCACATAAAACTAAAAAGCAAAACCACGGCTCGCCGACGTGCCCACTTAACGAGCATGAGGGAAATAGCGCGGATTTATCAACAGACAAAACACACCAGCCACCCGGGCTTGCTTTATTATCATTGGTCAAGAAACAATGACGAAAGTGCATTAACACGTTTGCTCGCTTTAGAACATACTGCAGAAGTTGAACAAAGTGCTGAGATGCAATTTTACTTGGCGTCTTATTACATTAAGGTTGATGAAGAAAAAGCGATTAATTTTTTATACAACACGCTAGCACTGAATAAAGCCAAGCATGAACCGAACCCTGAAATATATATGTCTTTGATCAGCCTGTTTTATAAACATCAACAATATAAACATGCTTATATTTTTGCCAAAATAGCTCAGCTCTCTGGTATTGAACATATTGATATACTGTTAATTGAGCAGCAGTTAATAGCACAAGGAAAGAATTTAGAGAGTTTAGATAGGTTAGCCGAGCAGACTTTGCAGCAAATAGATCAAGGAACGTTTATTTCCCCCCGGAAATAATAAAACAGATACAAAAAAGGCAGCTTACGCTGCCTTTTTGTTTATTTTTTGCTAGTGCCTACTTCGACACGGGTTTTTAACTTTTGCCCCGGTCTAAAGGTAACCACGCGACGTGCTGAAATTGGGATATCTTCTCCCGTTTTCGGATTACGTCCCGGCCTTTCTTTCTTATCTCGAAGATCAAAGTTACCAAATCCAGAGAGCTTAATCTGCTCGCCTTTTTCAAGCGCTGAGCGGATTTCTTCAAAAAACGCTTCAACTAAATCTTTGGCATCTTTTTTATTGATCCCGAGCTTTTCAAATAGGTGTTCAGCTATGTCGGCTTTAGTAAGCGCCATATCTAGTCCCTCAACGATGCATTAAACTTTTCGGCCAGTGCGGCCACCACGTTATCAACTACCTGATTGATATCTTTCTCTTCGAGTGTTCTATCAACCGCTTGCAGTGTTAGAGCAATCGCCAAACTCTTATAATTTGGCTCAATACCTTTGCCCTTATACACATCGAATAAGTTTAGGTCAACCAATTGATTTCCGCCAACTTTTCCGATGACGTTTAAAATATCACCTATTTTAACGCTGTCTTGTACTAAAATAGCGATGTCGCGGCGATTTGATGGGAATTTAGACACCCCAACAGCCTGCGGTAAATTTCTTTTTTCTAATGCCGACATTTCAATTTCAAACACAAAAGTAGCGTTATTGATATCTAACGATTTTTGCGCCTGAGGGTGTAATGCACCAAAGAAACCTACCTTTTTACCATCAACATAAATAACGGCTGATTGACCAGGATGAAGGCCATCTGATTGCTCGGCTTTAATTTCAAAGCGGCTAACATCGTTGGTAATTGCAAGTAATGCTTCAACATCCCCTTTTAGGTCGTAAAAATCAACGTTACGTTTTTCTTCAACCCAATGTTCGCCATGCACAAGCCCGGTAATAACACCACCAATAACCGGCACTTGGTAAACGCCATTTTCTGCGCTTTCATCGCTGATAAACTTAAGGCCGTGTTCAAATAAGCGAATACGTGGCTGCTGGCGGTTTTGGTTATACGCAACAGATGCCAATAAGCCAGGCATTAAGCTTACACGCATCGCTGACATTTCAATTGAAATTGGGTGCGGCAATACCAATGCGTTACACTCTGGATGTAAAATAGCTTGCGCTTTAGGATCAACAAAACTGTAAGTAATGGCTTCTTGATAGCCACGGGTTACTAGCGCATTACGAAAACGGCTCAGTGCAACAGTTGACTCATCGTGTGTGGTCATTTTAAGTTTTGCAGTTGGTGCCACATTAGGAATACTGTTGTAACCGTATACACGTGCTACTTCTTCAATTAAATCTTCTTCAATACGAATATCAAAGCGGTAGCTTGGTACATCAGCGCTCCAGCTATCATTGTCAAATTTAACATCAAGACCTAAACGCGTAAGTATATCGGTTACTTTAGCATCGTCAATGTGATGACCAATAACACGGTCTAAACGTGAACGACGTAAACGTACTTCAGTTACTTTTGGTAACTTATCAGCAGCAACAGCTTCAACGATTGGACCTGCGTTACCACCTACAATCTCCAGAAGTAACGCTGTAGCGCGCTCCATGGCATCGTGTTGTAGTGCAAAGTCGACCCCACGCTCATAGCGATGAGATGCATCAGTGTGCAAACCATAGCTGCGTGCTTGTCCTGCAATAGCCACTGGATTGAAGAATGCGCTTTCTAGTAAAATATCAGCTGTTTTTTCAGTAACACCCGATTGCTCACCGCCAAAAATACCAGCAATGGCTAGTGCTTTATGATGATCGGCAATCACTAATGTCGATTCATTTAATTTAGCCGTATTACCGTCTAATAAAACCAGCTCTTCACCTGGGGTTGCACTACGTACTTTAATTCCACCATCAATCGCATTTAAATCAAATGCATGCATTGGGTGGCCAAGCTCTAATAATACAAAGTTAGTCACATCAACAACCGGATCGATTGAACGTACACCACTACGACGTAGCTTTTCAACCATCCATAATGGCGTCTCAGCGTCTAGGTTAATGCCCTTAATAACACGCCCTAAATAGCGAGGACAGGCATCATCGTTAACCAACTCAATTGATACTTTGTCTTCAATTGTCGGGGTTACCGCTGGAATGCTTAATGTATTTACATCAATACTGTTAAGTACGCCGACTTCGCGGGCAAGCCCTTTAATACCTAAACAGTCGCCACGATTAGGCGTTAAATCTACGTCAATAATGTTGTCATCAAGCGCTAAATATTCGCGTAAATCGTCACCAATAGGCGCATCAAGAGGCAATTCCATAATGCCATCGCCTTCTTCACTAATACCTAGCTCATCAAACGCACATAACATGCCGTGTGAAGGCTGACCACGGAGTTTGGCTTTTTTAATTTTGAAATCGCCTGGTAACACTGCGCCAACAGTGGCAACTGCAACTTTAATACCTTGGCGGCAATTTGGTGCACCACAAACAATATCAAGCAGTTCATCACCACCAACATTAATTTTTGTTACACGTAGTTTATCTGCATCAGGGTGTTGGCCACACTCAACCACTTCACCTACCACAACGCCATTAAATTTGGCTGCTGCCGGCTCAACGCCATCTACTTCTAAACCAGCCATTGAAAGCTGTTCCGAAAGAGCTTGCGTATCAATTGCAGGATTTACCCACTCTCTTAACCACTTTTCACTAAATTTCATTTTATCTCTTCACTCTTAACGGAACTGGTTTAGGAATTTTAAGTCATTTTCGAAAAACGCACGTAAATCGTTTACGCCGTAACGCAACATGGTTAAGCGCTCAACACCCATACCAAAAGCGAAACCTGTGTATTTTTCAGGATCGATGCCTACAGACTTAAGTACGTTAGGATGAACCATGCCACAACCTAATACTTCTAACCATTTACCGTCTTTACCCATCACGTCCACTTCTGCTGAAGGCTCTGTAAACGGGAAGAATGAAGGACGAAAACGAATTTCCATGTCTTCTTCAAAAAAGTTACGTAAAAAGTCATGTAAAATACCTTTAAGCTCAGTGAAGCTTACATCAGTATCAACCATCAACCCTTCCACCTGATGGAACATAGGCGTGTGTGTTTGGTCGTAATCGTTACGGTATACACGCCCTGGCGAAATAATACGCAGTGGCGGTTGCTCAGTTTCCATGGTACGAATTTGTACACCACTGGTTTGAGTACGTAAAACCAACTTAGGATTAAAGTAAAAGGTATCGTGATCGGCGCGAGCTGGGTGATGCTCTGGTATATTTAACGCATCAAAGTTATGAAAGTCATCTTCTACTTCAGGGCCTGATTTAACAGCAAACCCAAGTTCACCAAAGAAGCTTTCAATACGCTCAATGGTGCGAGTCACTGGGTGCAAACCACCCGATGGCATAACACGCCCAGGTAAAGTTACATCGATTGTTTCTGCCGCTAGTTTTTCTTCTAATGCTTTACTTGCTAACAATTCACGCTTGTCATTAATCGCAACTTGCACGTCTTGCTTAGCTTGGTTAATTACTTGGCCTGCTTCTTTACGTTCTTCAGGGGCAATTTTACCTAACGTTTTAAGTAAGCTGGTAATTTCGCCTTTTTTACCAAGATAGTTAACCCTGATCTCTTCTAGCTGCGCGATTTCACTGGCACTGGCTACCGCCTCAAGTGCTTGCGCTAATATGTTTTCTAAGTTCATTCGATACCTGATCTTTCACAGAAGGTGATTACAATTTAGTTAGCTAATGATAACTGAAAGCAGGGTCTAGATTCTAGACCTACTACAGCTTTAGCGTTGATTTTATAAAAGGAATAGTCAATTTTCGTTGTGCAGCCATGGATGCGTGATCTAATTTGTCTAATACATCCAATAAAGCACGCATATCACGACTCAAACGCGTTAATAAAAATCGCGCACATTCATCGCTCAGTTCAAGCCCACGCATATTTGCACGCTTAACCAGCGCCTGTGCTTTATCATCGTCACTCATAGAACGAATTTGAAACGTAGTGCCCCACTTTAAACGGGATTCTAAGTCGGGCAAGCTAATATTAAGCATGTTAGGCAGTAAATCGGCAGTCACTACCAGCATTTTATTGGGCTCATTAAAGCGATTAAAAAAGTTAAATAACGCTTTTTCCCATGCATCATTGCCTGCTACCAAGTGCACATCATCAATACACAATACATCCAATGCTTCAAGCCCATCTAAAACCATTGGTCCAAAATGAATGACCTCGCGCATGGAAAGCAGCATATTAGATAAGCCACGCTCTTGTGCCTGAATACAAGTGGCATATAGTAAGTGAGATTTACCAGAATCTCCTAAGCCACACAAATAGGTATACTGAAAAGAGTGAGCAAGCTTAGAAAAGCTATCTTTGAGATGATTTACCTCGAGTGAGTCTTCACCGCCAAAGTAGGATGCAAATGTTTCATCGTCCGGTAAAGTAACCGGCAATGCCATTTGTATTGGCTCTTGAGTTAGCATTAATTTACAACCCATTGATACTCTAGGCTTTGCTCATCAACTATGTGATAAAAAGCACGAGGATCAACATAGTCTTTAAAGGCGTTATCCAGGCCAAGGGCTTTTTTAAGGTCACTCACAGTCCCCGTATGATGAAGCTCAAACTCAACCGAATCGGGTGTTTTGCGTAAAATAACAGCTTGAGTTACTACGCTTAGATTGAGTAGACGACGCTTTGCCAATTCAATATCAACAAAGCTCTCAGTCCCTTTTAAAGTTAAATTGGCAGTACGCTGCTCATAATAAGCATTAGGATCAATCGCATATTCACCAGCTAAACCTTGTGCTAAATCATCAATCATTTGCGCAACAATTTGCTGTCTATAGCCAGTGATACGGTTAGATTCAAACATTTCATCATTGGTAAAGCGCCAATCTAGTACCCAATTATCAGAGTTAAACGCTTGATACATTCTAGCAGTAATACTGCGCTCAGCACTGTAGCGTTTAGATGCCTCTTCTACAGGCCCAGAAAAATTTCCCCAAACTTCAGGGACACCAACAAGCCGTCTGTCTTGTAAATCGAGTAAAGGCACAACAACCGGTAAACCGCGGCGGCTTGCTTTGTCGTAAATCAGTTGCTCTAACTGAGGATAACTCTCTTGAGTAACCAGCTCTCGCTGCCTGTTATCTTCAATGCCTAACCAGATGGCAACCAGTGGGCGTTGAGCTCCCCACAACGGCAAATTAAGATCTTTTATTAGTGCATTGATCTTTCGCGCTTCAAATTTAACTAGTAACTTAAGCGTTCCGGGAATACGCTCATCGTATTCAAATTTAAGCATATAATCAGATATATCTTTGGTGCGTTGCTGTGCTATCTGATTTTCATCTGCACTTTTATCACCACTCACTTTTACTAGTACGTTAAGAAGCGCTTTGCGACTAGCGTCTAAACGCGCATCACGAGATTTATCTTCTACAACCAAAATATCTTGATATAGATCAGTTACTTCAACTGCAGATACAGAAACACAAAAGAAAATGGATATGGCGCTAATTAATAATCTATACACAGGCAAATCAATATTGGTTTTAAACTGTTTTGATCCTAAATCAAAGCCACTAACAAAGCAAAATTATATTTTTACAGTTACTAAAGCTGCTGATTAAGTCGAACTTTCTTGTATTAAGAGTCGCTGCGCTACTTCGTAGCTATAAGGCAGTAGAATATCATGGTGCCGACAACGATAGAGAATGCATAACCGATGCATGGAGTAGGCATTAGTCTCTGATCAATTCTCTTCCTTTAACCTATTACCTTTTACCTTGATCTACATTTTCACTTTATTCCAAACACGAAAAAGCCCAACGACTGCTAGTCGGGCTTTTTCGTGTTTGGAGTCATGGTGCCGATAACGATAAAGAATGCATAACCGATGCATGGAGTATGCATTAGGCTCTGATCAATTCTCTTCCTTTAACCTGTTACCTTTTATCTTGCATCTGCATTTTCACTTTCCTGCAGACGTAAAAAAGCCCGACTATTTCTAGTCGGGCTTTCTTTAATTTGGAGCCTGGTAATGTCCTACTTTCACATAGCAAATGCTACACTATCATCGGCGCTGTTTCGTTTCACTGCTGAGTTCGGCATGGGGTCAGGTGGGTCCAAAACGCTATTGTCACCAAGCAAATTTGGTGTAAGTTCGATTTAATCGAGCTTACTAAAATTTGGAATTCTGATAATAAAAGTCTTCAAGTATCTACTTTAGTTATATTAACTTCTTTGCTTAAACTATCACATAAAACGCGTTTGGCGTTGTATGGTTAAGCCTCACGGGTAATTAGTACAAGTTAGCTTAATGGCTCACACCACTTCCACATCTTGCCTATCAACGTTGTAGTCTTCAACGGCCCTTCAGAGACTTCAAAAGTCTAGTGAGAACTCATCTCGAGGCCTGCTTCGCGCTTAGATGCTTTCAGCGCTTATCAGTTCCGAACGTAGCTACCGGGCAATGCCATTGGCATGACAACCCGAACACCAGCGGTTCGTTCACTCCGGTCCTCTCGTACTAGGAGCAACCCCTCTCAATTCTCAAACGCCCACGGCAGATAGGGACCGAACTGTCTCACGACGTTCTAAACCCAGCTCGCGTACCACTTTAAATGGCGAACAGCCATACCCTTGGGACCGACTTCAGCCCCAGGATGTGATGAGCCGACATCGAGGTGCCAAACACCGCCGTCGATATGAACTCTTGGGCGGTATCAGCCTGTTATCCCCGGAGTACCTTTTATCCGTTGAGCGATGGCCCTTCCATTCAGAACCACCGGATCACTATGACCTACTTTCGTACCTGCTCGACGTGTCTGTCTCGCAGTTAAGCTGGCTTCTACCATTACACTAACCGTACGATGTCCGACCGTACTTAGCCAACCTTCGTGCTCCTCCGTTACTCTTTGGGAGGAGACCGCCCCAGTCAAACTACCCACCAGGCACTGTCCGTAACCCCGATTCAGGGGCCAACGTTAGAACATCAAAACTACAAGGGTGGTATTTCAAGGACGACTCCACAAAAACTAGCGTCTCTGCTTCTAAGTCTCCCACCTATCCTACACATGTAGGTTCAATGTTCAGTGCCAAGCTGTAGTAAAGGTTCACGGGGTCTTTCCGTCTAGCCGCGGGTACACAGCATCTTCACTGCGATTTCAATTTCACTGAGTCTCGGGTGGAGACAGCGTGGCCATGGTTACACCATTCGTGCAGGTCGGAACTTACCCGACAAGGAATTTCGCTACCTTAGGACCGTTATAGTTACGGCCGCCGTTTACCGGGGCTTCGATCAAGAGCTTCTCCGAAGATAACCCCATCAATTAACCTTCCGGCACCGGGCAGGTGTCACACCGTATACGTCATCTTGCGATTTTGCACAGTGCTGTGTTTTTAATAAACAGTCCCAGCCACCTGGTCACTGCGGCTCCAATCAGCTTAGAGAGCAAGTCTCATCACCAATCGGAGCGTACCTTCTCCCGAAGTTACGGTACGATTTTGCCTAGTTCCTTCACCCGAGTTCTCTCAAGCGCCTTAGTATTCTCTACCTGACCACCTGTGTCGGTTTGGGGTACGATTCGGTATAATCTGAAGCTTAGAGGCTTTTCCTGGAAGTATGGCATCAGCAACTTCATCACCTTGGTGACTCGTCTCGTGTCTCAGCCTAACAGCAACCCGGATTTACCTAAGTCGCTAGCCTACACACTTTCACATGGACTACCATCGCCATGCTTGCTTAGCCTGCTCCGTCCCCCCATCGCAATTATACCAAGTACGGAAATATTAATCCGTTTCCCATCGACTACGCCTTTCGGCCTCGCCTTAGGGGTCGACTTACCCTACCCTGATTAACATGGGATAGGAACCCTTGGTCTTCCGGCGTGCGGGTTTTTCACCCGCATTATCGTTACTCATGTCAGCATTCGCACTTCTGATACGTCCAGCATACCTCCCGGTACACCTTCAACCGCTTACAGAACGCTCCCCTACCACTCAAAATAAATTTTGAATCCGCAGCTTCGGTGCATAGTTTAGCCCCGTTACATCTTCCGCGCAGACCGACTCGACCAGTGAGCTATTACGCTTTCTTTAAAGGATGGCTGCTTCTAAGCCAACCTCCTGGCTGTCTGGGCCTTTCCACATCGTTTCCCACTTAACTATGACTTTGGGACCTTAGCTGGCGGTCTGGGTTGTTTCCCTCTTCACGACGGACGTTAGCACCCGCCGTGTGTCTCCCGGATATTACTTTACGGTATTCGGAGTTTGCAAAGGGTTGGTAAGTCGGGATGACCCCCTAGCCTTAACAGTGCTCTACCCCCGTAAGTATTCGTCCGAGGCTCTACCTAAATAGATTTCGGGGAGAACCAGCTATCTCCCGGTTTGATTAGCCTTTCACTCCTAACCACAGGTCATCCCCTAACTTTTCAACGTTAGTGGGTTCGGTCCTCCAGTTGATGTTACTCAACCTTCAACCTGCCCATGGCTAGATCACCGGGTTTCGGGTCTATACCTTGCAACTATTCGCCCAGTTAAGACTCGGTTTCCCTACGGCTACCCTAATCGGTTAACCTCGCTACAAAATATAAGTCGCTGACCCATTATACAAAAGGTACGCAGTCACCCAACAAGTGGGCTCCTACTGCTTGTACGTACACGGTTTCAGGTTCTATTTCACTCCCCTCACAGGGGTTCTTTTCGCCTTTCCCTCACGGTACTGGTTCACTATCGGTCAGTTGGGAGTATTTAGCCTTAGATGATGGTCCACCTATATTCAGTCAAAGTTTCACGTGCTCCGACCTACTCGATTTCACTTAAAATGCGTTTTCATGTACGGGACTATCACCCTGTATCGTGGCACTTTCCAGAGCCTTCCATTAACACATAATAAGCTTAAGGGCTGTTCCGATTTCGCTCGCCGCTACTATCGGAATCTCGGTTGATTTCTTTTCCTACGGGTACTTAGATGTTTCAGTTCTCCGCGTTCGCCTCGTTAACCTATGTATTCAGTTAACGATACCTGCAAGCAGGTGGGTTTCCCCATTCGGAAATCCTAGTCTCAAGTGCTTTTTACTAGCTTGACTAGGCTTATCGCAAGTTAATACGTCCTTCATCGCCTCCAACTGCCAAGGCATCCACCGTGTACGCTTAGTCACTTAACCATACAACCCAAACGGGTCTTTGTT
>NZ_JQFL01000009.1:0-59492 GCF_000764215.1 Pseudoalteromonas sp. ND6B
TGAATCGCCCCGTGTTTGCCAGAGACTCAATAACTTGAGAAACTGGAACTATGAAAAAATCAAATCGCTATACATCAGAATTTCGTGAACGTGCAATTAGGCTTGTTACCACACAACAGCATGAATACCCTTCTCTTTGGGCTGCGCTAGTATCGATTTCAGATAAACTGGGATGTACCCCAGAAACACTTAGAGCATGGGTCAAGAAATCTCAAGCTCAACCGTCTAAACCCTCTTCTAATACGCAATCAACTGAAGAACGCCTTGCCGTCTTAGAGCGCGAGAATAAAGAGCTCAAGCGAACGAATGATATCCTGAGGCAAGCTGCCGCTTTTTTCGCCCAAGCGGAGCTCGACCGCAAACAGAAGTAATAGTGGATTTTATTGATGCTTGCAGAGAGCATTACGGTGTCGAGTCAATTTGCAAGGAATTGCCGATTGCACCATCAACGTATTATTCTCATAAACAGATACAAAGAGAGCCTGAGCGACTGTCTAACCGCAAAAAGCGTGATGCTGAGCTGATAATACTCATTCGCGAAGTGTGGGAGGATAATATGTCAGTTTATGGTGCAAGAAAAATATGGAAGCAGCTACAGCTTGACGACCATCAAGTCGCCCGCTGTACAGTCGAACGATTGATGCGAGTTATGGGAATTCAAGGTGTTCGTCGGGGTAAAGCACATAAGACAACGATACCTGACGAGCAACAAGATAAGCCACTTGATTTAGTTAATCGTCAATTTACTGCTGAGCAGCCAAATCAACTTTGGGTAGCTGACATCACCTATGTTGCCACATGGAGTGGGTTTGTTTATGTCGCTTTCGTGATAGATGTTTTTTCACGATACATTGTAGGTTGGCGTGTATCAACGACAATGCACACAGAGCTTATTCTTGATGCGTTAGAGCAAGCTATTTGGCATCGTGGCAACCCCGAAGGGTTAATTCACCACAGCGACAGAGGCAGCCAATATTTGTCTATACGATACACTGAGCGACTTGCTGAAGCTGGAATTCAAGCGTCTGTAGGCAGTGTGGGTGACTCTTATGACAATGCATTGGCTGAAACAATAAATGGATTATTTAAAACAGAGATTATTCGCAGAAATGGCCCGTGGAAGAATGTTGATGCTGTTGAATACGCAACGTTAGAGTGGGTCAATTGGTTTAATAATCAACGCTTATTATCTTCAATTGGGTATATTTCACCAGCTCAATATGAAACAGACTACTATGATAATTTAAACGAGTCAGGTAAAGTGGCCTGACTTAAACAAACTGGTCTCCGATGAACTCGGGGCGATTCAGTAAGTCATTTAGATTTCGATATTTTTCACTTTCTGTTAAAATCTGTGACGCTACAGTAATTCTTAATTGCTTGCTATTATTAACGACCTTTTGCTGTTGTACATCCAGCGCATAAACCTTTAGGAGCAATCCGTAATTTTTTGTAAGTAAGTCTGACTGGTAATTTTTTAATTTTCTAAAGTATGAATCATTCTTAGAGCGCCTTCGTCCTTTAATTGCTTTAGTAAATAAGTAACGATGACGAACTCCTGTATCAACATCTAGAATATACCAAACAGGATCACCCCATGTTGGTTTTGAATTATCTATAGAAGAAATATTTTTAGGTATTTCATTAGAGTATGATTGGAGTAAATCTTGAAGGGCGAGGTGGTATTTATTGAATATATTCATTTGTTCAACTTTGCATTATGAAGTTTCATTTCAATACAAAATGCTATTGTTAGTTTTATATTGGCTATAATCTTATCTAACTTCTCTGTCGAACCAGAATTGGTGTAATTACTACTAAATGTTTTTATAAATTCACGTTTTGCAATCGCTTGTTCTAAAATTGCATCATGATTTGCGTCTAATAGGGGTCTAAAGTTAGGGCACCCATAACATGGTAATGGTCTTGTTAAGTTAGACTTATGCTCGCATGCATTGCAGTTAGAAGGTTCCTTCTCTACTCCAAATATATCAATTTCATTTTCTACTGTTATATCTTCATCAGTTATTGATACCTTTGGGTTAAAAGCATCTCGCAGTAACTGATTAGCGGCGTAGTTAGTATCAATATACTGTCTCTCTTTTAAACTTAATTGCAAATAAGCTCTTGCGCCAGGTTCAGTTACATTAGTTATTTTACAAATTTCAGAGATAGGGTAACCATTTAGAGCTGCATTACAGAGCCAAGTGTGCCTAAGCCTGTTATTTGTTCCAACGACTCTCCCAGTGCGTTCAGATAAACCTTTGCCATAACTATTCTCTGCATTTTTAAAAATACTCTCTGATGCATGAAACAATTGTGATCTTTCGTATAAAATTGAATCAATAAGTTCACTATCAGAGAAATCAGCTGTAAAAATTTTAATATCTGGAATTATTGGGCAATGATTTATTAAAGTTTCATATTGAGCAGTACTTAATTGTGCCCCACACTCATTAATAGCTAAGCTTAGGCCTTTACAATAAATCTCCCTGTACTTTAATAATAACGCCGAGAATGACTCCGTTAGAGGTATTGACCATTTTTCAGGGAAAAGACGAAAGTTAAAATCTTGATTGCTTTGTTTGATTTTATAACATCTAACATGAAGTGTTTTAACCCCCGTATTTATTGGCTCACCATTCAAATTTTTATCATTGAATGATATTCCAACAGGTAAAATATCTGACCACTTTAGCATAACTATTTGTCTTGGGCGTCTTGCTAACTGTATAAGTAAACGATAAGCAACCATACTTTTCAGGTTTATGAAATTATTGTTCTTTTCACTTACTTTAGTGTAGTAATGAAGGTCTTCTGGAGGCTGATTTGGAATACTTCTGCACTTTATCCTAAGGTTCTCAAGTATAGAGTCATATTCGTAATCTGTTAGTCTACCTTTTGTCGGATGTAAACCATTAAAGCTTTGTTTATAACTATATTTACAAGCTAGCCTATAGTGCTTATCAAGTAACGTGTGATTCAATTTTAATGATGAGTTTAAAAAACCACTTATAGTTTTTTTTGTCGAGCCTCTTAGTACATGCCATATATTCTCAAATTCAGATATGTCACTACAATCGTTTGGAAAAGCCTGTCTCAAAGAAGCAGTAATCGTAGTGACAGTTGCAGCAGATTTTGTTTCTGCGTAGTAAATCAGAGTATCGAGTAAAATATATTTTAGCTTTGAAGTCCTAGGAAAAGATTGAAGCCATGCAATATTAGTTTTACGTCCTTTACCTAAATGTGTTAACTCCCAAGTATTACTAAATGTTTCAACTTTAATACCCGCTTGCGAAATAAACTTCTCTGGTAATTCAGGGATATTAGCCGGTAGCTTGGGTTCACTTTTTGGTTCCATCTATTTTTTCCTGATGTTCTTTCATTAGCTCAATTGCCGACAGTTGCTCATGTTTATCATTATAAACCCGGCCCATCTTCGAGTCAGGTTGCCACCCCATAGCACTTCTTCGCATATCCTCTATGAATTCTGAATCAAGACCTTTATTCATTCCTTTTATACTTAGTTTCTCATTCCACTTATGCCTTAAAGTGTGTGGGTGAATTTTATATCCAAGTTTAGAAGAAACTTTGCACAAAATATAATTAACCATTTCCCTAGTAATTGGAAGCCCCGCCGTTTTGTGAGTATTCTTTTCTGATACAAATAGAAAATCATGTAGAGTAGCTTTTTCAAATTTTATTCTTACATGGTGAATATAAAAATGAATTTCTTTCATTAACGTTACACTAATCCCAGCGAAATGTGCTCTCCCACACTTTTTATCAGGTTTATTTAATCTAGTATCAGTAGGATCATCTGGGCTTGAATAAATCTTTATCTTGTTATAATCACCATAAAATTGGCAATCAGAAATTTTTAACTTACAGACTTCACTTCTTCTAATACCAGTTTGTCTCAATATTGATAGAATTAAATAATTGCGTAACTTACATTTTTTAAAAGGATTATCTTTTGAACTAGGTAAAACTATTTCTTTAAATGAATGATAAATTTCATCAGGTATTACAGTTTCAACTAACTCTACACTTGAAACTTTGTTAGTTTCTTGAGTATAGCTTTCTCGTAATTTTAACTTTGAAATAACCCTATTATATGAATCCTTTAAATTGGGCGGTGCTTGTCGATCACCATGATAGTGTTCATGGATATATACTAAATATTTTCTAAGAGTTCTTATTCTACCTGTTGTTGTTTCTGTTGATACTTTATTTTTATTAAATGATGATGCAGAAATTGCATTCCTGATATATTTACTTTCACTATTATCAGGTACTGAAAATAGATTTTTTTGTGAAAACGAATCTTTTTTTAGGCGCATCTCCCCATAGAAATGACTTAATTCATTCGGACTTATATACAAACCAGAACTAACTCTAAGCTCTAGATCAATTGCTTCTGCGTCAAAATAATTAAGTACGGTTTTGAGTTCATACGCTACACGGAGTTTGGTTGAATATGATGTGTTTAAAAATACATCATATAGAAACGCATTTGCTAGAGGTAAAATAGGAATATCATTTAAGCCAATAAAGGCAATAAAGCGCTTAGATCCAACTTTATATTGACTAACATTCATACTTTACAAAACTAATCATTACTATAAGTGGATTTGTAAAATATAGCGTACTTTACAAAAAGAGCAAAAAATATCTAAATATTATTGAGTGACTTTAATTTTTTCTGGAAGAATAATAGGTTGGAGGAAACAAAAAATAAATATTAATAATTACAAAAAAGATATTTAATATAATTTGCCACCCGATAAGCACACCATAATACGGTCACCTTCTTCAATCATGTTAAAGTCCATGACAGCTTGACCTGTGAGGCGGCGTAAACGCTTTTGAAGCTTATTTAAGTTGTGTTGAGCTTTGGCTTGAGCAGAATGAGACACTATGCCCCCTTATAAAATAGTACGGCAAAATTAATTGCTAAAAATAAAGGGGCGTATTATATGCCATATGCAATATCACAGCTACAGCAAACGTTAACTTTCTGCGAGTGGACTTACATAGCCGTCAGGTTTCAATGCAAGTACATCACAATCGAGGCTGTCAATAACATGCTCAGCGGTGTTACCCACTAATGCAGCACTTAAGCCGGTACGTCCCACAGTGCCAATAACCACTAACTCACTATTTAAACGATTTGCAACATCCGGTATCACATCTTCTGGCAATCCCTCTTCAATAAAGCATTGATCAGAGGTTAGGTTAAACTCGTTAGCTAGTTCATTGGTTGATTCAATATGATGTTTTTTAACTGATTCATTGTAAAGCCCAGGGTTAAATTCTGGGATTTCTATCGCAATATTTACTGGTGTAGCAGGGTAGGCATTGACTAAGTTAAGTTTAGCATTAGCCAGTTCACATAAAAATTGTGCATCTTTAATTATGCGTTTATTAAGTGATAAGTGCTGCTCATTTTCACTGACTGCATTTACTGCAGCTAAAATATTCCCCTGTGCTGGCCATTGCATGTCTTTGACAAATAAAACGGGCGTTGGGCATTTTCTTACTAAATGCCAGTCTGTAGGAGTAAAAATGACCGCTTTAAGCGTACCGTGTTGATGAGTACCTTTGATAACCAAGTCGTATTTATCATTGATAACGGTATTAATTATTGCCTCGTATGGGCGATTATGCCAAATAACTTGAGTATCAATATTAATATTTTGATAAGGAGAGATTAGATCTTTAAGCCATAGCTCGCGATCTTTGAGGACGGCTTGACGCATTGCTTCACGTTCATCGCCTGATAACATAGTGGTCATTTCGTAAGAAAAATCGTAAACCGTCATAAAGGCGGTAATGCTCGCACCCGATTTTTTGGCTAAATCTATTGAACGCGCGAGGGCATTTTGATCGTCTTTAGTTGGGTCAATAACCGCGATAATACGTTTAATCGTTTCCATTGTGCTACTCCATTCACTTAACAGTTATACCTTGAGTGTAACGCAAATACACAACAGTTAAAGGGGTAGCACTAATATTCTTGTTCTATATCAATTTATTGATTTATTAACGTGGCTTTACAATCGCAGCTGTTTTCGCAAGCGCGTCATTATCTAAAATAGTAATAAATTTACCTTCTACTTTAATTAAGTCGGCTTTTTGAAAACGGCTTAATAAACGGCTGATAGTTTCTACTGTTAAACCAAGGTAGTTGCCAATTTCGCCGCGAGTCATGGTAAATCTAAATTCTTTACGTGAAAAACCACGCTCACCAAAACGCTCTGATAAGTTATAAATAAAGCTAGCAAGACGTTCTTCTGCTGATTTTTTATTAAGTAATAACAGCATTTCCTGATCGTAGGTTATTTCACTGCTCATTAAACGCATTATTTGTTGGCGCAATTTAGGCAGTTTACCGGCTAGTTCGTCAAGAGTTTCAAAGGGAATTTCACATACCATTGAGGTTTCTAGTGCTTGAGAAAAACTTTGATGTTGCATTTTATTGATGGCGTCAAAGCCAACAAGGTCACCCGCTAAATGAAAGCCTGTAATTTGCTCATCGCCTTGCTCAGACAAAGTATACGATTTAAACGACCCCGAACGAACTGCATAAATTGCATTTAAAGGTGCGCCCGATTCAAATAAGTAGTCACCCTTGTGTAATGGTTTTTTTCGCTCAATGATCTCATCAAGTTTATCCATTTCTTGGCCATTTAAAGAAAATGGTAAACATAGCTGGCTAATACTGCAGTTATTACAGCTAATGGCACAATTACCTTTAGCACGACTTTGAGAAAAATCCATAAGTTCAATCCGTTAAATTTCTATGCACAACATTTACCAATGTTAATGCACTAGCTTGTCTGTTGCAATGATCAGAAGGTAGATACCATACCAAATGATAACACTGCCTAATATTATTCGCGTCCAAGGGTGATTAAAAAGCGTATTGAGCTTTTGTGCAGCCACACCTAAGGTGATCATGGCAGGGAACGTCCCTAGGGCAAATGCCAGCATAACCAAAGCACCATTTATGGCAGTGCCACTGGTCATCGCCCATGTGAGCGCAGAATATACTAAGCCGCACGGTAACCAGCCCCATAGTGCGCCATAACCAAGCGCTTTTAATGGGGAATCAATGGGCATTAAATATTTATTAAGTTTAATTAAGTGCTGCCAAATGAGGGTTTTACCGAGTTTTTCGAGCCATTGTAATGTCGCGGCTAAGCGCATGATATAAACGCCGACCAGTAACATAAACACGCCCGCTAAAAATGATAAAAACAGCGCAAAGGCCGAGTTTTGTGTGGCAAATTGACTACTAATACCGGCGACTAGGGCACCAGCAAGCATATAACTTAGCGCTCTGCCGCTGTTATAAGCTAGAGAATACAACCAAGTTTGGCGCTTGTTACTGGCTAATTGTAATGAGCTGGCAATGCCGCCGCACATAGCAATGCAATGGCCACTGCCAATCAACCCCATTAAAAAAGCGCTAACAAAAATTGGATCAATCATTACTTTTATTATGTTGCTCTTTATCGTCTTCAAACAAAATACTGTGGCCTTGCTTGTTTAAATCAGAGAATTGCTCGCCTTTTACTGCCCAAAAAAACACGCCAATGGCAATTAGTACAAACAAGATAGCGATAGGAACTAAAATATAAATTATGCTCATAACTTTAATAGCCTTAGTGAATTACATATCACAATAATAGAGCTGGCAGACATACCAATTACCGCCATCCAAGGCGCAACTAAACCCATAGCAGCAAGCGGTAATATAGAGCCATTATATAATAAAGAAAGCACTAGGTTTTGCTTAATTATACGCCGTGTTTGCTTAGCAATCGTCAACAAATGATCAATAGAGGCTAAATCACTGTTAAGCAGCACAACATCGGCACTGTTTTTAGAGATATCAGCTCCTGTTTCCATGGCGATTGATAAGTGGGCGCTGGCAAAGACTGGGCTGTCGTTTACGCCATCGCCAACCATAGCAACAACTTCACCTTGAGTTGACCAATGATCAACGGCGTCTTGTTTATCTTTTGGACTACAACTGGCTTGTACTGAATCAAGCTTTAATTTTTTTGCCACCTTGGCACCGGCATCTGAGGCGTCACCTGTTAGCATATGACAACTTAGATTGGCAGCCTTTAACGAGTTAATGAGTTTATCGGCATCTGTTTTTACTTTATCAACAAAGTAAAAGCGTGCAACGGGTTGCTTGTTTATGTAAAGGGTAGCTTGCGCATTGGTTTTTTTGGTATCAAACCAGCCACTTTTACCAATGGCGTAGTGCGTATTATCGTATTGAGCGCTGATCCCAACCCCTGGATGGAGCTGTACATCGTCAAATTTACGCTGACCTTTAAACTCTTTAAAGGCACTAGCAATAGGGTGCTCAGAATAGCTCTCAAGCTGTGCTGCAATATCAAGAATTTGCTCTTTGCTGTAGTTATCATCAAGTATGTCAACAACGTCGAGGCTAAATTTACCTTGCGTAAGCGTACCGGTTTTATCAAAAGCAACTAAAGTAAGCTTTGAGAGTGTTTCGAGCACATGTGCTTGCTTAATTAATATTCCTTTACGAGTTAAAGTAGCCACAGCACACGTTAACGCGGTTGGAATAGCTAAACTCAATGCGCACGGGCAAGTGGCCACTAACACCGATATAGTGATCCAAAAAGCGACATCAGGGTCAATTTGATACCAGCCAATGGCGGTTAGAGAGGCAAATACCAGTAACACGGCAACAAACCACTGCGCTACTTTGTCGGTAATTTCTACTAACCGTGGGCGTTTTGTTAGGGCATTATGTTGCAGGCGAATAATTTGATTAAGCAGGGTATTTTGGCCCAGCTTATTGATTTTTATTTCAATAATACCATCATGATTAACCGTGCCCGCATACACGTTATGATCAATATACTTTCGTACTGGCTGATGTTCACCAGTCATCATAGACTCATCAACACTGGTGCTGCCTTTGACTAAGATGCCATCGGCAGGGATAGTTTCGCCTGCTTTTATTAAAACGATATCGTTAAGCTTGAGCTTTTTAGCGGCAATTATGTGCTCTTTGCCGTTTTCATCGAGTGTACGGGCAGTCAGTGGCAGTAGCTTTTGTAAGTTGGCTGTAAATTCACTGGCCTTTAAGCGCGCTCTAAATTCTAAGTATTTACCTAATAAGAGTAAAAAGGTAAACATACAAATAGATTCAAAGTAAACTTCACCGACTTCCATTACGGTGGCGTAACAGCTTGCGCCATAGGCACCAAAAATCGCCAATGATACCGGTAAATCCATATTCAGTTGTTTTGCTTTTAAGCCGTTAATTGCATTACTTAAAAAGGGCAGGGCGCTGTATAAAATAACGGGCGTTGCAAGGATCAAGCTGATCCATCTAAAGTACTGTTCAAAATTACTGTCCATCCCAGAGAACATGCCAAAGTACATAGCAAAGGCAAACATCATCACTTGCATGGTCATTAAGCCTGCCACGCCGAGGCGGCGAATATAGGCTTTAGCTGTTTGTTGTTTTTGCTGGGCTTCTACATCTGATTGGAATGGATAGGCTTTGTAACCTATTTGAGCCAGTGAGGTGATTAGCTCACTTAAAGAGGTTGCGCTTTTATCCCATTGGATCATAGCGCGATTAGTTGAGGTGTTTACATCAACGCGCTTTACCGATTTAAGGTTAAGTAATTGCTTTTCAATAAGCCAGGCACAGGCGGCGCAGGTAATGCCCTCAACACTGAGAAGCACCTCAGAGTTGTCGTTATGCGTACTGATAAACTCATCTTGAATATCTTCATTGTCATAGCTTTTAATAAAAGCGAGTTGTTCAGGGATGAGTTGCTCTACTTTACCGGCACTAACAGTGCGATATTTGTAGTAGTCGGTCATCCCTTGGTCAATGATATTTTGTGCAACAGCTTGGCAGCCAATGCAACACATTGGCTCAGCGGTATTGTCTATAACAACATGTGCGCTAAATCCAGCAGGCACACTTTCAAGACAATGAAAGCAATTTTTAGACATACTAAATACTACTTATAGTTAGGAGTCACTAAAACGGTGGCGGTGGTTGGTAAACTAACGTTTTCTTTCATTTTCCAACTGTTATCAACGGGTTCAATAAACACCGAATATGCGCCTGGTATATAGCTTTCTAATAATGCAGTGAACTCTTGATTAGCATTTGGGGTGAGAGTGGCCTCAAAATCGTGCGCTTTTATGGTACGGTGAAAAAACGATAATTTTAGCGCGTGGATATTACTGGTATCGCCTTTGGTAAATTTAAAGCTGACACGCTCATCTGATACATTTAGGTCGCCATGTAAATACAACGCTTTTGCTTTATCAAACTTAACGAGTTCTAAGTTGATTGCTTTGCCTTTTTTATAGTAATCATCTACAACCATATCTGGGCCGTTACCAATGGCTGTAATAAATAAACTAATGCAGCCAATAATTGCAGCTAAAGGAAAGAAGATTAAAAACCAAGGCCAAAAATTTTTATACCACGGAGTCGGTTGCATAGTCGCTCTAAAATTAATTAATGTGCGGCTATATTATAATAAATAGAATGAAAAGACTAAAAAAAAGCCTCCGAGTGGAGGCTTTTTTGATCTGAATTAATCTACTGAAATAAAAAGATTAAAACTGAAACGTTTTGTTAACTTTATCGTTATTTATCTTGCGATAAGCTGTAAACGTAAGCAGTTAATAGGTGAATTTTATCTTCGCCTAAAATCTCTTTCCAAGCAGGCATTACACCAGCGCGGCCATGGTTAAGTGTTTCTTCAACTGCACGTTGAGAACCACCGTACAACCAAATGTTATCAGTTAGATTTGGTGCACCAAACGGTAAGTTGTGTGCAACTGAACCTTTACCATCTGCACCATGACATGCTGCACACATAGCAAATTTTGCTTTGCCTGCATCGGCATCTTTTTGGTTAACAGTACGACCAGATAGGCTAAGTACGTAAGCCGTCATTTCTTTAACGCCTTGCTCACCTAATGCATCACCCCAAGGTGGCATTGCTGCAACACGGCCTAAAAGTAATGTTTCTCTGATTTTGTCAGGTGTACCACCGTACAACCAATCGTTGTCAGTGAGGTTAGGGAAGCCAGTACCACCACGAGCATCAGAGCCATGACATTGTGCACAGTTTTGTGAGAACAAACGTTGACCAATTTCAACCGCTAGTTGACCTTGAGTTTGCTCATGTTTAGTGCCGTTTTCTAGCGCAACTTGCTGTGCTGCATCACCAGCAAATTTAGACTCTACTAGATCTAGAACAGGTATTTGAGCCAATTCATTAAAAATTGGGCCAAAACGCTCTTCAGCAGCGCGGTATTCAGCATCTAGCTTTACAAAACGGCCATCTTCTTTCGCTTCAAGGACTGCTTCTTTCGATTCAGTTAAAGAGGTAATACCTTGGTTTGAGCTTGTCCATTTTGCTAAACCTTCCCAATTACCTAAACCTGGGTAGGCTGCTAAGTAATAAACAGACCACACAAACGTTGCGAAGAACATGTAAGTCCACCATTTTGGTAGTGGATTGTTTAATTCTTCAATGCCGTCAAACTCATGTCCACAGCTTTCACCTTCTTTTACGCCTACATAGTTTTTTAAGTTCCAAACTAGTAGACCAAAGATAATGATTAAGCATGCAAGGGTTAATACAATAACCCATATACTCCAAAAGCTAGTCATTTCTCAGACCCCTTTTCCTCGTTAGAGAGTGTATTGTTGTGTTTTTTTTCATCTTCAAATATGACATTAGCAGCGTCTTTAAAACGACTTTTACTACGCTTGCTATATGCCCATCCAACAATCACAATAAATAATACTAAAATTACCAGAGTCAAAATGCCTCTGTATGTCCCGTAGTCCATAATAATCTACTTCAAATGTGTGCCAAGTTGTTGCAAATAAGCGATAAGGGCTTGCATTTCTGTTGCACCTTTACCGTCATTCATTGCGTCAACTTTAGCAATGTCAGCGATTAATTCCTCGTCACTGCCATAACCTAGACCCGGGTGTTTTGGGTTTTCTGGATTGATAGCAAACGTGTCACGGAAAATTTGTAGTTTTTTCAGAGTTAAGCTTGTATCAAGCGTGTTCTCTGCTAACCAAGGGAAACTTGGCATATTAGACTCAGGAACCACGGCACGTGGATCCATTAAGTGCGCATAATGCCAATCATCTGAGTAACGTTTACCTACTCGTGCTAAGTCAGGGCCAGTTCGTTTAGAACCCCAAAGGAAAGGGTGATCCCATACTGACTCGCCTGCTACAGAGTAGTGACCGTAACGCTCAACTTCATCACGAAATGGACGGATCATTTGAGAATGACAGTTAGCACAACCTTCACGTACATAAATGTCGCGACCTTCAAACTCTAGTGCGTTTAACGGGCGTAACCCATCCACTGGCTTGGTTGTATCGTCTTGGAACATTAGCGGCGTAATTTCCACGAGTGCACCAAAGCTGATTGCAAAAACAGTCAAGATGGCCATAAGGCCGATGTTTTTCTCGATTATTTCGTGTTTATTTTGCGAATTTTTATTGCTCATTATCTGACTCCGTTATGCTAACTGCGCTTGTTCATCAAGTTCTAGCGAATTATTTTTCGCTGAAACTGTACGATAAACGTTATAAGCCATAATCAGCATACCTGCGACGATGAAAACACCACCTAAGAAACGCATAACGTAGAAAGGATGAGAGGCTTCTAACGACTGAACAAAGCTGTACATTAATGTACCGTCAGAGTTAACTGCACGCCACATTAGACCTTGCATTACACCTGAAATCCACATTGCAACAATGTATAAAACAACACCCACTGTGTGTAACCAGAAGTGTGTATTGATTAATTTAATGCTGTACATACGACCTTGTGAGAATAACGCCGGAATAAGGTGGTAGATAGCACCGATAGAAATCATTGCAACCCAACCTAATGCGCCTGAGTGTACGTGACCTACAGTCCAATCTGTGTAGTGCGATAACGCATTAACAGATTTAATTGCCATCATCGGGCCTTCAAATGTCGACATACCGTAGAAAGACAATGAAACCACTAAGAAACGTAAAACTGGGTCAGTACGTAGCTTATGCCATGCACCTGAGAGCGTCATAATACCGTTGATCATACCCCCCCAAGACGGTACGAATAAGATAATAGACATCACCATACCTAAGCTTTGCGTCCAATCAGGAAGCGCAGTGTAGTGAAGGTGGTGAGGACCTGCCCAAATGTAAAGCGAGATAAGAGCCCAAAAGTGAACAACCGATAAACGGTATGAGTAAACTGGACGACCCGCTTGCTTTGGTACAAAGTAATACATCATACCTAGGAAGCCCGCAGTTAGAAGGAAACCTACTGCATTGTGTCCGTACCACCACTGAACCATTGCATCAACCGCACCGGCGTAAATTGAGTATGATTTAGTTAGTGAGACAGGAACAGCCATGCTGTTAACAATATGAAGTACTGCAACAGTAATAATGAAACCAGCATAGAACCAGTTAGCTACATAAATATGCGCTACTTTGCGTTTTGCAATAGTGCCCATAAATACAATAGCGTAAGTTACCCAAACAACAGCAATTAAGATATCGATTGGCCACTCAAGTTCTGCATACTCTTTAGAACTTGAAATACCCATAGGTAGAGTAATTGCTGCTAGAACAATAACTAACTGCCAACCCCAAAAGGTAAAGGCGGCTAATTTGTCTGAAAGAAGGCGCGTTTGACATGTACGTTGTACGACGTAATAAGACGTCGCAAAAAGTGCACTTGTACCAAATGCGAAAATTACTGCGTTCGTGTGTAACGGACGAAGTCGAGAGTAAGTTAACCATGGTGTGTCAAAGTTAAGAGCTGGCCAAGCTAATTGGGCAGCTATCAGAACCCCAATACCCATGCCAACGATGCCCCAAATCACTGTCATAATAGCGAATTGGCGTACAACTTTATAATTGTACTCAGTTTGTGATGCTACTGTTTGGCTCATTTTCTGGCTTCCGCTGCAATAAATGCGTTTAGAAATGAATTACCTACTTGTAAAAGTAG
Organism: Pseudoalteromonas sp. ND6B; assembly: GCF_000764215.1. NCBI lineage: Bacteria > Pseudomonadati > Pseudomonadota > Gammaproteobacteria > Alteromonadales > Pseudoalteromonadaceae > Pseudoalteromonas > Pseudoalteromonas sp. ND6B. Next base: position 14,079 of record NZ_JQFL01000009.1, read on the forward strand.
GACCTACTATTATTCCAAAGTATACTATCTAAAACCCACAATATGTGGTTGTTAAAGATAATAATCTCAAGAAATACTTGTTTTTTTTGCGGTTGAAATGATAAATTTTTTGGCCTTAAAAAGATAGGTCAATTGCGTAATAATATGACATCAATCAAACTTTATTAACTTGCTGTCTATTTTTTGAGGTGATTTGTACCTTACTTGCCCATTAAAGCCGATAATCAACCAACGTGTCCAAATGTTGGACTAATACATTAGATACTTTGAGAACCTGCATGTATATATATAGAGTATGTTTACTTTCTTTTCTACTATTCTTACTAGGTTGTGACTTTTCTGGATCAACATCAACACCAAAAGTAAATCAATCACAAACAGAGTGTAAAAATAACAACCCGTGTATTTTTCCAAATCAAGTTAAAGTTTGGCTAAGCGAAGAAACCCTATCACCAGAGACACCGTTTTCAATTTACACTCAGTTACCGACTGGTGTAACAATAACTGCAGCTAAATTAGAAGGCGTTAGCATGTATATGGGTTACATTCCCGTACAATTTAAAAATCAGGGCAGCGTTTGGGTTGCTAATACTATGGTAGGGATTTGCTCAGAAAAAAACATGGTGTGGAAGCTGATTCTTACTACTGTCGATACAAACACTGGCATAAGTGAAAATGTTGAATATTTTTTTAACGTTACCTATTAAAGGCTTTCTACTCAGGCGTGGGTTTTAACTGCGCCATTCCCGTAAAATTATAGCGGCAAAGCCAAATGCCTCACATTTAATAGTTATCTGCAATTAAAGTCTATCTGATAAAATAACCATTCTTAATATAGCTTTTACATATCCATTTACCTTCCAAGTTTATAACTTAAGCTCTGCTTGGCTTACTTATTCAATTGTGCTCATACGTGCAATAAAGCACCCATGTCATTAATATGTAGATTTATCTAATGGATCCACTTTGATAGCCGTTTTTAGTTTAATTGGCAGCCCGTCTTAAACCTTCAATACACATAAAATTTGCATGATTAAAACTTATAACAAAAAAATTCAGACTAAATAAACAATCTACTTGCATAAATATGGTTAGTAATTAACACCTAGTTTTACCGTTTTAATAACGAGCTGTGATTAACATGTTAATTTTCCTGTTTAGGGCACATTATTGTAATAATTACATTTGATTACAAACTCTACTTATTTGATTTCAGCTGTGTTTTTTATGTGATTGCTTGGTCTTTAGTTTATGATTTTTAACTGTTTTTATTAATTAACAATGAAACATACTGTAACCTTTGTTCCTTTCGTGGGACGTCTTAATTTTCATTGATTGCATAGTGATCGCTCGTTAAGTTTTCATTCAGTTAAAGGCGCCTAAGTTGCTCTCGCTCACTCAAAATTCTCATAAAAGTGAGCATTACCAATTTAGGTAAATTTTCAACAAGTAGGGTTCATCCATGAAAAAATCAACTCTTGGTTTAGCTGTAATTGCAGCGATCCCAATGTTCTCAAGTGTTCAGGTTTTAGCTGCAGACGAAGCAGCAAAGTCAATTGAAAAAATTCAAGTAACGGGTTCTCGTATTAACCGTACCGATATGGAAACGGCTAGCCCAATCACAGTAATTGGTGATGATTTTATTGCTAAGAGCGGCTACACCTCAGTTGCAGATGTACTTTCAAACCAACCGTCAGCGGCAGGTATGAGCTTAGGTGGGACTAGTAACAATGGTTCTGGTGGTTCTGCTACAGTTAACCTTCGTGGTATGGGCGCACAGCGTACCCTAGTTCTATTAAACGGCCGTCGTATGGTTTCATCAGGCACTGGCGCTGATTCTTCTGTTGATTTAAACACTATTCCTGTTGCCATGATTAAATCAATCGAAATCTTAAAAGATGGCGCATCAGCTGTTTATGGTTCAGATGCTATCGCTGGCGTTGTAAATATCATCACGAAAAAAGATTTTGAAGGTTCTGAAGTCAATGTTGAAGGTAGCCAAACTACCAAAGGTGACGGCACAAACTATGGTGTTAGTTTACTTCATGGTATGCAAGTGGCTGACGGTAACCTAGTATTAGGTGCTCAGTACACAAGCCGTGGCGATATTATTCAGTCAGACCGTAAATTTGTTGAGCCAGGTTGTTCGTCTTACATCCCAGAAGGGACTTTAGGTGGTAAAGCGCCAAATGGTCAAGGTGGATTCAAAGACCGTGATACATGTTATGACTACACACCGTCAAGCTATGCACAAACACCAAGTGACTTATACAGCGTCTTTACTAGCTTTAATAAAGAACTTGATTCAGACACAACATTTAATGTTGATTTAATGTACACACGTCGTGATTCAAGCCAACAGTTAGCACCACAACCTGCAAGCATTGATTTAGACACTTCAAAGCTAAGTAATGCATACACTAATGCATTTATCGATGAAGATGGTGTATTAGCCGATTCATTAGAGTACCGTCGTAGAATGGTTGATGCGGGTCCACGTATCTATGAGCAAAAAACAGATACATACAGAGCGTCTATTGCATTGCAAGGTCTTTTAGATAACGATGCAAGCTGGGACATTAGCGCAACTTACGGTCGTAATGACTCAGAAGATAAGGTTCAAAACTCAATCCATGCGGGTAACATGGAGCAAAGCATTTATGGTGACCAAGCGCTTTGGTTTAGTGGCGATGCAATTAATCGTGACCTATTAGTATCGAGCAACTCTCTTTACACAGAGTCAAACGAAGGTGGTAATGAGCAATTCATCCTATCTGCGGGTTACAGTGCTGTTACAGAGAGTGATATTGGTTACGCAATTGGTGTTGAGAATAGATTCGAAAGTGGTTTTTATACACCAGATTTAATTACTCAAAGAGGCGAAAGCACAGCTTCACAACAAGACCCAACAGACGGTGATTACTCTGTTCAATCTGTATACTTTGAAGCATCTATGCCAGTGCTTGAGTCAGTTACTCTAGAAGGTGCTGCACGTTACGATAACTACTCAACATTTGGTGGTGAAACAACGTGGAAACTTGGTGCTACTTGGAATATAACAGATAGCTTTATGGTTCGCTCTGTACTTGCTACTGGTTTTAGAGCTCCAAATGTTGCTGAATTATTTGGTGGTAATACAGGTTCATTCGATTACCTAGAAGATCCATGGGGTAACGAGCAAGATGCACAAATCGAAGTTAACTACACAAGCGATGATAATCTTCAAGCAGAAGAGAGCAGATCATTCACATTCGGTTTAGTGTGGGAAGTTGCTGACGGTTTATCAACTACATTAGATTACTGGAAGTTTGATATTACTAATGCAATTACGCGTTTAGACGTACAAAACGAAATGCGCAACTGTTTTGCTGGAAATACGCAATCATGTGCAGCAGTAAACATTACAGCTGATGGTGATTTATCTGAATTAAGCTCAGCATTAACAAATGTAGGCGCACAAGATACATCAGGTATTGACTGGAATATCTCTTATACAGCTGATAACTACCGTATCAACCTAGATACGACTTACTTAATTGAATTTGAGCAAGACGAAATTGATTACACAGGCACTATTGATGGAAACATTGGTGGTTACTCTGAAATTAAGTCAAACCTTTCAGTTAACTACGATATTAATGATGATATCAACGTGCTTTACAACGCTCGTTATATCAAAGGTATGGACGGTGAGTACTATGGTGAATTCTTTAGCACAGACGACACTGTTTACCATGATATCTCTATGAGCTATAACTTAAACGACGATGTTCGTTTAACTGGTGGTATGAATAATATCTTTGATAAAGAGCCTGAGTCAGTGCTAGGTGGTAATGATATGGGTACTGTCCCAGAGCTTTACGACGTAATTGGTTCTCGTATCTTTGCAAGCGTAAACGTTAAGTTCTAATTTTAATTCATTAGAACTACTAAAAGGCCTAGTTTTTACTAGGCCTTTTTTGTTGAACAAAATTAAAGAGGCACGTAAACTCAGGTAGATAACCGAAGGAGGCATCATTGTTAAAGCAAGACGAAAATTTATCGTTTGTTATTGAACCGCAACTATCACCGCGTGCAGAGCAACGTCTCGATCTTTATTTTTCTATCCCAAACGAAATGGGTATTAACGCGCAAACACTCAGCGAAGAGTCTTACTTTAATAACCAATTTAAATCTTTTGTAGCCTATAACGCGAATAACATTCATCTTCCATTGGTACGAAGCCGTTTTGTTAGTAAGAACAAAGGTGAGCAGCAAGATTACCGACAAAATTTAAATCTATATTGTTATCAAGTGCGTCTGGCAATTGATGCCGATATTAAAGATGCGTTAAAAATTCAAGAAAGCGATGAGTTTTATCAACGAGCCATGAAGCTCTGTGAACAAAGCCAAAGCCTACTTAGAAAACTCAGACGTTACACCCCAGATAACGAAAAGCTGATCCCGTTTTATACTAATGCTGATAACTACCTAAGCTGGCAAATTGAACAAACTTTTTTAAAGCTACTTGATGAAGGCCCGCGTAGTAGCGATCACGCTAAAGAACGAAATGACTTATTAAACTTTTGTAAGTCAGAGAGTGAGTATCGAGCAGAGCAGCAATATAATTCTGACTCAACGCTTAAAGACGCCAACAGAATTACTAATAAGATGCGTTTACTCCAGCGTTTAATAGAGCATGGAGTGATTTTACAGCGCCAAACACGCTATCTTAATAGCTATTTAAAGCGGTTGGTAAAAGGCTCTGTAACGGCTGTTATAATGGCTTTTGTGATGGTGGTAATACTCAATGCGCGTTCTACCTTTACTGAAATAACCGCTTCATTAATTCTAATTTTAGGGGTTATTTACGGGCTAAGAGAAATATTTAAAGAAGATATTACCCGTATTATTTGGCGTGCTATTGTGCGAGGGCGGCCAAAATGGCGCTTTATTTTTAAAAACAGTATCACAAAAGATAAAGTGGCGAGTCAGTTTATTTGGTTAGAGTACACCCGGTTTAAAAAAATCCCCAAAGAAGTGAGGAAAATTTTTTCTAAGCGTCGTCAGCAAAACAAACAGGCGGCGCAATGGCTGCATTTTGCTAGTGAAACCCGGGTAAGTGCTAAAGAATTTTTGCCAGGCTACGATAGCTTGCAGCAAACGCTGCAATTTAATCTCGCACCGTTTGCACGTTATTTAAAAAAAGGGGAAGGGAAGCTCTATCATTTAGAAAACAATAAAATTTCTAAACAGGGAGTAGAAAGGCGCTATCAGTTAAACATGGTATTGGTTCTAACCGAACCGGATAAAACGCTCTATCAGCGTTACAAAATCACTTTAAACCGCAGTAAAATAGTCAATATAGAGCTTATTTACACCAGCGATGCAAAAAAAGAGGAATAACATACGTTATTCCTTTGTTGTCCTTATTTATCTGTTAGCCCTTTTTTGCTGTAAAGCGTTACTTTGTCTGATACCAGGGTAATTTCGATGTTTTTAGCGTCATCACCCCAAGTACAGCTAGTATGTAATGTTTTTTCTACACAGTTATCAGCACTGCCTAAAAGTGCTTCAACTTCTGTTTTGTCCATACCAATTTTAATTTTTTCGTAATTTTCCATGCTTACTTTTGAACAAGCAGCAAGACTCAGTGCTGCAGCAATTATTAGGAGCTTCTTCATAATTATTTTCCTACTGTTAATGGTTAAATTTTCGAATTTGTACAATCATACCCATACGAGGATGATCAAAGTAATGAATATCTTCGCTGAAAACGCGTCTAAATTGTGAAAAACGGGCTGATTCTAGCTCACCATTATCTTGCTTTTCACTAATATCGAAATCCGCATTAATGTATAAATAATGGCGTAAATGTATTTTCAATAAGCCATCTAACTCCCATTTCATGGTCGGAGACTGTGCTTCATTAAACAATGGCTCAGGAGTATCAAGTAAGCTAATAAAGTCGGAATTGGCGTAACTAAAACCGGTGTTCATATTGTTTTTTAATTGGTTGCCTGCAAATAAGTGCATACTAGGGGAGCGTGATTTACTTGCGCCTTCAAACCGCCAGCCGGTATGTAATATAGGGGTGAGTCCTTTGCGGTCTAAAGCTTGGCGTTGTTGTTCAAACTGCAGTTGTTCAGGAGCGAGCAGGTAAGTTTGCTCCATCGTATCTTGTACTGGTGCTTGAGGGGTTACTGGCAGCACATCGTAACTTTTTACATAATCAATGCTGTCATTACACGCTGCAGACTGTGGGTTTGAATTAACCAAAGTGTCAGCAAATGTACGTGTTTGAAAGCGTGGGTCACCGTTTATACACGCGTCCATTGCTTGGTTTTTATAAGCAGAGGCCAATAAATCTAAGGTGTTTTTATCTTCAATGGCGTCATGCTTTAAGCTAAAGTCTTCTTGTAAGTAAGGAGCAGGGTGCTGTTTAAATATTAACACCTCTACTTCAAACCAGCGCTCTGCAAATGCAGTACTGCTAAATAAGCAGCATAAAATAACCAGCGATTTTTTCAGCAACATTAATGGCTAACCTTTTTTTCGAAATCTGCAATCATAGCAGTGATCATTTTTAAGCGTTCACGGGCATTCGCCTCGCTAATGGCAAAGCGTAATTTATTTGCGCCATCCATTTTATAAATGTGTGGCGCACTTTGTATCAAACCAATAATGAAGCTAGGATTAACCTTGGTATTTTGACTAAACTCAAAGTAGCCTCCTTTCGGGTTAGCTTCTATTTTGGTTATGCCCAAATTGCTCGCCTGCATTTTTAGTTGTTGTAAACTAAATAGGTTTTTAGCTGCATCAGGTAATAAACCAAAGCGGTCTATCAATTCTACTTGCAGTTCATCAATATCAGCAAGGTTAGCACAACTTGCTACACGCTTGTACATACCTAAACGCGCGTTAACATCATGAATATAATCATCAGGTAACAAGGCAGGTAGCTTTAAATCAACTTCGGTTTGTTTTTGTAATAGATTTTCAAGGGTTGGCTCTTGACCATTTTTAAGCGCGTTAACAGCCTGTTCAAGCATTTCCATGTATAAATTAAAGCCAATGGTTTGCATTTGTCCAGATTGATCGTCTCCTAATAGCTCACCGGCACCACGAATTTCTAAATCGTGGGTTGCTAAGGCAAAGCCTGCGCCTAAATCTTCTAATGAGGCAATGGCATCTAAACGCTTTTTCGCATCTTTAGAGAGCGCTTTAGGGTTACCTGTGAGTAAATAAGCATAGGCTTGGTGATGACTTCTACCAACACGTCCGCGTAATTGATGCAGCTGAGCAAGACCGAGTTTATCGGCTCTGTCCATAATAATGGTATTTGCTGTGGGTACATCAATGCCGGTTTCAATAATCGTAGTACATACCAGTACATTGTATTTTTGGTGATAAAAATCGGTCATGATCTGCTCAAGCTCTTGCTCTCGCATTTGCCCGTGGGCTGAGGTAACTGTTGCCTCAGGCACCCATTCGCTAATTTCTTGAGCAACACGCTCAATGGTTTCTACATTGTTGTGTAAAAAGTACACCTGGCCGCCGCGTTTAATTTCACGCAGTACCGCTTCGCGAATAAGCTCTTCGTCGCGTTGGCGCACAAAAGTTTTAACGGCTAAGCGTTTAGCCGGTGGGGTAGCAATAATAGATAAATCGCGCATACCACTCATGGCCATGTTTAAAGTACGGGGGATAGGGGTTGCGGTCAGGGTGAGTATGTCAACATCAGCTCTCAGGGCTTTAATTTTTTCTTTTTGGCGCACCCCAAATCGGTGTTCTTCATCAACAATTAACAGGCCTAAGTCTTTAAAATTGATGTCTTGTTGAATTAGTTTGTGCGTGCCAATAACCACATCAAGCTTGCCATTACTCATTTTTTCAAGGGTTTCTTTTTGCTCTTTAGTTGAGTTAAACCGAGACAATACACCCACTTCAATTGGAAAATCAGCAAAGCGGTCTTTAAAGTTATCGTAGTGTTGTTGAGCAAGTAGGGTGGTAGGGACTAAAATAGCCACCTGCTTATTATCGTTAACCGCAACAAACGCTGCACGCATTGCTACTTCGGTTTTACCAAAGCCTACATCACCACAGACTAAGCGATCCATGGCTTGTTTTGATTGCATATCACCCAGTACAGCTTCAATAGCGTTACGTTGATCATCCGTTTCTTCAAACGGGAAGCTATCACTAAATTGACGATAAGCTTGGCCATCCAGCGTAAATTTATTACCCGGCTTTGCTTGGCGCTGAGCGTAGATATCGAGCAATTCAGCAGCGACATCGCGTACTTTTTCAGCGGCGCGTTTTTTTGCCTTATCCCACGCATCAGAGCCGAGCTTATGCAGTGGGGCACTGGCTTCTTCACCGCCAGAGTAACGGCTAAGCATATGAAGCGCTGATACCGGCACATAGAGCTTTGCTTCACCGGCATAAATAATGGTTACAAATTCAGTAACCACACCGGCAGCATCAATTGTTTGCAGTCCTTGATAACGGCCAACACCATGGTCAAGGTGCACAACCGGTTGGCCTTCTTTTAACTCTGCTAAGTTACGAATTAGCGCATCTTGGCTTGCTTCATACCTGTGCTTACGGCGTCTGCGTTGTGATACTTTAATTCCAAGCAATTCTTGCTCAGTAATAATGCTCAGGCTAGGTTTTGTGCTAAGCACGACACTTTGTTCAAGTGGGCTTACAATTAAACCAACGTCACTACTGCTGTTGGTAAATTGCTCAAAAGTATCAAACTCTTTGAATTTTAAGCCGCTGGGTTTTAATATACTCAGTAATGATTCACGTCGACCATCCGACTCAACACTAATGACAACTCGGCCTTTTTTCTTTTTTTGCTCTGCCACATAGTTAATGAATGCGTTGTAAGGTTCATGTTGTTTATGATCAATGCGGACATTGGGTAATTCATTAACGGCAAGGTTTTTATTGCCCGCTTTAGTACCTAATTTTGCTTGTGATAAACGAATACGGCCATAATTGCCCAGGTTTGAAAATAGCTCATTGATAGGCTGATACAATTCATCCGGCGGTAAAAGTGGGCGCAAGGGGTCCACACGGCGGTTTTCATAGCGTACATTAACATCGTGCCAAAAGTTATCCGCCGCATGTTCTAAATCGCCTAATTGCATCACGGTCGTTGATTCTGGCAAATAGTCAAAAATAGTCGCCAAGCCATCAAAAAATAATGGCATGTAGTATTCAATACCTCCAGGCCAATTACCTTTACTTACTTGCATATAAACAGAGTCTTGCTCTGCGCTTGCGCCAAACTTTTCACGATAGTTTATTCTAAAGCGTTCAATATCCGTGTCGTTAGTGGGGAATTCATGGGCAGGAAGTAACTCAATTTTTTCAACTTTTTCATCTGAGCGTTGTGTTTCCACATCAAATAAGCGAATGGTATCAAGCTCGTCATCAAAAAAATCGAGCCTAAATGGGTGTTTACTGCCCATCGGATATAAATCAACAATAGAGCCACGTATTGCATATTCGCCATGCTCCATAACTTGTTGCACGTGCATGTAACCCGCTTGCTCTAAGTTTTCACGCAAAGCGTGGGTGTCTAATCTATCGCCCACTTTAAAATTAAGCGTTGAACCGTATATAAACGAAGCTGGGGCCGTGCGCAGCATCAGCGTTGATACAGGCATAATGAGCACGCTTTGTTGCTCGTTTTTCAGGGTATTAAGCGTTGCTAAGCGCGCTGAAATAATATCTTGATGGGGAGAGAAATGATCATAAGGCAATGTCTCCCAATCCGGAAATATCATTACCGGATTATCAGGAAGCAAATACTCTAATTCGGTTTCAAGGCGCAAAGCACTTGGTGTATCTGGCGTAACTATTAACACTAAGTTATCTTGTTGTTTTACACCTTGTGCAATGGCAATGCTCAAGCCACTGCCTAAAAGCTCGCCCCATTGAATTTTATCTTTTTGAGATTTTACCCAAGGCAAGGCTGCCCATTGCTCAAACGCCATTAATTACTCCATTAAATTAGGCTCTTAGCTGCTAAGAGCCATACTATTATTTAGTCGCGATAGATTTTTGTTAAATCTTGATAATGATCAATTCTGCGGTCGCGTAAATACGGCCAGATACGTCTTACGTTCTCGCTGCGTTTTTGATCAAGTTCAACCATTAATATTTGTTCACTTTGATTATCGGCCTCTGCCAATATTTCGCCTTGGGGACCTGCAATAAACGAGTTACCCCAAAATTGAATGCCGTCACTTTGTCCACTCGGGTCGCGCTCAAGACCAACACGATTACAGCTAATCACCGGAACGCCATTGGCTACCGCATGGGCTCGTTGGCTAATAACCCAAGCATCTTTTTGACGGGTTTGCTCGTCTTTATCATCGCGTGGATCCCAGCCAATGGCTGTTGGATAAATTAAAAGCTCTGCACCTGCCATCGCCATTAAACGCGCCGCTTCAGGAAACCACTGATCCCAACACACCAGTACGCCAAGTTTGCCCACTGAGGTTTGAATAGGCTCAAAGCCTAAGTCGCCTGGGGTAAAGTAAAACTTTTCATAAAAGCCAGGGTCATCCGGTATATGCATTTTACGGTATTTACCGGCAATACTGCCGTCTTTTTCGAGCACCACTGCGGTATTGTGGTAAAGGCCTGTAGCGCGCTTTTCAAATAAAGACGCCACAATCACAATACCAAGCTCTTTAGCAAGTTCACCTAACGTATTACTACTCGGCCCAGGTATTGTTTCGGCTAAGTCAAAGACGTCGACATCTTCGGTTTGGCAAAAGTATAAACTACGGTGTAACTCTTGTAGCACAACAAGTTGTGCACCTTGACTGGCTGCATCGCGAATGCCAGCAATTGATTTTTCAATATTGTGTTCAACGTTGTCACTGTTGCTTTGTTGCACTAAGGCAACTGATAAATTTGCAGGGCTTGTCATTGTGCTGCTCCAGCTAAAAATCCACGAGGTAATTGCATTGTAATGCAGTGAAGACTGCCAAATTGCTCAATAATAGGTAAACAATTTACCCCAATAATTGTGTGATCTGGGTATGCTTTTTGAACCTGTGCTAAGGCGCGTTGGTCGTTTACATCGTTATAAGTAGGCACTAATACCGCATTGTTAATAATTAAGTAATTTGCATAGGTTGCGGGTAAGCGCGTGTTTTCATCATCGTACACGGCTTTTGGCCATGGCAACTCAATTAGCTTATATGGGGTGCGATTGGCAGTTTTAAAGCTTTGTAGTTGCTTTTGCATGGCATTAAGCGCGCTGAAGTGCTCATCGCTTTTATCGTCACATTGCACATACACAAGGGTATTATTTGGTGCAAAGCGCACTAAGGTATCAATGTGGCTGTCCGTGTCGTCACCCGCTAAATAGCCATGATCAACCCATAAAAAATCTGTTGCGCCCAAGTGCGCTTTTAAAAGCGCTTCTATGTCACTTGGGTTTAAATTTGGATTACGGTTTTTATTAAGCAAACATTCGCTGGTTGTTAGCAACACACCATGCTCGTTTATTTCAATACCGCCACCTTCAAGTACCATATCGAGCGCTTGATAGTGGTTTTTTTTGCTACTTAACTCTTTTACCAAAGTACGATTAATTTGATTATCTAATGCGCTTTCAAATTTATTGCCCCAACCATTGAAAGTAAAATCATATACTTTTAGTTGCTCAGGTGAGTCAATAGCGCTACAAGTAAGCGGGCCATGATCGCGAGCCCACGTATCGTTGGTAGGGGTTACTACAAAATGAACACGATTCAAAGGGATGTTAGCGCTATTTAGCAATGCTGTAATATGCATTTTTAAGGCGCTATTATGCGCCACAATCACAAGCTTTTGCTGCGTTGTTATATGCTTAGCAAGCTCAATATATACAGGTTCTACACGGGCTAAATTATCAGCCCAATCTGTGTCTTTATGCGGCCATGTAAGCATAACAGCGTCTTGCTCGGCCCATTCAGGTAAAAGTCTAAAGTTCATGGATTTTTAATACAAATAAAGATGGGGCTAGTTTAGCAGTTCAATTACTGCTAAGTCACTTCTAAATGAGCGTTTGGCTCACAATTTTAAAGCGATTTGAGAAGTAAATAAACGCTAGCTTTTATCGTTTGTACTCTCTTTGGCTTTTTCAAGTTGCTGGCGCTTTTTAAGCTGGCGAGTTTGCGCATGTAAGCTGGCTCTTACAACCAGCTCTTGGTCGCTGTCTCTTATTGATACAAATAACAGAGTATATTGGTAGTGCTCATTATCTTGTTTTTCAATGGCAACCACTTCGCTATAGCAATACACCGCAGAGGCCTCGTGTTGTAAAAAAAGTTTAGTACGAAACTTTTGCCCTAATGTATACAAATGTTCACTGGTAAACTTAATGCCGCCACCGCCGTAACTGTCGCAATAGATAGAGTTATCTTCTGGTTGTTCAGAGGCTAAAATATGACTCATGATCAAATCTATTTTGCGCGACTGAGCTTGTAAAAAAGTAGTTAGTTCTTGGGCAATATCACCTAAGTTACGCAAAGGGCCTAAGGCGCTTTGCTCTAAACTGCTTACTTCGTTAGCAAGTTTAAATAAAGGCGGAATATCAGCCTCAAGTTCAGCTAAGCTTTTTGGCACAGCCGAATCATCTACGGCAAACAGATTGACGCGATTACTTTCATCAATTTGAAAATAAAGCTCAAAATCTGATAATTTTTGATTATTCATATGTAACTCCTATCCGTTAATAGTAGCGTTGCGACTACTAAATTACTACACAACACGCCAATAAAATTAAGCTAAATATCTGTTTGCCCTCATTATAAAAAGCCAAATCAACTAAAATTGCGCTAACTTTCAATATTTACCAAACAGGCATAATGATTAAAAAAGTTTTAAAAGGTAATACGTTTACATTGCACTATGTATGTTAGCAACTAATAAATAACCAATAATTAACAAAACTCCTTGTAATTAGCCCTAAAACTCGTAATCTTACGGTAATAATAATAACAAGGGACTACCCACGTGGCTCGAGGACTTAAATTAGCCAGTACATTCTCAGACATATCCACGCAACTGCGGCGTTTCGTGTCTAAAATTGTGTTGCCTGACGATGTTGATGATATTGTTCAAGAAACCTTTGTTAAAAGTTATGAAGCCGAATTAAAGCAAGATATTCAATACACCCGTAGTTACATGTTAAAAACAGCTAAACACCTAGCACTTAATCATATAGCTAAATGGGATAATAAATTTAGCACCCCTTTAAATCACGAAACTGAACTCCCCAAATTGCTTAAATCAATGCAATTAGAAGACGAATACACCTCTAAAGAGCGTTTTTTATTATTTTGTCGGGCGACTGAGCAATTAAGTCCTGTTGTAAGAAAGTGCTTTATTTTAAAAAAAGTCTATGGAATGAGCCAAAAAGAGATCGCACAGCAAATGCAGCTAAGTCAAAGTACGGTAGAAAAACATATTGCCAAAGGGTTATTAAATACCATGCTATATATGCGCGAACAGTCACACGATGAGAGCGACCATTGCCAACAAAGTGCGGACATAATGAGGGCAGCAAAATGAATAACATCCATCAATTTACCTCAAAAGAATTAATATTAGAAAAAGCATCGCAATGGATCAGTGCTATTGACCGTGGCTTAACAAAAGAAGAGCAAGAACAATTTAAACTGTGGATGCTACAAAGTACTGCTCATCAAAATGCGGTGTATGAATTAGCTCAGCTTTGGGATGACCTGAGTGTACTTAACGAACTCAGCGTATTATTTCCAAATAAACAACCGGCTAATAGCAAAACAAAGCCTGCGTATGTATTTGGCATGGCAGCAAGTATTGTTGCTGCATTAATGATGTGCAGCTATTTATTGCTAAATATAGATAGCAATTTCAACAAAAATTTAGCCAAGGTAAATTATACAAAAATTTATAAAACAAAAGTTGGCGAGCAAGCAACCTATGTTTTACCAGATGGCACAATTGTACAACTTAATACCAATAGCTCATTGGAAGTCGCTTATAGCCAAGGCCGTAGGCAATTGTTACTAAGTCGTGGCGAGGGCCGTTTTAATGTTGCTAAAGATGCATCACGCCCATTCAGCGTGATGGCCGGTGATAAAAGCTTTACCGCTCTCGGCACTGTATTTAATGTGCAGCGCAATACTTCGTCAGATCTCGAGCTGGTTGTTACTGAGGGTAAAGTGATGATCACCGATCCTAGCGTTGCTGTTAATGCTGATGATTTTAAAGCGTATCAACAAGCTGATAATAACAATCATGAAATTCGTCAAATTAATGCCAATATTGTGATTTCCGGTGAAAAAGCCATTATTGAACAAAGCGTTACCAAACCAATCACACAGTTATCGGTTGATGATGTACAGCGTGACTTAGCTTGGCAAAATGGCATGTTGATATTTAATGGTGAGCAACTGGTTGATGCCTTAAACGAAGTCAGCCGTTATACCGCTACGCGGTTTGAACTATCATCTGATGAGTTAGCCCGTATAAAAGTGGCCGGTGTTTTTAAAGCGGGTGATGTGGCAGGGCTGTTAGAGAGCTTACAAAATAATTTTTCGATTGAACATGAACGTTTAGGCGAGCATGTTGTTAGCCTAAAATATCAAAAAAAATCATAGGTAATCGTAATGAAAATCACACCATTGCTAATCAATGTTGCTCATAAGGGTGTAAAAAGTAATTTAAAGATTAAAAAAATGATAAAAAACTATAGAGGATTTTTGTTTGCTAACTGTTTATATAAGTTGCGCAGTAACCATACGTGCCATTTAACTCAATTTGGCCTTGTTGCACCGCTGTTTTTAAGTATCAGTGTGTATGCAAGTCAAACCGAGGGGCAAATGATGCAATTTGATATAAAAGCGCAACGAGCAGACAAAGCCTTAATAGAATTTGCTAAGCAAACAGAACAAACTGTGGTTTTTTCGTATGAACTTGCCAAGCAATACGAAGCAAATTCGTTGTATGGATTTTATTCTCAACTTGATGCACTAAAAGCATTACTGGCTGAGACACAGCTCGATGCGGTTGTTGATCAAAATGGTTTACTGAGTATTAAACTCAAACAAATCAATAGGAAAGATAACAACATGATGAAGCTTTCAGGAGTTAGTGCAGCTGTATTACCTGCTTTACTTGCAGTTAATTCACAAGGAATCAATGCCGCTGAACAAAGCGCAGAACAAAACATCGAAAAAATTGCTATTGTAGGTAGTCGTGTGGCAGGGCGCTCAGTTGAAGACTTACCTGTCCCCGTTGATATTTTAAGTGCAGAAGCACTCGAAAATACCGGCCAAACAGAAGTTGGCCGCATGCTTCAAGCTATTGCACCTTCTTTTAACTTTTCAAGTTCATCTATCAGTGATGGTACTGACGCATTAAGACCAGCAACGCTACGTGGCCTAGGGCCAGATCAAACGTTGGTATTGATCAATGGTAAGCGTCGTCACCAAGCCAGTATTATTCACATTAATACTTCGGTGGGGCGTGGTACGGCGGGTACCGATATGAACGCTATTCCAGCCTCAGCAATTAAACGTATTGAAGTACTGCGTGATGGCGCTGCGGCTCAATATGGTTCTGATGCAATTGCCGGTGTTATAAATATTGTGCTCAAAGATGGCAGCGAAGGTGGTAAAGCCGCTATTAACTACGGTGAGTATTCAGAAGGTGATGGCGAAACTGTTAACATCGACTTTAATAAAGGCTTTGCTTTAGGTGACAATGGTTATTTAAATACAACTATAAACTACCGTGACCGCGCACCAACTAACCGTGCAGGGCTTCATGGTTCATGTCAATTTTATGGTTGTACTGAGCTCAGTGACGGCACGTTACTGGCAGGCGACCCGCGTGAACTAACCGCGCCACGCGATACATTTAGAATTGGCGATGCCGACTCTCAACAATTTGGTTTAACGGTTAACACCGGCTACGAATTAGGAGCGGGTGAACTATACGGTTTTATTACCTATTCAACGCGTGATAACGAATCAGCAGCATTTTTCCGTCATAATGCCAATGCCGGTGGTAACCCAGTATTACAAGATGGTGATGCGACAGTTCCGGCTGGCTTTTTACCAAAAATAAACACTACGATTGACGATATTTCATATAACTTTGGTTATAAAACGCAGTTTGATAACGACTCAAGCTTAGACTTATCGTACACCTATGGTGAAAACAGCATTGATTACACCACTAGCGATACGATTAATGCCTCTTATGCCAACTTCTTACGTTACGACCAAGGCTTAAGCGCTGCAGATATTCGCGCCACTATTCCACGTGAAGGTTACGCGTATGGTATGGAGTTATCACTGCAAACGATTAATCTTGATTTTACTCAAAATTTTGATGATTACTCATTAGCAATGGGCGCAGAAATACGCACCGATGAGTACCGTATTTTAGAGGGCAGCGAATACGCATACCGCGATTACGATACCAACAATGGTGTTAATATTTATGATGGACTAAGCGGTGGTATTGGTAGCGAAAATGCATCAGGTGGCACACAAGGCTTTGGTGGTTCATCGCCAGCATCGTCGGTTGATGAGTCGCGCGATGTGATCTCGTTTTACTTAGACGCTGAAGCTTACGTTATTGAGGATGTGATTATCTCAGGGGCGTTACGTTACGATAATTACAAAGGATTTGGCGATACAGTTAACTTTAAACTCGCGGGTAACTGGTCACTAACCGAAGATATTTCACTTCGTGGTGCATTAAGCTCAGGATTTAGAGCGCCTTCAATGCAGCAGTTGTACTTTAACAATATCAGCACGCAGTTTGTTGTTGGTCCTAATGGCAATTTAGTGGCTGAAGAAGTGGGCACGTTTAGAAACGATTCAACACTGGCGCAAAGTTTAGGTATTCCTAAGTTAACAGAAGAGAAATCTCAAAACCGCAGTTTAGGTATTGTTTATAATGTAAGCGATAATATTAATGTAACGCTTGATTACTACTCAATCGATATTGACGACCGTATTGTAATTAGTAATCGCTTAGGCAAAGGTTTATCAAACAGTCTTGATGCCGCGTTATTGAGCTCGGGTGCTGGTGCAGGACAGTTTTTCTTAAATGGGGCTGACACAGAAACGCAAGGTATCGACTTTGTGGCTACATGGAATACAGAAGGCCTAGGCGGCACACTTGATTTTACATTAGCGGCCAACTTTACCGAAACCGATGTGGTGTCGTTATTTACACCTGCAGGTTCTGGTCTTGAAACCGTGCCAGTCGATGATGTGTTTTCTGATCAAGAAATTTCTATCATTGAAGAATGGCAACCAGAAGATCGCATTAACTTAAGTGCGCTTTATCGCCGTGACGATTGGACTGTTAATTTATCACTTAATCGTTTTGGTGAGTATACAGTTGAAGATGGCGGCCGCCAGACTTACGGTGCTGAAATTTTAACTGACATTAAAGTTAATTACTTTGTAACTGATAATTTATCGGTAAATATTGGCGCAAATAACTTATTTGATGTTTATCCAGATGAAAACACCATAGGTAATTCACGTTCAGGCACTATTGTAGATGCTCAAGGTAATACCATTGTCAGCAGTGATGGGGTATTTAAGTACTCTCGTCGTTCAGCGCCATTTGGTTTTAACGGTGCTTACTACTACGTAGGTGCAGAATACCGCTTTTAATTAATAACTCTCCTATTGTTATTTAACAACCAAAGGGCCGCAAGGCCCTTTTATAGTTTTTAAACTTAATGTTTTTGCATTTTACTCATTTCAGCATGACAGCTTTGCATGGTAAGCAATACCTTTGACAGCGCCGCTTCACAATCATGTGATTGAGGCTTTTTTAACGCTGTTTTGATTTCTTCTAAGGTTTTATCTTCTACTTCTTCAAGCTCTTTAATGTAGGTTTGGTCGTTATCGCTAGTGAATGTACTGAGTAAAGCGGTAAATGCTCTGCGTGCTTCTACCGCGAACGAAGAGCCATCTTCACGTGCACCTTGTTGATTAATTGCATAGGGTTGTAAGCTTTCAACACTTACTTTGCGGGCGTCGATCATGCGCTGAAATAATGCACTTACGCTAGGATCTTGTACTTTATCTTGTGCTTTTTCGTAAAAGTCGATACCGCTATTCATTACTTGGATAATGTCGGTGATATGATTTATCTCTTGTCCTTGATGGGTGCTCATAATAATGACCTCTGTTAATTTAAAATACGTAGATAACTAAGCAAGCGGCATTCCAACGCGGTTTTATTTTTTAACTAATTGTTTTTCATGGTTTTATTATTATGGGGAGGTCTAGGTAAGCTTGCTAACATGCTGCTAGCAAGCAAAATTTACATAAAAGCATGTAAGAAGGTTATTTAAGCTCTTCAGCTACTTCGGCCACTTTTTGACGTAACCAAATATGGCTAGCATCTCTGTGTAACAAAGGGCTCCATATCATATCAAGTTCAAATGGTGGAATTGGAAAGGGTGGTTCAAGTATTTTAAGCCCCGGATCGTCTACATAAATATTGGCCGCTTTTGAAGGTAAAGTCGCCACGAGGTTTTTTTCTTTCGCTAAATGAATCGCAACATGGTAGTTACGAGTAAACGTGGCAATATTTCGATGCTTCCCAAAATGTGCGAGCGCTTCGTCAACCCAACCCAGCTTTTGCACATCTTTTGGATCCATGCCAACCCCAACACCAAAGCCTGTTTTACTTACCCAAATATGACGGGCTTTTAAATAGCTATCTAGGCTAAAGTTTTCAATAATAGGGTTGTCGGATCTTACTAAACAGCAAAAGCTATCTTTCCAAATTCGCTTATGATGAAACGATTGCGGTAAGTTCTCGAAGCGGTTAATTGCCATGTCTACTTTACCGTTTTCTACATCATGAAAAGTTACATCGCTGGGCGTTAAAATATCTAATGTGGTGTCTGGGGCTTCTTCATGTAATTTCCCTAATAAACGCGGTGCCATGGTACTGGCTGCATAGTCACTGGCCATAATTCTAAACACGCGTTTACTTTGTTTAGCTTCAAATTCGCGATTAGGTGCTAGCGTTTCTTCAAGCGTCATCAAAATACCGCGAATAACAGGCTGTAACTCAATAGCGCGCTCGGTCGGCACCATACCATCGCTGGTACGCACTAAAATAGGATCGTTAAAAAGGTTACGTAGGCGTTTAAGTCCATTACTCATTGCCGGTTGAGTAATACTAAGCTGGTTAGCAGCACGAGTAACGTTACATTCGCGCAGTAATGTATCGAGGTAAACCAGTAAATTTAAATCTATTTTACTTATATTCATTGTGTGTCCTTAACGTTTACCAGTAATGGATAAAACGCTGTGCTGTAGGATAGGGATAAATATGACTCACCTTTCCATTTTTTATATTTTGTTGTGCTTGTTTCCAAAAGCTCACATCAAGTAGTTCTGGGTGCGTACTGGTTAAAAATTGTTTATATGTTGGGTTAGGCATTACAAAGGTACATAATTGCTCTGGAAATACATCTTGCGGAGCAACCGAGTAACTTTGTTCATCCATCAAATAATCATCATAACTTTTTGCTTTGGGTAGTGCTCTAAAGTTCATGTCTGTTAAATATTGCACTTCATCGTAATCATAAAAAATAATACGTTTGTGCTTACTTACACCAAAGTTCTTTAACAGCATATCGCCAGGGAAAATATTCACGGCAATCATTTCTTTAAGCGCCTGGCCATACTCTTCAATAGCATCGGCGGCACTTTTTTCGTCTGCATTTTCTAAAAACAAATTAAGCGGTGTCATTCGCCGTTCAATGTATAAATGTTTTATGATTAACCAGTCACCCTCAATCACCATCGATGAGCCAATGGTTTTGTGCAACTGCGCTAACAAGTTACTATCAAATCGTGCCAAAGGAAATACGACGTTTGAATACTCTATAGTGTCAGCCATTCGGCCAACACGGTCATGACTTTTAACCAGTTGATAGCGTTTTAATACCGTATCGCGACCAAACGGCTTACTTTCGCCAAATTTATCTTTAATAACTTTAAATACATAACCAAACGAGGGTAGGGTAAATACCATCATCACCATACCCGGTGTACCGGGAGCAATGGTAAATTCGTCATTAGAATGGGTTAAATGATTCAAAAACTCGCGATAAAACTCGGTTTTACCTTGTTTATGAAAGCCTATGGCGTTGTAAAGCTCTGCGAGGGTTTTATTAGGCATAAGTTGATTTAAAAACCGCACTAACGCTGAAGGAGCATGAGTTTCTACCATAAAATAGGCACGCGCAAAGCCAAAAATAACGCGCATTTGCGACGACTTTGTAAGTAAGGCATCTAAATAAAGGCCTTTATCTTCATGGTGTAACACGGCAATAATAAAAGGCTGAACGCCACTTTGCGATACAACGCGCCCCACAATGTAAGCGGCTTTATTACGATAAAACGGGGTATGTAATATATCAAAACGCATTTGCCAATGTTGGTGGTGTGTATCGGGTGCTTGTTTATAAAAGGCTTTAACTAATAAACGAATATCGCGTTCTAGATTGACAAAGTCGGCTTTAAAATCAAAGTGATTAATAATGCGCTTAATGGTGGGCTTTAAACCATCTACAACAGGAAAATAACTACGGTATTCAGCTTCAACGGGCACAGAAGGCGCATCTTTGAGCGTGGCTTCTACAAAAATAAAGTCATTGTGAAAATAGCGACGGTGGTACAGGCGGCAGAATACTGAATTATAAAATGTTTCAGCAAGTTCTGCTTGCGGATGAAAACATAAAAAGTGTTGGTAAAGCTTTTTCACTTCAAGCCATAAGCTCTCGTTTAGCGCGTCTGTTTGCTGGCGTTCTCTTAGTGTTTTTGTTGTTTCGTTTACCCGATCATCGTAATAGCTTATACGCAGGCGACTTATATCATTAATGGCTTGCCAGTCTCTTTTAGCAAAAGCGTAGGGAGCCTTGGCTGTTGTTCTTTGAAACAGCAAATAATGCTTTTTAAAACCGGTTAAAATTAATTCAGCAATTTGGCGTGGTTGCATCAGTACTCCTTAATAGACGCCTTTAGGTGTTTAGGATAATGCCGGTGGTTATACCAATTTTATTAAAAACATGATCATTCTAGCGTATTAAATAATCCGCTAGCTGCGTTAAAAATTATTTATATAGAACAACTATATATCATAATTTTCGCCTTGTTATCGACTTATTTCTTTGTCGCTATAATAGATCACTAATTTAATGCAATTGGTATTAGTATTAAATCCGAAAAAGGTGGTCAAAGGAAATTACACCACTAAACACACAATAGAGTTTATGCTCTATAGATGTTAAGGGTATGTTATTTTATATTTAAAACCAAGCTAATTAAGATGATATTTATTGAAGTTAGTCTGATTAAGGTTGATAGGCATCAATCTTTTTTTGTAACTTTTTAATACGCTTTTCAATCAATGCTTTATCTTTTTTATATTGCTTATCTAATTTTTTCTGTGTGTTTCTAATATCTTTGCTAATACGCTTTTTATCATCTGCGCTCAATATATGATTTAAACGCTGCTGTTGTTTAAAATCAGCCCTGTCTTTTTCTCGTAAAAGTATTGCTAACTTATGCTGATTACTGCGCAGCTCTGCTTCTAGGTTGGAAATAATCGTATCTCGTTCCAGCTCGTTTAACTGTTTGGTATAGTTTATTTCTTTACCGGTTTGCTTAGGCTCAGTGGCGGTTATTGTGTGTGAGGTAGCATTATCACTACAGGGAAATTGAGAGAAAGTGGTGCCTTTGGGAGTGACGCACTTGAAATAGGTGGTTTGAGCTAATGCAAGAGAGCTAAAACATAAAATACAGACAGTAATGATCAGATTAATAACGCTGAACATAATGATTATCCTTTGTATATTCTGATCGAGTTAATAATTTTTAATGATAAAAACTATAACCTAGCTTGGGGGGATAGCAAGTGCAAAGGAGTAATAACAGAAACTAAGCGAGTCAGTTTTAATGACTCGCTCGTATTATGAGGTGCTATTGAGAAAATGTTTTAAGCTTTTTAATACCATGCACTAAGAATGGAATATCAAGCCCTTGTTCAATTGAAAACCCTTCAGCGGCAGAGATATTTCTAAAATTTCCATCACGATCAATAAGCGTGATTCTATCTTTTTTGTAAGCAATCACCACGCCTTGCGAATAATTAACCCCAATATTATTACTTTTACTGTACAAGTTTTCGCCCAGCATAGTTTGCTGCGCAATCGCATTACAGTTTAAGTATTGGCCAAGGCTCGTAGCGATAATATCGCTGGGCTGAATCAAACCGTTCACCTTAGAAATAAATTTATCGGAGCTATACAATGTTGACGTGGTTACAATTTCATTGCTATTTTGCGAGATACTAAAAGCAAAAAATTCAGTAGCGTCATCACGTACAGTGGCGTTTTCAGCCCCTTTGACAATTCTTATTGCACTGTCTTTGTGTACTTGCTCGTTAATAAAGCTCAGCTCATCAATACCGGCCACTTCCACACTACGGCGTTGGCTTTGCCAAACGGGTAAAGTTTGCTGCTCAATAATGTTCGTTTTGTAAAATGCTGGCAAGCCGTACACAAGCCCAAATAACATATCACTATGATCGGTGGGTTGTAAAAATTGCGTGTTTTTATAAATACTTTGTTGGCTGGCGACAAATTTTGCTAGCTGCTCGTCATTATCAAACACCAATATATCAACTTTTGCTGCGCTGTAATCTTCACATTTTTCTAATGGAGCAGGTGCTTGATAATTAATACCTTGGTTATTAATTTTAACGTTGTGCGCTTGCTCGTAGCTTTCAACATCCAGCAAATCGTTTTTAGCGAGTAAGCTTTTTGCCGTAGTCGGGTACGAAAGTGGTAGTACATTATCTTGTTTAGTGATATCAAATTTTAAATTTGCATCAGCCCAAATATGAATGCTGTGGCTTAGCGCAAAACAAATCACTAAAAATGAACCAGCATAACGGGCAAATTTAAACTGTTTTAAACGCCCTAAATGATGCCAAGTAAAATTACTAACAGTCAATTGAAACGCTAATATTGCTAACACTATGCTGCCTGCAAGCAAGGTGGTAAGTGCGGGTGAGTTTGTTACACGATGCCACAACAGTGAAATAATTTCAGGCAGTGCAGAGGCATTTAAGTGATAACCTAAGTTAAAGTAGACGTAAGCGTCTAAAGTCAGTATTGAGGCCCCGACAGTTGCAATCACTGCTGCCATACCGCGTATATGCCGTGGGTAGGGGAATACTAAACTCAAAGGGAAAACCGTCAGCACAAACGCTAAAAATGCAATAAAGCTAGTGTGGCTTAGCCAAGTAACCATCATATAGGTTATACCCATATAAGTGGTCGGTGGCGAATCGGCAAATAAATAGCTTAAGCTAATTAAAAGCGCTAAGCCAATATTGGCAAATGTAAACCAATGACCCCAACTTAATAATTGACTCGCTTTCGATGAAAACTGGTTGTGCTGCGATAAATTCATAGAGTTTACTTAACCGACTGCGCGAGTGCTTTTGCAAAGTTCTCGGTAACGGCTTGTCTTTTCCCTGTTGGTACATGCTCTTTTAAGATATGCGTGATAGAATTTCCTAAACACATAAGACTTAAATCAACCGGCGCATTATGTTTTGATAAAACATCAATAAGCTGATCGACGATTTGTTCTACTTCTTCATTAGAGTATTTTGATAAGATTGGCATCAGTTGGTTCAATAAAAAGAGTTATATTCCCGTATTTTAACACCAGAGGCGTGAAAAACAAAGATGGCAATAGATGTTAAAAAATTAGTCGTTCACTATGTAGACAAAAAAGACGACGACACTCAAATTCACCTTCGTAACGACGAAATGACTATCAACGATAAAGTGGCTGTATTCATTGAGCAATTACACCATGCCTACAATGGCAAGCCAGGTAAAGGGTTCTGTGCATTCAGTGGCGAAAAAAACAGTATTGTTGCCTCTACCATGCAAAGCTATCGCAATAATGAGTTTGGCTTTTGGCATATGACCGAGCAAGCATCAACGGTATTAAAAGAAGAGTTAGATAAATACGCCTTTAACGAAACGGGATATTTAGTATTTTGTCACTATCAGTACGTGGCGACTGATTATATGTTGATTGCTATGATCAATATTAAAGAGCATTACTCAATGACCTCTGAGCTTGATTTAGCCGCATCGCGTCATTTAGATATTTCGCGTATGCAATTGGCTGCTCGTATTGACTTAACCGCATGGGATACCCAGGCAGACGACAATCGTTATATTTCATTTATTAAAGGTCGTGCAGGGCGTAAAGTCGCTGACTTTTTCTTAGACTTTTTAGGTTGTGAAGAGGGCATTGATCCTAAGCAGCAAAGTCAAGTGATGCTCAATGCGGTAGAAGACTACTTATCAGAGCAAGAGTTTGATAAATCTGAAAAAGACGAGTTACGTAAGCAAGTATTCGATTACTGTAACGACTGTGTTACCACGGGTGAAGACGCTAATGTGAGTGAACTTTCAGCAACGCTTACCAAAGGCGACGACAACCCGTTTGAAAGTTTTTGTAAAGAGCAAAGCTATGACTTAGAAGAGTCATTCCCGGTTGATAAAAAAACGGTAACCAGCATGGTTAAATTTTCAGGCTTAGGCGGGGGAGTCAGTATCAGTTTTGAGCGTAAGCATTTAGGCGAGCGTGTAACTTATAATGAATCCACTGATACGTTAGTGATCAAGGGCATTCCACCAAACCTAAAAGATCAGCTACAGCGATTTATGGAACAACAGCAAGATTAAACTCACAACGGGCTGCGAGCTACGGGTTTCGGGATCAGGCTCGTAATCCGCACCTTTTAGCCCGCTAACTTTTTTGACTCTAATCTTTGGTTTTTTAATCACAGAGAACACCGAGGCGCTGCGCGCTGCACCGAGAATACAAAACAAAACCAATACCCTGTACTTTTTAATTTCATAACATTTGTATTTAATCATTTCCTCTTTTTTCTTCTACCCTCTGTGGTAAATAAATCACTAAAATCTTATTGTCATGCTTACGGCAAGTTGCGAGCTAAGGGGTTAGGGATCAGGCTCGAAGCCCGCTCCCCGCAACCCGTTAACTTTCGATTGTAACTTTACCCTCTAAAAGCGCAGCGTCTCTTAGCCCTCTTTGTGAATAATTTTCTTAAATATCTAATTGCACTGAGAGAAAAGAATGAGGAGTAAATGAGAAGATAAAACAGGTATTAGCAGATAACTGGTAGACATAGAGCTTGATCTCGTGTGAAGCGAAGCTTCGAATGTTTTAACCTTTAACCTTTAACCTTTAACCTCCAGTCTTTACTCCTTACCCGATCCTCGCAGCCCGAACCCCGTTTGCCAGTTACATAAATGCCAGGCATTAAAAAACCGCGTTAAAATCAATTAACGCGGCTTTTTTATGCTTTGAGCTAAACTCAGTGCTTATTCAGCACTCAGCGTTTTAGTCATTGCTGAGCTTGCACGACCGGCAGGTTTTACCGAGCCAGGGCGAAGGCCGCTGTCAGGGATTAACTCACGTTTGTCATGTGCCATTGCAACCGATGTATGCTTGGTTTCGCTATCGGCTACAGGCGCAGGCTGTGCCATTGGCGCACTTGCATGTCCTGCTGTAATCACTGTTTTAGCGTTTACATTAGCTGAACTCGTTTGCGAAACTGCCTTAGGTTTATTTTCAACCACAGGTGCTTCTTTCGCTTCTACAGGTGTTTCAGTAGCACTAGCCGGTGCAGTTTCTGCTTCAACAGCGACTTCTTCCGCTGGTACTGATTCTTCAGTTTTCACTGGTTCTTCAGTTTTCACTGGTTCTTCAGTTTTAACTGGCTCTTCAGCTTTCACTGGTTCTTCAGCTTTTACTGGCTCTTCAGTTTGCACTGGTTCTTCAGTTTGCACTGGTTCTTCAGTTTGCACTGGTTCTTCAGCTTGCACTGGTTCTTCAGCTTTTACTGGTTCTTCAGCTTTCACTGGTTCTTCAGTTTTTACTGGTTCTTCAGCTTTTACTGGTTCTTCAGCTTTTACTGGTTCTTCAGCTTTTACAGGCTCTTCAACTTTCGCTAATTCTTCTTCAACAATGTTTTGTTCAACTGCATCAGAGGCATCAACGGCCGTTGTATGTGCTTTTGCTTTTAGCTCTGCTTCGTATTCAGCAGCGGCTTGATCCGCAACTGGAATGAAAGCAGGCGCTTCATCAGAAGACTTTTCTTGCGCGTTTTCACCTTCAGGGCGACGACGACGTTGGCCAGATGCACGAAGATGACGCGGTGAACGACGTGAGCGAGTACGTGTTTGCTCTTGCTCTTCATCTTGTGTTGCCACGTTATCGTTTGCATCAACAACAGCCTCAGCTTGTTCTTTAGCAGGTACAGGTGCTTTTTCATCAGATACCGGCGCTTGCTTTTCAACAACAGGAGCTTGCTCTTTCACTTGTGGCTTGTCTTCTTTAACCACTGGTTGCTCAACAGCTTGCTCAGTTGTTTGAACTTGCTCTGTGCTTTCGTCTTGTACGCGAACTTTTTTACGTAAATTACGACGTTGACGACGTACCTTAGGCTTTTGCTCTTTTGGCTCAGCATTCTTATCAGATTTAACTGCAGTATCCGCTTTTTGAGTTGCTTCTGCTTTTACTTGCGTTTTATCTTCTGTTTTATGCTCAGGACGTTTACGCGTATTTGAATTACGACGGCGCTTATTGCGATTCTCATTCTTTTCTTGCGTATCGCTTACAGGTGCTGACTCATTTTTAGTTTCAGAATCTGTATTACGTTCGTTGCGTGGTTTATTACGTGGGTTATTATTGCGACGACGTTGGTTGTTACGACGACGATTATCATTGCCACGGTTGTTATTGGTACGCTCTTGAGATTTCTTCTCAGAAGACTCTTGTGTTGTTTGCTCATTTTCATTTGCAAATAACGACTTAATCCATTTACCTAATGCGGCAAATAAACCAATTTCAGCTTTTGCTTCTACTACCGGCGCAGCTTTTGCTGCCGCTTGTGGAGCAGGCGTTGAAGGCATAACGACGCCTTTAAGCTTCGGCTCTTCACGAACAGGTGCCGCTGGCGATTTAGACATTTCAAATGCTTCAGGCTCAGGCGCAACAACTTGCTCGTAACTTACAGTTTCAAGCGTTTCATCTTTACGTAAACGCATTACTTCGTAGTGAGGTGTTTCCATGTGTTGATTAGGAATAATCACTACATCACATTTATGATGCTTTTCAATACGGTGAACGCTACGACGTTGCTCATTCAATAAATAAGCGGCAACAGCAACAGGCACTTGAGCATTAACTTGAGCGGTGTTGTCTTTAATCGCTTCTTCTTCAATTAAACGAAGAATAGACAATGCGATTGATTCGTTAGAACGAATTGTACCTTGACCACTACAACGTGGACAAACACCTTGGCTTGCTTCGCCTAGTGAAGGGCGTAGGCGTTGGCGCGACATTTCAAGTAAGCCAAAGCGAGAAATTTTACCAATTTGTACGCGCGCACGATCTGGGCGAGCAGCATCTTTTAAGCGGTTTTCTACTTCACGTTGATGACGTGGAGGTGTCATATCAATAAAGTCGATAACAATTAAGCCACCTAAATCACGTAAACGAAGTTGACGTGCAATTTCATCTGCCGCTTCTAGGTTGGTGTTAAGCGCTGTTTCTTCAATATCGCCGCCTTTTGTTGCTTTAGACGAGTTGATATCGATAGAGGTAAGTGCTTCAGTAGGGTCAATTACAATAGAACCACCTGAAGGTAAGCGCACTTCACGTTGGAACGCAGACTCAATTTGGCTTTCAATTTGGTAATGTGTAAATAACGGTGTATCACCTTGATAAAGCTTAACGCGACTCATGAAATCAGGACGAAAACGCTCTATGTGCGCTTTAGCTTCTTCAAAAACACGAGGCTTATCAATTAAAATTTCGCCAATGTCACGACGTAAATAATCGCGAATTGCACGGAAAATCACGTTACTTTCTTGGTGAATTAAAAATGGTGCTTTTGCACTGTCTGCCGCTTGTTGAATGGCTTCCCAGTGGACTAATAATGCTTTTAAATCGTAGTTTAGTTCTTCAAACGACTTACCAACACCCGCGGTACGAACAATTAAGCCCATACCTTTTGGAAGTTCTAAGCGGCTTAGCGACTCTTTAAGTTCAGTACGCTCATCACCCTCAATACGACGAGAAATACCGCCAGCGCGAGGGTTGTTAGGCATAAGTACTAAATAACTACCTGCCACGCTGATAAAGGTAGTCAGTGCTGCCCCTTTTTGGCCGCGCTCTTCTTTATCAACTTGTACAATAACTTCTTGACCTTCTTTGATCACGTCGCGAATATTCGGACGACCATGAAAGGTGTAACCTTGCGGGAAGTAAGTACGGGCAATTTCTTTTAAAGGAAGGAAACCATGACGATCAGCACCGTAATCAACAAATGCTGCTTCTAAAGATGGTTCAATACGTGTGATTTTACCTTTGTAAATATTGGCTTTTTTCTGTTCATGACCTGGGCTTTCTATATCTAAATCATATAGGCGCTGGCCGTCAACCAGTGCTACGCGCATTTCTTCTTGCTGCGTTGCATTGATTAGCATACGTTTCATAATGTTACTCTACTAGTTTGTGTCGCTGACATGACGATGTTTTCTCGCCTGTTCAGGTGTTCCTATTTTTAGAATGTGCAGTCTCACGACTGGGTCTTTAACGGAACGGCTCTGTATTTAGTAAGCAGTATTTTAAATGCCGGCAAACAATAGGGTGTAATCACGCTATTAAATTCTAAGAGGATACAAACGTGTCGGCTGTTTAGCTCAATACTCGTTTTATCCAGAAGTTGGCCTGTCATAACAATCTTATTAAATGCATTCATATTAGGTACGTAGGGCTCTTTAGCTTCAAACCATAGTTTTGTTTTAAAACTACCGTTATCGTTTTTATGAGCAAAAATCGCTACCGATGTTAATGAACGCTTATTTATTAGATTTTTTTAGTTCTAAATAAGCTGCTGTACGGTACTACAATATTTGAGCGAATTCTGAACGGCGTTTTTTTACGCCGCCACTATCAGACAAATTATCTGTTCATTGCTTTTGTTATCACTTTAAAAATCAATTCATGTTCAAACTTAAGCAGCAATATATTACGCGCATTGCCGTTAGTTGTGCGCACGTGTTAACTGGGTATGTATAAAAGCTTTGGAAAACTTAACTCGGATCTGTATGATCGGTTACCCAGAATGTGCATCACGAATGTTTTAATGTGTTAAAAAGCACCGTTGTTATTTGCAAATACGAAATATTTGCGCTGCTGATTATCCCACTATTATAACTGTGTTAGCAACTAAATTATTTTACTTAAATCAGTGATTAGGCAATGTCAGAAAAAACCGGCTTACAAGTAACTTTTGTCACTATCAACGAAGACCACCTAGGTCAGCGTATTGATAACTTTCTTATTACCCATTTAAAAGGGGTGCCTAAAAGCGCAGTTTACAAAATTCTTCGTAAAGGTGAGGTGCGTGTAAACAAAAAACGCATTAAACCTGTGTATAAATTGCAGCTAGACGACGTTATTCGTATACCACCAATCAGAGTGTCAGAGCGTGAAGAGTTTGTCCCTTCGAAACTCGATAAAGTAACGCGCCTTGAAGACGATATTCTATTTGAAGACAAATACCTGATGGTTATTAACAAGCTATCGGGTATGGCTGTGCATGGCGGCAGTGGCCTAAGCTATGGCCTTATTGAAGCATTACGTGTTTTACGCCCAGAAGAGCGTAGCCTTGAGCTTGTGCATCGTTTAGACCGTGATACCTCAGGTTGTTTACTCATTGCTAAGCGCCGCTCTGTGCTGACAGCCTTGCATGAGCAATTACGCGAAAAAACCATGGAAAAAAATTATTGGGCACTTGTTGAGGGGCAGTGGGACTCTAAAACAAAAAATGTGACTGAAGGCTTGCGCAAAAACACCCTAAAATCGGGTGAGCGCGTAGTACGTGTTGATAACACTGAGGGCAAACCGTCGCATACCCGCTTTAAAGTGCTTGAGCGTTTTAACGATTGCTCATTAGTACAAGCATCCCCTGTAACCGGTCGTACTCACCAAATTCGTGTGCATACTCAGTGTCAAGGTCATGCTATTGCTTGTGATGACAAATATGGCGATCAAGGGTTTGACGAGTCAATGCGTAAACGTGGTTTAAACCGCTTATTTTTACACGCCCATGATTTAAGTTTTTACCACCCTAAAAACGAAACCACCATGCGAGTAGAAGCACCACTAGACAAAGCACTATCAAGTTGTTTAGTTAAACTTAGAGCAGCAAAAGCGTGATCTCACCCACCATGAAAAACTATAAGCTGGTGATTTTTGATTGGGACGGCACCATTATGGATTCAATTAGCAAAATAGTTAATTGTATCCGCAAAAGTGCACAGTTACTCAATATTGAACCGCCGAGCGATACGGCCAGTAAAAATATTATTGGTTTGTCGCTTGAAAACGCAATAGCGACCTTGTTTCCTGATTACAGTGAGCATCACGAAGCGCTTATTGCAGGTTATAAACAGCAGTATGCGCTTGATACCACCCCAACACCGGTGTTTGATCACGTTGCACAGGTACTCACTGCGTTAAAAAATCAAGGCGTAATATTGGCGGTTGCCACAGGTAAAAGTCGGGTAGGGTTGGAGCGTTTATTGGATGAAAGCAAGTTGCGTCACTTTTTTAGTGCCACGCGTACCAGCGACGACGCTAAATCAAAACCCGCTCCCGATATGCTCTATCAACTTCTTGAAGAGCTGGCTATAAGCGCCGACGAAGCATTGATGATAGGCGACACGCAAATCGACATGGCAATGGCAAAAGCTGCAGGTATGGATAGACTAGGGGTAACCATGGGCGTGCACAACGCTGCGCAATTAAACGAGTTTACGCCTATTGCAACCGCTGACAACTATCAGCAGTTGCAACAACTTTTACTTAGTTAGTTTGAGCGCTTAATACATCTAAGCCAAACTCAGCCAATAACTGGCTGAGTTTAATGAGTGGTAAACCAATTAAACTATTTGGGTCATCACCACTGAGCTTTTCAAATAAACAAATACCCAAGCCTTCACTTTTAAAACTTCCTGCACAATTATAAGGTTGCTCTGCATCGCAATAAGCACTTATTTGCGCCGTTGTTAACGTTTTAAAGGTTACATTAAAGGGCTCAACAAGGGTTTTGCTTTGCTTAGTGTGTATATCGTACACACACAAGCCAGTTAAAAAAGTGATCGTTTGCCCACTAAATAAGCTGAGTTGTTTCATGGCGTTTTCTTTATTGTGTGGTTTACCTAATATTTGGTCATTAAATACAGCAACCTGATCGGAGCCAATCGCTAAGCCTTGGTCAAAATGCTCGACCGCAGCTGCGGCTTTTAGTTCGCTTAAACGCTTAACAAGATCGTTAGGTGTTTCGTTGCTGTGAGGCGTTTCGTCAACATCGGGCGAAAACGTTTCAAAAGGCAGATTAAATTTTTGTAATAAAGACTGCCTAAAAGGCGAGCTTGAGGCTAATATAAGAGAGTGCTTCATGGCATGTTTTCCTAGCGTAAATCAGATTGAGTTAGGATAAATCAGATCCGTGAGTAAAACACGTGAAAAACAACGTAAAATTGGTTTTTTACTTTGACTAACCCACTAACTATCTATATGATGCAGCCCCTATGCAAAAGGTGAAAATTCCCATCACCCTTCATCCGGGCAAAGCAGCGCAACACCGTTTAAAGTATGACGGCATTGTACCGCTTGAGAAACTTCCTCGTTTACGAGGGGTTATCCAGGAAGAAGTAGGTGAAATAGCGGTAAAAATTCATTGCAAAAATGATGAGCAAGGTTTAGTTGTGATTAGTGGCAATTTGTCCACACACGTAACTGTCACTTGTCAACGTTGTAATGGTGATTTAGGGTTGGATTTGGATCAAGACTTTGTGTATTCGCCAGTCGGTTTGGATGCAGAGTCAGATGATCTTCCAGAAAGCTACGACGAAGTAGCACTTGATGAAAATGGTGAAATAGACGTGTTTGAGTTAATCGAAGACGAGCTTATTTTAGCAGTGCCATTAGTGCCTACCCACAACGAAGCTTCATGCAGTTATACAGCAGAGCCTGCCAGCTTTGGTGTTTTAAAGGCGGAAGATGATAAACCAAATCCATTTGATATTTTGAAACAACTTAAGAAAGATTCTTAGGAGAAGACTATGGCTGTACAAAAAAGCAAAAAGTCTCGTGCAAGACGCGGCATGCGCCGTTCACACGATGCGATCAGTGGTCCAACTTTAACTGTAGACCAAACATCTGGTGAGACTCATCGTCGTCACCATGTGACTGCAGATGGTTACTACAAAGGCGTTCAAGTAATTTCTAACTAAGAGATTGCTTATATGCTGACCAATCTAACCATAGCGTTAGATATGATGGGGGGCGATTATGGCCCCCGTTCATCTATCCCCGCAGCCGTTTCCGCGGTAAATGCTAATGCCAACTTAAAACTCATTTTATGTGGCAACGAGCAAGTAATAGCTAAACAATTAGAATCACTCGATTCACTTTCTCATCCCAGATTAATAATTCGCCATTGTAATGACGTTGTCACCAATGCCTGCGAACCCGCTGTTGCTATACGCTCAAAAAAAGATTCCTCAATGCGTGTTGCCCTTGATTTAGTTAAATCGGGTGAAGCGCAAGCCTGTGTTAGCTCTGGCAATACAGGGGCGCTATTTTTTATGGCGCATTACGTATTAAAAATGCTTCCAGGAGTGAAACGTCCCGCACTCATATCGGCTGTACCGACTGAACGAAAAAATCCTGTTTACTTACTCGATTTAGGTGCCAATGTGCACTGTGATGCGCAAATGCTGTATCAATTTGGCATTATGGGTTCGGTAGTGGCAGGACAAGCACTCGGGTGTGATAACCCAAAAGTCAGTTTATTAAATATTGGCGCCGAAGACATCAAAGGTCACGACGAAATTAAGCAAGCCGCGCAGTTAATGCAGCAAAGCGAGCTGATTAATTATATTGGGTATAGCGAAGGTAGCGATATTTTTTCTGGCAAAGCCGATGTTATCGTCTGTGAAGGGTTTGTCGGTAACGTAGCACTTAAAACCTGCGAAGGCATTGCCAAACTTATCATGAAAAAATTCACTCGCGCTCTCGAAAAACACGTTGTTTATAAGTGCATGGCGTTTATGTTGGCGCCAATCATAAAAAAACTCTATAAAAGAGTGAACCCCGACCAGTATAACGGCGCTTCTCTGGTAGGATTGCGCGGTATTGTTGTTAAAAGCCATGGAAATGCCTCAGCTAAAGCATTTCATGCCGCAATCGACGAAGCAGTGAAAGAAGTAGAACGTCAACTTCCGGATAAAATTGCTGCTATCTTCGAAAAAACACATTCTAAAGACACGGTGGCCAATCAGTAAATTGATGTGCCGTGTTATACATTATTTATTTTGTTTAATTAAAAGAGCAAACTATGGCACAAAAAATTGCACTTCTTTTTCCAGGTCAAGGCTCGCAAACTGTGGGTATGTTAAACGAGCTACTTGAAAGCTCAGACATAGTAAAAGCCACATTTGCAGAAGCATCAACCGCACTAGGATACGACCTAGCAGATCTCGTTCTTAACGGTCCAGAAGAAAAACTAAATCAAACTCACCGTACTCAACCTGCTTTATTAACAGCAAGCGTTGCTATTTACCGTCATTGGTTAGCAGCAAATCCAGATGCAGACGTTGTCATGGCAGGGCATAGCTTAGGCGAATACTCAGCACTAGTATGTAGCGATGTGATCAGCCTAAGTGAAGCCGTAAAACTGGTTGAAAACCGTGGTTTATACATGCAAGAAGCCGTCCCTGCGGGTGTGGGTTCTATGGCCGCTATTATTGGTTTAGGTGATGACGAAATTAAAGCGGCATGTGAAGCGTCTGCACAAGGTGAGGTTGTTTCACCGGTTAATTACAACTCGCCAGGCCAAGTGGTTATTGCCGGTCATAAAGATGCAGTAGATAGAGCATCAGTAGCTTGTAAAGAAGCCGGCGCAAAACGTGCGCTACCATTATCGGTCAGCGTACCGTCGCATTGTGAACTTATGAAACCTGCGGCTGAAAAATTAGCCGCCGATTTAGCGGCTTTAATATTTAATTCACCTAAGTGTGATGTAATTAATAATGTTGATGTAAAAGCTGAAGGTTCAGCCGATGCAATTAAAGACGCATTAGTACGTCAGTTATACAGCCCAGTTCGTTGGACTGAAACAGTGCAAGCATTAGTTGCACAAGGCGTAACGCAAAGTTATGAATTTGGTCCTGGTAAAGTATTAACAGGACTTGCAAAACGCATTGATAAAGCGATGGTGTGTGGCTCAGTTAACGACCTTGCATCAATCGATACAGCTAAATAAGAGTATATAATATGAGTAATTTATTTTCTTTAGAGGGCAAAGTTGTCCTGATCACCGGCGCTAGCCGTGGTATTGGTAAAGCGATTGCAAACACCTTAGTGGCACAAGGCGCAAAGGTAGCGGGCACAGCGACAAGCGAGTCAGGTGCGGCTAAAATTAGCGAATACTTAGGTGATAACGGTAAGGGTTATGCGCTTAACGTCACCGATCCTGCGTCAATTGAGGCAACATTAGCGGCAATTAAAGCCGATTTAGGTGATATTGATGTTTTAGTGAATAATGCCGGTATTACGCGCGATAATTTATTAATGCGCATGAAAGAGAGTGAGTGGGACGATATTATCGACACCAACTTAAGCTCTATTTTCCGTTTATCTAAAGCGGTACTTCGCCCAATGATGAAGAAAAAGAACGGCCGTATTATCAATATTGGCTCAGTAGTGGGCACTATGGGTAACGCTGGCCAAGCGAACTACGCGGCAGCTAAAGCGGGTGTTATCGGTTTTTCTAAATCATTAGCGCGTGAAGTTGCCTCTCGTGGTATTACTGTTAACGTGGTTGCACCGGGATTCATCCAAACAGACATGACGGATGATTTGACAGATGAGCAAAAAGCAGCAACGCTTGCAAACGTACCTGCGGGTCGTTTAGGCCAGCCAGATGAGATTGCAGCAGCTGTGTGTTATTTAGCATCTGACGCCGCTGCGTACGTATCAGGTGAAACTTTGCATGTAAATGGTGCGATGTACATGGTTTAGCTTCGCAATGCGAAATAGTTAAACCACAAATTACCAATGAGTTTGCTAAAAAATATTGAATTTTTCGCAAACTTGCTTTAAACATACTTGAAATCGCTGTGAAAATAAGCGATAAAAGATAAAATAAACACTCAAGAGGTTTGACCAGCAAATTATTTATGGTCAAAAGATTGAATCAGAGAATTATCGGACGTAAACTACGCCGCAATCTGAAAATAACGCATTGGCGTTTTTAATAAAGGAAAGAAGAATGAGCGATATCCAAGAACGCGTAAAGAAAATTATCATCGAACAGCTAGGTGTTAAAGAAGAAGAAGTTAAAAACGAAGCTTCATTCGTTGATGACCTAGGTGCAGACTCTCTTGATACTGTTGAATTAGTAATGGCTCTTGAAGAAGAGTTCGACACTGAGATCCCAGATGAAGAAGCTGAAAAGATCACTACAGTACAATCTGCAATCGATTACGTTACAGCTCACGCTGAGTAATTAATCGCAAATTAAGGGCAGCATCCGCTGCCTTTAATCTTTATATCCAAACCACCTCAAAGTACATGATTCAATTCCAAACTCTCACCTATCATCAGCAATTAAGTTGTTATTGCTCAGCGTTGGTTATTGGTTTGAGACTCGCACTTTGAGGTAGCTTGGGTATGATCATCCCCAATACTAATAACATAACTAGCAACAGCGTTAACGCTGAAATAAACTGAGCTAAGTTAATTGGTATAATAATAATTCCTTATTGGAGGCAAACCGTGGCTAAACGTCGTGTCGTCGTAACTGGCTTAGGAATGTTGACGCCGCTAGGCAATGATGTGCAATCAACCTGGCAAGGCTTATTAGATGGTAAAAGTGGTATTCAAAATATTACCCACTTTGATACATCAAAATTTGGTACTCACTTCGCTGGTTTAATCAATGATTTTGATGCATCGGCTTATATGTCGCCAAAAGATGCTAAAAAAATGGATTTATTTATCCAGTATGGCATTGCAGCGGGTGTTCAAGCTTTTCAAGATTCAGGCCTCGAAGTCACTGAGCAAAACGCAACCCGTATTGGTGTAGCGGTAGGTTCAGGCATTGGTGGCTTAACCCTAATCGAAGAAAACCACATTAAATTACTAAACAGCGGTCCACGAAAGTTATCGCCGTTTTATGTACCGTCTACCATTATTAATATGATCTCGGGTCACTTATCAATAATGCACGGTTTGCGTGGTCCTAATATTTCAATTGTGACGGCATGTACCACAGGCCTGCACAACATTGGCCATGCAGCACGTATGATTGCCTACGGCGATGCTGATGCAATGGTTGCCGGTGGCGCAGAAAAAGCGTGTACGCCAATTGGTATGGGTGGCTTTAATGCCGCGCGTGCGCTTTCAACGCGTAACGACGACCCACAAGCAGCGTCTCGTCCGTGGGATAAAGACCGTGATGGCTTTGTGCTTTCTGATGGCGCTGGTGTAGTAGTTGTTGAAGAATACGAACACGCTAAAGCTCGTGGTGCTAAAATTTATGCAGAGCTTGTTGGCTTTGGCATGAGTGGCGATGCCTACCACATGACCTCGCCACCAGAAGACGGCGCAGGTGCAGCACTGGCTATGGAAAACGCATTAAACGATGCGCAAGTAAATGCAGAGCAAGTTGGCTACATTAACGCACACGGTACGTCTACTCACGCGGGTGACAAAGCCGAAACCTCAGCGGTTAAAACCATTTTTGGTGATTCAGCGAAAGATGTGATGGTAAGCTCATCTAAATCGATGATGGGTCATTTACTAGGTGCAGCGGGCTCTGTTGAGTCGATAGTGTCTATCTTATCGTTGACCGAGCAAAAAGTAACACCCACGATTAACCTAGACAACCCAGATGAAGGGTGTGATTTAGATTACGTTCCGCACACAGCGCGAGACGCCAAACTTGATTACGCTTTATGTAACTCATTTGGTTTTGGTGGTACTAATGGCTCGTTACTGTTTAAAAAGGTATAATCTTTTTTAACAACGAACGACAATAAGAACCCAGTTGTTTAACTGGGTTTTTTTATGTGTAAAAAAATATGCAAACAATAATAACAGCAAGTGAAACCAGTACCATAAGTACCCGCGATAGGGGCTTAAACTATGGCGATGGTTTTTTTACAACCGCAATTATTACTCATGGACA
Source organism: Pseudoalteromonas sp. ND6B (assembly GCF_000764215.1). Taxonomy (NCBI): domain Bacteria; kingdom Pseudomonadati; phylum Pseudomonadota; class Gammaproteobacteria; order Alteromonadales; family Pseudoalteromonadaceae; genus Pseudoalteromonas; species Pseudoalteromonas sp. ND6B. The sequence goes on from NZ_JQFL01000009.1 coordinate 51,507, forward strand.
GGTTGAGCATTGGGCTTATCATAAAGCGCGCTTAATTGAATGTGCGCAGCGTTTAGGGTTTCCAGCGCTTGAGTTTAAAGCACTTGAGTCGCACATTACTCAGCAAATAGCATCACAGGTTCAAGCGGTTCTTAAAATAGTGGTAACACGTGGCGAGGGCGGGCGAGGCTATGCGCCACCAAACGAATGTAATTTAAACATTATTGTGAGTGTTTTACCTTATCCAGCGCATTATCACAGCTTACACGAGACAGGAATTAGTTTAGCTATTAGCCCAATTAAACTGGCTTTACAACCGCACTTAGCAGGGCTTAAAACCTTAAATAGGCTTGAGCAAGTATTGATTAAAAATGCCCTACAAGCCGAGCAAAGTGATGATGCACTTGTACTTGACTACAACAACAATGTAATTGAAACCTCAGCGGCTAATATTTTTGCAATAAAAAATAATAAAGTAATTAGCCCCAGGCTTGATGAGTGCGGCATTAAAGGTGTTTTTCTGCAATCTTTATGTGATAAATTAGCAATTGAATTTAAAACTATCAGCGTTGATGAGCTTACCCAAGCAGACGCGGTATTTGTATGTAATAGTTTAATGAAAATTGTGCCGGTAAAAAGCATAGGCGAGCATTGTTTTGATATTGCTCACAGTCAGTCATTACTAACAGTAGCCAAGGAGGCTTAGTGTTAAAAGTTATAGTATCAGTATTATTGCTGGCTTTTTTTAGCTCAGTGATTGGCTATCAGCAATTACAGGCAACAATTCAAACGCCATTACAGATAGCCGATAACACCCAATTTGAAGTTAAAAAAGGCACCGGCTTTAATAAATTGTGTCGTCAGTGGCAGCAGCAACAGTGGGTAGAAGACTGTTGGCGTTTTCAAATATTAGCTAAGCTCGACCCAACCTTGACCGATTTAAAAGCAGGTTTGTACGAATTAAGCTCAGATAGCGTGCTTAATAACATCAAAAAAATTAACCAAGGTCAGCAAATTAGCTTTAGCTTTACCATTATTGAAGGCCAAGCACTTAGAGATGTTTTAAATACTCTGAGTACTTCTACACACTTACAAAACGATTTAAAACTTGAGCAACTTGGCGAGCAAATAATAGGTAAGCAAACCCATCTAGAAGGTTGGTTATTCCCCGATACCTATCATTACCATAGCAATGATACTGCCAGCAGTTTATTAAAACGAGCAGCGCAAAAAATGCAGCAAACGTTGGCTGATGCTTGGCAGCAACGGGCAAGTGATTTACCTTACGATACCCCCTATGAAGCACTGATCATGGCCTCTATTATCGAAAAAGAAACCGCGCTTGCCAGCGAGCGTCCGTTAATTGCATCGGCATTTATAAATAGATTAAATACCAATATGCGCTTACAAACCGATCCAACCGTAATATATGGGCTAGGCGAAGATTTTGACGGTGATATTAAACGTAAAGACTTGAGAAATTACACACCGTATAATACTTATCGTATTAACGGATTACCGCCCACACCCATTGCCATGCCATCCAAAGAAGCGATTTTAGCCGCGGTAAACCCGCCTAAAAGCGAGTATGTTTACTTTGTAGCAAAAGGCGATGGCAGCCATCAGTTTTCAACCACATTAAAGCAACATAATGCGGCGGTTAACCGGTATATTTTAAATAAAAAGAATTAGTGTTTATGAAACCAAAATTTATAGTGATAGAAGGCCTAGAGGGCGCAGGTAAATCAACCGCTATTGCCTTGTGCCAAGACTTTTTAAACCATCATCATATTGATTTTATTAATGTTCGTGAACCCGGTGGTACGCCATTGGCTGAATCGTTACGTACCTTAGTAAAAGCAGAGCATCAAGAAGAAATTGCCTTTGAAACTGAGCTACTTATTATGTACGCAGCTCGCTCACAGCTAATGCACAATGTAATAAACCCTGCACTTGAGCAAGGGCAATGGGTATTAGCTGATCGTCACGACTTATCGTCACAGGCGTATCAAGGCGGTGGACGCGGAATTAGTGCAAACACGTTAGCGTCGTTATCCTCTATGGTGTTAAAAGGATTAAAACCCGATTTAACCATTTACCTTGATATTGACCCTGTTATTGGTCTTGAACGTGCAAAAGGGCGGGGTGAACTCGATAGAATTGAACAAGAAGCCATTGAGTTTTTTCAGCGCACTCGTATGCGTTACATTGAGCTTGCAAACGATGACGACAGCATTAAAACCGTTGATGCTAACCAAAGTATTGATAAAGTACACCGTGATATTACTAATGTACTGCGCACATTTTTTTCAGGATTAAAATAATATGGCATTGCCATGGCTTAACGATGTAGAGCAACGCTTAGCTCAAAGCTATAAAGCGCAGCGCTTTCATCACGCGCAGCTATTTTGCGGGCCTATTGGAGTAGGTAAGTTTGAGCTAAGCGATCAATTAGCTAACAGTTTGTTATGTCACAATACACAATCACAGTTGAGTGCACCTAATAGCGTGCTAACGCCGTGTGGGCAGTGTAAAAGCTGCTCGTTAAACCTAGCTGGGACGCACCCAGATAAACGCGTTACTCAAGTAGAAGGGCAAAGCATAGGTGTAGACGACATACGCGGCATAAGCGATTTTATGCACCAGTCGGCGGCGCAAAATGGCAACAAAGTGGCGATTATTGAAAACTGCGAAAAAATGACAACGGCAGCAGCAAATGCATTATTAAAAACCTTAGAAGAGCCCAGTAACAGCCGGTTTTTAATTCTCACAACCAGCCAAGCGGCGCAATTACCAGCGACTATTTTAAGCCGCTGTGCTAAAACTGAGGTCAAAGTAACCAACAGCCAGCTAGCAAAGCAGTGGCTAAGTTCTTTAGACGTGCCTAACTACCCATGGTTATCATTGTTTTACAGTCAACCCCTGCAAGTAAAGCAGTGGCAACAGCAAAATCAGCTAGAAAGTATTGATACACTCTATAAATTTGCAACTGAGTTTAAACAAAGCCATAATTTCAATGCGTTAGTCGATATAATAAATAAACAGCCTGAGCTTGTTCGTATTTTTACCTTATTTTTAAGTGAGCAGCTAAAACAGCAGCTTTTAAACGGCATGAGTTTTGAAGCCTACCAAGTTGCACAGCAAGCCTTGAATGATTTTTTACAAAATAACATACAAATTCTTGGGCTAAACTTACCGCTTGCGGTATCACGACTAGCGTATACATTACGCAACCAATAAAAAGGATTAGATATGCAAGAGCTATTAGTTGATATAGATGACCTTGACGAACTATATCGCTGCTACATGCCTTTTTTAAAAAAAGGGGGGCTATTTGTACGCACCAATATGCGTTATGAGCCTGGGTATTCACTCGCTTTACGAGTAACCTTACCTGATGCCTTAGAAGACGATGTGGTCACCGGTAAAGTCACGTGGATCACTCCGCAAGGTGCACAAAGCTCAAACCCTCCGGGGATCGGCATTAGCTTTTTAGATGATAAAACAAACCTAAACGCGAAGATCGAAAAACTGCTGGGGACTATGTTAAACTCCGGCAATCCAACTTATACCATGTAGTAAAAACAGGCCTTATTTTGATTGTAGATTCTCATTGCCATTTAGACCGTCTTGATTTTGATAAACTCGATTTAAACCTAGACCAAGTACTTGATAACGCACGCGCAAAAAAAGTAGAACACTTTTTATGTGTGAGCGTCACACTTGATCAGTTCCCTAACATGCTAGAGCAAATTAAGCATTACGACGACGTATCAGCGTCATGTGGTGTGCACCCGCTTGATCAAAAAGACGCGCTCAACAAACAGCAATTAATTGATTTAGCCTCGCACCACAAAGTAGTGGCCATTGGCGAAACCGGGCTTGACTACTATTATGCGAAAGACACTCACGCAGTGCAGCAAGCAAGCTTTGTTGGCCATATTGAAGTAGCCAACGAATTACAAAAGCCACTTATTATTCATACCCGCGACGCTCGTGCCGACACCATTAATTTAATGCGTGAACACAAAGCAGAAAACTGCGGTGGGGTATTACATTGCTTTACCGAAGATTGGGATATGGCCAAAAAAGCCATTGATATGGGTTTTTATATTTCTATTTCAGGTATTGTAACCTTTAAAAATGCGGTAGAACTTAAAGAAGTGGTAAAACAAATCCCACTTGATCGACTGCTTATTGAAACCGACTCGCCGTATTTAGCCCCAGTACCGTACCGTGGTAAAACTAATCAGCCAGCGTATGTGGAAGACGTTGCTTACTATATTAGTGAACTAAAAGGTATTAGCTTTAACGAGTTGGCAAAGGCCACTACCGATAATTTTTATTCTTTATTTAAATTAGCAGCTAAAGGCTAACCTCATGACGACTCTCTCGGTGCAACACCCGCTGTTACTTATGGGGCCTATGGTGCGCCGAGCAGAAAAAACCACAGTTTGTATTCAGTTTGCTACCTCAAAGCAGGTAAACGGCCGTATAGAGCTAATGGGCTACGAATGCTATAGCGAACAAAACAGCGTTAGACTGGGTGAACATTTATTTTTACAGTTCATAGTTATTAAACCCATAAACAGTCAGTTCCCGCGCGACATATTACTACAATATCAGTTATTTTTTGATGACAGCCCCGTTGATTTATCAGCGTTTAGTTTTAATGATGGCGCGTTACCTGCGTTTGTGATCCCCAAAAGACTGACGCAAATATTGCATGGCTCGTGTCGTAATGCACATCATCCCGCAAAAGACAGCCTAGTTAGTTCAAGTCAGTGGCAAGCTACTCAACGCAGTAATAATCAACAAGGGGCGCAGTTGCTATTGCTCTCGGGCGATCAGGTATATGCTGACGATGTAGCAGGGCCTATGTTATTAGCTATCCATAAACTCATCGAGCAATTAGGCATTTACAAAGAGCAAGCGCTTGCGCTGGATTTACCCGACGATATTAGCCAACAGCTTTATGGCCGCCATCATTTACTACCCACCACCTCGTGGAAAAAGCGCTCTAAATTAGGTATAGGTTACTGGTTAAAAAAAGACGAGCCGCATTTTTCTAGCGTAAAAGCGTATAACCACCTTATTCATTTTGAAGAGTTTGTAGCGCTGTATTTACTCAATTTTAGTAGTACCGCGTGGCAATATGTTGACTTATCAAAGCTAAATTACTCAGGCGGTAACGAAAAAAGCCAAGCATTGTTTAGCACAGAAAAAGCCACACTCATTGATTACGCTAAAGGCTTAGCTGAGGTAGAGCGATTATGTGCCAATGTGTCTACCTTAATGATGTTTGACGATCACGATGTAACTGATGATTGGAACCTCACCGCCGGGTGGGAGCAAGCCATTAATCAAAACCCCAGTAGCAAGCGTATTGTAAATAATGGCTTAGCAAGCTATTGGCTGTTTCAGGGAATGGGTAACGACGCACTACAAAAAACCGGTGCGCTACTTACTCCATTTATAACAAGTCTAGCGGGGGATCAGCACTGGCAATTTAAAGCATTTGATAAACATCTAAACGATTTTAACCATTGGCATTATGAGCTAACGACTATTCCTAAAGTGGTGGTGCTTGATACCCGAACACACCGCTGGCGTAACGAGCAGAACTTTAATGAACCCTCAGGCTTGTTAGATTGGGAGCGTCTCACTGAGCTTGAGGAAAGCCTACTCAGCCATGACCAGGTCATTATTGTATCGCCCGCACCGGTGTTTGGGGTTAAATCAATAGAGGCAATTCAAGCGGTGTTTAACATGTGTGGGCAACCGCTTATGGTTGATGTAGAAAACTGGATGGCGCACGAAGGTTCAGCTAAAAAATTGCTCGACACATTTAGACGTACCGACACCCCAAATGAAACGCTGATTTTATCAGGCGACGTGCATTATTCGTTTTGTTTTTCAGTGCAAAAGCGTTTTGGCGATCACCCCAACAGAATTTGGCAGCTCACAGCCAGTGGCATTAAAAACGAGTTCCCGCGTAAGCTAATAAATGTGCTTGATAAGCTCGACTCCATTTTATATGGCCCTAAAAGTCCGCTTAACTTTTTTACCAAACGCTGGCACATGGAAGTCGACAAACACCAAACTAAAGGCACAGGCCAAAAGTACCTAGTAAGCGATTCAGCGATTAGTTTGGTTACCCTTAAAGGCGGTAATTTAGACCGTTACCAGCTCATACACGGCGACGGCCACACCACCGAATTTGATTTAGAAGAGCAGTAAATTGGAACAGGCGATAGGTTTTAGGTGCTAGGTATCAGGTTGATATTATTTTCGACTTGTAGCAGCGACTTCATGTCGCGGCATTCTTTGATGTCGTGAGCGACGGGCGACGAGCTGCGGGCTAAATAGCTAAAAGCGCAGCGTCTCTTAACCTTCTTTGTGAATAAATCACTAAAATATCTTTTGAACAAAGAGAAGGGAATGAGAAACAAATGAGAGGGTCAAGCCGGTTCTAGGTTGATATTATTGCCGACTTGTAGCAGCGACTTCATGTCGCGTCATTTTTAATGTCGCGGGCGACGAGCTTCGAGCTAAATATCTAAAAGCGCAGCGTCTCATAACCCTCTTTGTGAATAAATCACTTAAACCCAAAACATAAAAATTACTCTTGAACCACAGAGGACACCGAGGCGCTGCGCGCTGCACAGAGAATACAAAGTATTTGCTAATACTTATAATGAATCGCCCCGTGTTTGCCAGAGACTCAATAACTTGAGAAACTGGAACTATGAAAAAATCAAATCGCTATACATCAGAATTTCGTGAACGTGCAATTAGGCTTGTTACCACACAACAGCATGAATACCCTTCTCTTTGGGCTGCGCTAGTATCGATTTCAGATAAACTGGGATGTACCCCAGAAACACTTAGAGCATGGGTCAAGAAATCTCAAGCTCAACCGTCTAAACCCTCTTCTAATACGCAATCAACTGAAGAACGCCTTGCCGTCTTAGAGCGCGAGAATAAAGAGCTCAAGCGAACGAATGATATCCTGAGGCAAGCTGCCGCTTTTTTCGCCCAAGCGGAGCTCGACCGCAAACAGAAGTAATAGTGGATTTTATTGATGCTTGCAGAGAGCATTACGGTGTCGAGTCAATTTGCAAGGAATTGCCGATTGCACCATCAACGTATTATTCTCATAAACAGATACAAAGAGAGCCTGAGCGACTGTCTAACCGCAAAAAGCGTGATGCTGAGCTGATAATACTCATTCGCGAAGTGTGGGAGGATAATATGTCAGTTTATGGTGCAAGAAAAATATGGAAGCAGCTACAGCTTGACGACCATCAAGTCGCCCGCTGTACAGTCGAACGATTGATGCGAGTTATGGGAATTCAAGGTGTTCGTCGGGGTAAAGCACATAAGACAACGATACCTGACGAGCAACAAGATAAGCCACTTGATTTAGTTAATCGTCAATTTACTGCTGAGCAGCCAAATCAACTTTGGGTAGCTGACATCACCTATGTTGCCACATGGAGTGGGTTTGTTTATGTCGCTTTCGTGATAGATGTTTTTTCACGATACATTGTAGGTTGGCGTGTATCAACGACAATGCACACAGAGCTTATTCTTGATGCGTTAGAGCAAGCTATTTGGCATCGTGGCAACCCCGAAGGGTTAATTCACCACAGCGACAGAGGCAGCCAATATTTGTCTATACGATACACTGAGCGACTTGCTGAAGCTGGAATTCAAGCGTCTGTAGGCAGTGTGGGTGACTCTTATGACAATGCATTGGCTGAAACAATAAATGGATTATTTAAAACAGAGATTATTCGCAGAAATGGCCCGTGGAAGAATGTTGATGCTGTTGAATACGCAACGTTAGAGTGGGTCAATTGGTTTAATAATCAACGCTTATTATCTTCAATTGGGTATATTTCACCAGCTCAATATGAAACAGACTACTATGATAATTTAAACGAGTCAGGTAAAGTGGCCTGACTTAAACAAACTGGTCTCCGATGAACTCGGGGCGATTCA